>NZ_SNMT01000021.1:0-80272 GCF_013350575.1 Salmonella sp. SG203
GCAATTTATAACCATGAACGGCCACACCTGGCCCTGAAATACAAAACGCCCGATGATGTTCATCAGGCGTTTTACAGACAAAAAACTGTCAACCTATATCAGGACTAGTCAATGTCATCATTATGGTCGGCTGTCATTCGCCTGACGCAATAACACACGGCTTTCATTCTGGAAGCGTCTGGCATAATCGCCAAACCAGTGTTCAACTTTGCGAAAACTGTCGATAAAAGCCTGCTTATCACCCTGTTCCAGTAACCCGATCGCATCGCCAAAACGTTTATAGTAACGCTTGATAAGCGCCAGATTGCGCTCCGACGACATAATAATGTCCGCATACAGCTGCGGGTCCTGGGCGAACAGACGCCCGACCATCGCCAGCTCCAGTCGATAAATCGGCGATGATAGCGCCAGAAGCTGCTCAAGCTGGACGTTCTCTTCCGCCAGATGCAGCCCATAAGCGAAGGTAGCAAAGTGGCGCAACGCCTGGATAAAAGCCATGTTCTGATCGTGCTCGACAGCGCTAATTCGGTGCAACCGCGCGCCCCACACCTGGATTTGCTCAAGGAACCACTGATACGCTTCCGGTTGACGCCCATCACACCAGACCACCACCTGCTTCGCCAGGCTCCCGCTGTCCGGGCCAAACATCGGATGCAAGCCCAACACGGGGCCATCATGGGCCGCCAACATTGCCTGTAACGGATCGCTTTTCACCGATGCCAGATCGACCAGAATACAGTCGGACGGCAGGGGCGGCAGTTGCGCTATGACCTGTTCAGTAACATGAATCGGCACGCTGACGATCACCATTCCGGCATCGGCGACAATGTCCCTGGCGCGCGGCCAGTCCTGCTGTTCCAGAATACGGACCTGATAGCCCGACAGCGTGAGCATTTTTTCAAACAGACGCCCCATCTGTCCGCCGCCACCCACAATGACGACCGGACGCAGAGAAGGACAAAGCGTTTTGAACCCCTTATCATTTTCGCTGGAGTAAGATTCACGCATTACCCGGCGCAGGACATCTTCAATGAGATCGGGCGGGACACCGATCGCTTCTGCTTCCGCCCGTCGTGAAGCCAGCATAGAGGCCTCACGCTCCGGCACGTAAATAGGCAGGCCAAAACGGCTTTTCACCTCGCCGACTTTGGCAACCAGTTCCAGGCGCTTAGCCAGTAAATTCAACAACGCTTTATCGACATCATCTATTTGATCGCGTAACGCGGTCAATTCAGCAACCATAACAACCTCTTATGCGACGCGCACCGCCAGCTGGCCGCTCAAATCTTTATGAATTTCACGTAACAGGGCATCGGTCATCTCCCAGCTAATACAAGCATCGGTGACGGAAACGCCATACTTCATTTCGCTGCGCGGCTGTTCGGAAGACTGATTACCCTCATGAATATTACTTTCAATCATTAAGCCAATGATTGAACGATTGCCATCTTTAATCTGCGCAACCACAGATTCGGCAACGGCTGGCTGGCGGCGATAATCTTTATTGGAGTTACCATGACTGCAATCTACCATCAGCGAAGGACGTAGTCCCGCCTGTTCCATCTCTTTTTCACACTGAGCGACATCTGCCGGGCTATAGTTTGGCGCTTTGCCGCCACGCAAAATCACATGGCCATGCGGATTTCCCTGGGTTTGCAATAACGCAACCTGACCGGCCTGGTTAATGCCAACAAAACGATGAGGTTGCGCAGCGGCGCGCATGGCGTTAATCGCTGTCGCCAGGCTGCCATCCGTGCCGTTTTTAAAGCCGACCGGCATAGAAAGACCAGACGCCATTTCGCGGTGGGTTTGCGATTCGGTTGTGCGCGCGCCTATCGCCGACCAGCTAAACAGATCGCCCAGGTATTGCGGGCTGTTCGGATCCAACGCTTCGGTCGCCAATGGCAACCCCATATTCACCAGTTCCACCAGTAGCTGACGCGCTATTTTCAACCCGGCTTCCACATCAAATGAGCCATCCATGTGAGGATCGTTAATCAGCCCTTTCCAGCCGACGGTAGTTCGCGGCTTTTCAAAATAGACGCGCATTACCAGATAGAGGCTATCGCTGACCTCTGCGGCAAGGGCTTTAAATCGACGGGCATATTCCAGAGCGGTTTCAGGATCGTGAATAGAACAAGGACCGCATACCACCAACAGACGCGGATCGCGCCCGGCAATAATGTCAGAAATGATTCCCCGGGACTGCGCTATCTGCGCTTCCTGCGCCAGGCTCAACGGAAAGGCCGCTTTAAGCTGCTCCGGCGTCATTAATACCTGTTCATCGGTGATACGTACGTTATTCAGCGCGTCTTTTTGCATGATGGCGATCCTGTCTTTTCTTGTTTGCGATAGTTGATCCTCCACGAGGATGTTTAAACCATACCACAAAAAGTAAAGATTTCAATCCATATTACGTAAAATAAACTTTACACCATGCACAATCGTCGATTAAACCCCTCCATTTCGTATCAAAAACTTTACACAACAAGTGAATTATTTTATTCCCAGCCTCAGAAAAACGGTAAAATGAGCGATGCTCGCTATTTTTTGATTATTTTTTCTCCGCACACATATTTTTACTTTCTGATATAGGTTGATTAATACCATTATCACAAGAATTTAATATCAGGGACGCCACTTAAATTATTCATATTATCAATAAGACATAATGACGATATGGCAAAATAATGTTATTTTGCTACAAACAATCACGGATGTATTTTAATGCTTTACGACTGAAGATGGTGGGGACTTGTTAATGCGTTTTTCTCACCGATTTATCCTTCTGTTATCGCTATTATTAGCAAGCTTGCCTCTGTATGCTCAACGCGTCACGGAAGAAGAGAAATCCGTACGCGCCATCGTCTCCGGTATCGTCAGTTATACACACTGGCCGGCGTTATCCGGGCCGCCAAGGCTATGCATATTTTCATCTGCGCGTTTTGTCAGGGTACTTAGCGAAGAGGCTGATTGGGCTTTCCCTTATCAACCGCTTGTCATCCGTACCACACAAGAAGCCCTGAGCGCCCGCTGTGATGGTTTTTACTTTGGCAATGAATCGCCAGCTTATCAGGTGGAGTTAACGCGTCATTATCCAGTTAATGCCTTGTTATTAATTGCCGAGCAAAATACCGAATGTATTATTGGCAGCGCATTTTGTCTGATCATTAACAATGATGAAGTCAAATTTTCCGTCAACCTGGACTCCCTCTCGCATAGCGGCGTGAGAGTAAATCCAGAAGTATTAATGCTTGCACGGAATCAAAAGCATGAATAAGGAATTTTCTCTGTCCAGACCAACATTTAAACGCACACTACGGCGGATTAGTATAATCAGCGTGCTGCTTACAATGACATTGATCTGGCTATTAATTTGCGTTGCGTCTGTCCTTACGCTCAAACAGTATGCGCAAAAAAATCTCGATTTGACCGCCGCCACAATGGCCCATAGCCTTGAAGCGGCACTGGTATTTTCCGATAACGCGGCCGCAGCGGAAACGCTCGCCACACTGGGACGCCAGGGACAATTTTCAGCGGCGGAGGTCCGCGATAAAAATGGCCGTACTATCGCTTCATGGCGCTATGATGCGCGAGCCGCAGACGATAAGCTCATCGGCTTAATTAGCCACTGGCTTTTTCCATTGCCGGTATCGCAACCCGTCTGGCACAACGGCAGGGCCATCGGCGAAGTACGGCTTGTCGCCCGCGACAGCCTTATTGGTCATTTTATCTGGCTATCGCTGGCAGTGCTGACAGGATGTATTCTGCTGGCATCCGGCATTGCCCTGCTGCTCACGCGTTATTTACACAATGGCGTTGTGGATGCGCTGCAAAATATTACTGAAGTTGTACACGACGTTCGCACTAACCGAAATTTTTCACGCCGGGTACCTGATGAGCGTATTGCGGAATTTCACCTGTTTGCGCAGGATTTCAATAGCCTTCTGGATGAGATGGAAGAATGGCAGCTACGGCTTCAGGCTAAAAATGCCCAGTTACTGCGTACCGCGCTGCACGATCCGCTGACGGGGCTTGCCAATCGCGCGGCATTTCGCAGCTGTATTAACGCGCTGATGAAGGACAATTCCGCTCGTAGCAGTTCGGCATTGTTATTTCTGGATGGCGATAACTTTAAATATATTAATGATACCTGGGGACATGCGGCAGGCGACCGCGTACTTATAGAGGTTGCCAAAAGATTAGCGGAATTCGGTGGTAGCCGTTATCAGACTTACCGACTCGGCGGCGATGAATTTGCGATGGTGCTTTACGATGTACATTCGGAATATGAAGTACAACGTATTTGCGCAGCGCTATCCCAGGCGTTTAATCGACCTTTTGAACTGCATAACGGCCAGCGAATAACGATGACCCTGAGTATTGGCTTTGCGCTGACATGGGAACATGCCACTGCCGAAAAACTACAAGAACTGGCCGATCGAAATATGTATCAGGCTAAACACCGGCGTGCGGAACGCTCGCTAAACTAAGGAACGGGCCTGGCCGTTTCTGACTCAGCGTTGAGACCACTGACCCAGACTAATCATGCAACCGTCTATGGCGTGGAGCAACCCCATAAAAAAGGGGCCAGCGTAATGCCAGCCCCTTCTTTTCTACAAGCTTTCGGATGTTGCGAAAGCGCGTTCTTAGTTAAGACGCTCTTTGATACGAGCCGCTTTACCAGTACGCTCACGCAGGTAGTACAGTTTAGCTTTACGAACAGCACCACGACGTTTAACAGCAATGCTGTCAACTACCGGAGAGTGAGTCTGGAAGACACGCTCAACGCCTTCGCCGTTGGAAATTTTACGAACAGTGAATGCAGAGTGCAGACCGCGGTTACGAATAGCGATAACCACGCCCTCGAATGCCTGCAGACGTTTCTTGGTACCTTCAACAACCCATACTTTCACTTCCACGGTATCGCCCGGACGGAAGGAAGGTACGTTCTGCTTCATCTGCTCTTGTTCAAGTTGCTTAATAATGTTGCTCATAATTTAATCTCTTATCCTGGGTAAACTGATATTCGGGGGCCTATGCCATCCCATCATGTTTATGCTGCTGTTGTGCGTGTTCTGTTTTGAACTCCGCCAGCAACCTTGCTTGCTCTTCAGTCAGAGCCAGGTTTTCCAGAAGTTCAGGTCTTCTAAGCCAGGTTCGGCCCAGCGACTGTTTCAAACGCCAGCGACGTATCTCAGCATGGTTTCCCGACAGCAATACTGGCGGTACTTCCATCCCCTCTAACACTTCAGGGCGCGTATAGTGCGGACAATCCAGCAACCCATCAGCAAACGAATCTTCGATTGCTGATGCCTCATGCCCCAGAACCCCCGGTATAAACCGGGCGACGGAGTCAATCAGCGTCATTGCCGGTAGTTCGCCACCGCTGAGAACGTAATCGCCAATTGACCATTCTTCGTCAATTTCGGTCTGAATTACGCGCTCATCTACGCCTTCGTAGCGACCACACACCAGAATAAGCTTCTGATTCGTGGCCAGCTCGCTAACGCCCGCTTGATCAAGCTTGCGTCCCTGAGGCGACAGATAAATCACTTTAGCGCCTTCACCTGCCGCGGCTTTTGCTGCGTGAATGGCGTCCCGCAAGGGTTGCACCATCATTAACATCCCTGGTCCGCCGCCGTAAGGACGATCGTCCACGGTACGGTGCCGGTCATGAGTAAAGTCTCGAGGACTCCAGCTCTGGATGTTCAGCAGGCCATTTTTTACTGCCCGGCCAGTTACCCCGTAATCGGTAATTGCACGGAACATTTCAGGAAACAGGCTAACGATACCTATAAACACAAGCCAATCCCCATAACGCCGACTTTTACCGTTTATCCGGTGGTTTAAAAACCAGGATCCCAGTCTACTTCGATAGTACGAGTAGCGAGATCGACTTTCTTGATAACCTGCCCATCGAGGAACGGTACTAGTCGTTCCTTGATACCAAATGCATCTTTCAGGTTCGCCTTAATGACGAGAACGTCATTCGACCCGGTTTCCATCATGTCGATAACTTTACCGAGATCGTAGCCTTCAGCGGTGACTACCTGGCAGCCCATCAGGTCTTTCCAGTAGTAGTCTCCCTCCTCAAGCGCAGGAAGTTGCGAGGAATCCACGACAATTTCGCAATTTGTCAGAAGATTCGCGGCATCTCGATCGTCAACGCCTTTCAGCTTGATGATCAGATCCTGATTGTGGTGCTTCCAGCTTTCCAGCTGTACCTGCTGCCACTGACCCGCCTTCTGGATAAACCAGGGCTGATAGTCAAAAATGCTTTCGGCGTCTTCAGTGGAGGAAAACACTCTGAGCCAACCACGGATACCGTATGAAGAACCCATTTTCCCCAGTACAACCGGTTCAGCGGGTACTTGTGCGGCGAGTTGCTTGCTCATCATGACCACCGTGACAGATTAAGCTGCTTTTTTTACTTCTTTGATCAGCGCCGCAACGCGATCGGAAATGGTTGCGCCCTGGCCAACCCAGTGAGCGATGCGATCCAGATCCAGGCGGGTGCCTTCTTCTTTTTCGCTAGCGATTGGGTTGAAGAAACCAACGCGCTCAATGAAGCGACCGTTGCGTGCATTACGGCTGTCGGTGACAACAACCTGGTAGAACGGACGCTTTTTAGCGCCGTGACGAGCTAAACGAATAGTTACCATAACATCCTCTTGTGTGAATAAAACAACCGGGCCCCATCGAGGAACGGAGCCCGGCGTCATATTAAAAGCCCGAAAATTTTACTGATTTCTGGGAAAAAAGCAATCAACATGTGATGAAGCTTGATTCCAGGGCGTGACCGTTGCAGCCAGTTTGGCGTCGGCGTGCGCGCAGAAAGCGGAGCGTACACGCAGTACGTGAGCATTTACTCGCTCCGCTCGCCCTTCGGGCCGCCCTAAAGGGCGTTCAAAACACTATCGTGTTTTGTCGAGCACACTCCGGCGTCAAAATGGCAAATAAGGTAGCCCGATATATTTATCTACCCGGGAAGCCTGGCGGCATCATCCCCTTCATACTCCGCATCATCTTCGCCATCCCGCCCTTCTTCATTTTCTTCATCATGCGCTGCATGTCGTCGAACTGTTTCAGAAGGCGGTTAACGTCCTGCACCTGCATCCCACAGCCCTGCGCGATACGACGCTTGCGGGAACCTTTAATGATTTCCGGCTTCGCGCGTTCTTTCAGCGTCATCGAATTGATGATCGCCTCCATACGCACCAGCACTTTGTCATCCATCTGCGATTTAACGTTGTCCGGAATCTGCCCCATGCCCGGTAATTTGCCCATCAGACTGGCCATACCGCCCATGTTTTTCATCTGTTTGAGCTGTTCCAGGAAGTCGTTCAGGTCGAAACCGTCGCCTTTCTTCAGTTTGGTCGCCAGCTTCTCAGCCTGTGCGCGGTCAACTTTGCTTTCGATATCTTCGATAAGAGACAGTACGTCACCCATGCCGAGAATACGCGAGGCGATACGATCCGGATGGAATGGCTCCAGCGCGTCAGTTTTCTCGCCGACACCGAGGAATTTGATCGGCTTGCCGGTGATATGACGAATAGAGAGCGCCGCACCGCCACGCGCATCACCATCGACCTTGGTCAGCACCACGCCGGTTAACGGCAGCGCTTCGTTAAAGGCTTTTGCGGTATTCGCCGCATCCTGACCGGTCATCGCATCGACGACAAACAGCGTTTCTACTGGCTTGATAGAAGCGTGGACCTGTTTGATTTCGTCCATCATCGCTTCGTCAACGTGCAGACGACCGGCGGTATCCACCAGCAGCACGTCGTAGAATTTGAGCTTCGCTTCTTTCAGCGCGGCGTTGACGATATCAACCGGTTTCTGGCCGACATCAGACGGGAAGAAATCCACGCCAACCTGTTCAGCCAGCGTTTCGAGCTGTTTGATCGCCGCCGGGCGATAGACGTCGGCAGAGACGACCAGCACTTTCTTCTTGTGCTTCTCGCGCAAGAATTTACCCAACTTACCGACGCTGGTGGTTTTACCCGCCCCCTGCAGACCCGCCATCAATACTACGGCTGGCGGCTGCGCAGCTAAATTCAGCGTCTGGTTCTCTTCGCCCATCGCCGCAACCAGTTCGCTACGGACAATCTTGACGAACTCCTGCCCTGGGGTCAGGCTCTTGTTAACTTCATGACCAACCGCTTTCTCTTTTACGCGATTGATGAACTCACGCACTACCGGCAGCGCAACGTCAGCCTCCAGCAGCGCCATGCGCACTTCGCGCAGCGTCTCTTTAACGTTGTCTTCAGTAAGGCGCCCACGGCCACTGATATTGCGCAGCGTGCGCGACAAACGATCGGTTAAATTATCAAACATTGTCTCTCGCCTGGGGTGGAAACGGTTGGTCGCCGCAGCGACACAGTTACAGAATTTCGCCACAGTATACCATGAAGCCGTCTTTGTTGTTATGCAACGGTTGGAGCTGCGGTCACGTAACGCTATACTGCTTCTCTTTCTCACTGGTCAACTGTCGACACAACTATGCCCGTTTTTGCTTTACTTGCCCTTGTCGCCTACTCCTTCAGCCTCGCGCTGATCGTTCCCGGACTGTTGCAAAAAAACAGCGGCTGGCGGCGTATGGCTATTCTTTCTGCGGTCATCGCGCTGGTGTGCCATGCTGTCGCGCTGGAATCGCGTATTCTGCCCGGCGGCGACAGTGGACAAAACCTGAGCCTGCTGAATGTCGGTTCGCTGGTCAGCCTGATGATCTGCACGGTGATGACCATTGTCGCGTCGCGTAATCGCGGCTGGCTACTTCTGCCCATTGTCTATGCTTTTGCGCTGATTAACCTGGCCTTCGCCACATTCATGCCTAATGAATATATTACGCATCTGGAAGCGACCCCAGGCATGATGGTGCACATCGGTCTGTCGCTTTTCTCTTACGCGACGCTGATAATCGCCGCGCTGTATGCGCTACAGCTGGCGTGGATCGACTATCAGTTGAAGAACAAAAAGCTGGCGTTTAGTAATGAAATGCCGCCATTGATGAGCATTGAGCGCAAAATGTTTCATATCACGCAGATTGGCGTCGTACTGCTGACCCTTACTCTGTGTACCGGCCTGTTTTACATGCATAACCTGTTCAGTACTGAAAATATTGATAAAGCCGTGCTCTCTATCGTGGCATGGTTTGTCTATATCGTTCTGCTGTGGGGGCATTACCATGAAGGCTGGCGGGGTCGCCGGGTCGTGTGGTTTAACGTCGCAGGCGCGGGTATTCTGACGCTGGCCTATTTTGGTAGCCGCATATTACAGCAATTTGTAAGCTAAGCTTTTAAAGGAGTTTCCCCTGGAACACATCTCCACCACCACGCTGATTATCATATTAATCATCATGGTGGTCATCTCGGCCTATTTTTCCGGTTCCGAAACTGGAATGATGACGCTAAACCGTTACCGTTTACGCCATATGGCGAAGCAAGGTAATCGCTCGGCAAAACGGGTAGAAAAATTACTGCGTAAACCCGACCGACTGATAAGCCTGGTGCTGATCGGCAATAACCTGGTCAACATTCTTGCCTCGGCGCTCGGCACGATTGTGGGTATGCGGCTTTACGGCGACGCCGGCGTGGCTATCGCCACCGGGGTACTGACGTTTGTCGTGTTAGTTTTTGCTGAAGTCCTGCCCAAAACTATCGCCGCGCTCTATCCGGAAAAAGTGGCCTATCCCAGCAGCTTCCTGCTGGCGCCGTTACAGATACTGATGATGCCGCTGGTGTGGTTACTTAACACCATCACCCGCCTGCTGATGCGTCTGATGGGAATTAAAACGGACATCGTGGTTAGTGGGTCGTTAAGCAAAGAGGAATTACGCACTATCGTGCATGAATCCCGTTCGCAAATCTCTCGCCGCAATCAGGATATGCTGCTGTCGGTTCTCGATCTGGAAAAGGTCAGCGTGGATGACATCATGGTGCCGCGTAATGAAATTATCGGGATCGATATCAATGACGACTGGAAGTCTATCGAGCGGCAGCTTACCCACTCGCCGCACGGACGCATTGTGCTCTATCGCGATTCGCTGGATGACGCCATCAGTATGCTGCGCGTGCGTGAAGCCTGGCGGTTAATGGCCGAGAAAAAAGAGTTCACCAAAGAGATGATGCTGCGCGCCGCCGATGAAATCTATTACGTCCCGGAAGGTACGCCGCTCAGTACGCAACTGATTAAATTTCAGCGCAATAAAAAGAAAGTCGGATTAGTCGTCAACGAATATGGCGATATCCAGGGTCTGGTCACCGTGGAAGATATTCTCGAAGAGATCGTCGGCGACTTCACCACCTCGATGTCGCCGACACTGGCGGAAGAGGTCACGCCGCAAAACGACGGTTCGGTCATTATTGACGGTACCGCCAACGTCCGGGAAATCAATAAAGCGTTTAACTGGCACCTGCCGGAAGATGACGCGCGCACCGTCAACGGGGTGATTCTGGAGGCGCTGGAGGAAATTCCGGTTGCTGGCACGCGCGTGCGCATTGAGCAGTACGATATCGATATTCTCGATGTACAGGAAAATATGATTAAGCAGGTAAAGGTTGTACCGGTAAAGCCGCTGCGCGAGAGTGTGGCGGAGTAACACAATGGCGAACTCCGGTTCGCCTTTTTTATCGCCGTCTTTTAAGATTCCATCAATTCCTGCCATTTACTTAACAATGCAATAATGTCTTTTCAGGCATTCAGAAAGGATATTGATGTTATGTCAGAAAATTATGTAATTGAATGGGATAAGAATTTTGCAGACGACCTCAACGTCGTCGCCAACGTTTTTTTATCGCACAACCCAACCTTATGGCCCACTATTTTCTCTCAACTTTCGACGCAACCTGAAATCTTTGAAGACGAAGATGAAGACGAATATGGGTTGCAGGACGTCCTGGATTGTAGCGGTGGCGATCTCGGAAATAACGAGCTGGCACAGGCATTTTTACAAGTTCTACGCGGCGAAGGATTTATTCACCTCGTTGACTGGAAAGGTGAAGATGAAGAAGGCGAACTGGCTAATTTTGCCGCAGATCGCTTTTATGAACTCACAAAAAACCTGACGGATTCTGAGGAATTAAGAAATCTTCTTGTCGAAATAACCCAAGAGGATGAAATCTCCGATGTCTGTGAAGCCGGAGACCGTTACCTTGACGAGATCTTTGAACGCATCCAGACCGAACTCAATAAGAGGGGCTTCCAGATTTTTGATCTGAATGAAGGATCTGACACCTATAATGTGGTCGTTCTGCCAATGAGCGAATATAAAAAAATAGAGGATTTCAACACGCCGTGGCTGGAAGTGCAGGATTTTTTAAGCTAAAAAAATGGCCGACTTTACATCGGCCATCAGACTTTTACTTCGCCTTCGCTACAGTCACCATCGCCGCGCGAATGGTACGACCGTTCAGCGTATAGCCTTTCTGCATAATACCCAGCACATTGCCTGCCGGAACCTCTTCCGACTCCACCATCGCAATCGCCTGATGCACGTTCGGGTCCAGCGGCACGTTGGTCTCAGCAATCACTTCCACGCCGAATTTACGCACCACATCCAGCATAGACTTCAGCGTCAGCTCAATTCCTTCGACCATTGCCGCCATATCCGGATTGGCTTTGTCTGCAACTTCCAGCGCGCGATCCAGGCTATCGATTACCGGCAGCAATTCGTTGACGAACTTCTCGAGAGCGAATTTATGCGCTTTTTCGATATCCTGTTCAGTACGACGGCGCAGGTTTTCCATTTCCGCTTTGATACGCAACACGGTGTCGCGTTCGCGAGTCTGGGCTTCTGCAAGCTGAACTTCCAGATTCGCAATTTTTTCATCGCGCGGATCCACCTGCTCAGCAGAATCGTTTGGTTCAACTGCCTCAACCTCTTCGTGCTGATCCATGATAATTTCTTCCGGGGCTTGCCCCTCAGGCGTTTTCTGTTCTTTACTACTCATGAATTTCTCCGCGTTTTTTTTCGCATTCATCTCGCTAACTTCGCTTATTATGGGGATCAGATTCAGGGTTTCAAGGGAAGTACTCACATTGTCATCAATCTTCGCTACAAGGACCTCAGAAAAATGAATAATCATTTCAAGTGTATCGGCATTGTGGGGCATCCGCGTCATCCCACCGCACTCACGACACATGAAATGCTCTACCGTTGGCTATGCGATCAGGGTTATGAGGTCATTGTGGAGCAACAAATCGCCCACGAATTACAGCTAAAAAATGTGTCAACCGGCACGCTGGCGGAAATTGGTCAACAGGCGGATCTGGCGGTAGTTGTGGGCGGCGACGGCAATATGCTTGGCGCAGCGCGTACGCTGGCGCGTTATGACATCAATGTGATTGGCATTAACCGCGGTAATCTTGGCTTCCTGACCGATCTCGATCCGGACAACGCCCTGCAACAATTATCTGATGTGCTGGAAGGGCGCTATATCTCCGAAAAACGTTTTCTGCTGGAAGCGCAGGTCTGCCAACAGGAGCGCCAGAAGCGTATCAGCACAGCCATTAATGAAGTGGTGCTGCATCCGGGAAAAGTGGCGCATATGATCGAATTCGAGGTTTATATTGATGAAACCTTCGCTTTTTCACAGCGATCTGATGGTCTGATCATTTCTACGCCGACCGGCTCCACCGCCTATTCGCTCTCCGCAGGCGGCCCTATTCTGACCCCTTCACTGGATGCCATCACCCTGGTGCCGATGTTCCCGCATACCTTGTCGGCGCGCCCGTTAGTCATTAACAGCAGTAGCACGATTCGTCTGCGTTTTTCGCATCGCCGTAGCGATCTGGAAATTAGCTGCGACAGTCAGATAGCGCTGCCTATTCAGGAAGGAGAAGATGTGCTGATTCGCCGCTGCGACTACCATCTCAACCTGATACATCCCAAAGACTATAGCTATTTCAATACATTAAGCACAAAACTCGGCTGGTCAAAAAAATTATTCTAATTTTACGTTAGCCTCTTTACTGTATAAAAAACCAGTTTATACTGTATTTAATTACAGTCATGGTTTTTCATACAGGAAAACAGCTATGTTGGCGCAACTGACCATCAGCAATTTTGCTATCGTTCGTGAGCTTGAGATCGATTTTCAGAGCGGAATGACCGTCATTACTGGTGAAACCGGCGCGGGTAAATCTATTGCGATTGATGCCCTGGGTCTGTGTCTGGGCGGTCGCGCTGAGGCCGATATGGTCCGTACCGGAGCGACCCGCGCCGATTTGTGTGCCCGCTTTGCGCTGAAAGACACGCCTGCGGCATTGCGCTGGCTGGAAGAAAACCAGCTTGAAGAAGGTCGCGAATGCTTACTTCGCCGCGTTATCAGCAGCGATGGCCGCTCACGGGGCTTTATTAACGGCACCGCTGTGCCCCTGTCTCAATTGCGCGAGCTCGGTCAGTTGCTGATTCAAATTCATGGTCAACATGCGCACCAGCAGCTTACCAAACCCGAACAGCAAAAATCGCTGCTGGATAGCTATGCCAACGAAGCCGCTTTAGCACAGCAGATGGCTGCCCGCTACCAATTATGGCACCAAAGCTGCCGCGATCTCGCCCATCACCAGCAACAAAGCCAGGAACGCGCCGCGCGCGCGGAACTGCTGCAATATCAGTTAAAAGAGTTGAACGACTTTAATCCGCAGGCCGGCGAATTCGAGCAAATTGACGAAGAATACAAACGGCTGGCCAACAGCGGGCAGTTGCTTACGACCAGCCAGAACGCTCTGGCGCTACTCGCGGACGGCGAAGACGTTAACCTGCAAAGCCAGTTATATAGCGCAAAACAACTGGTTAGCGAGCTGGTAGGTATGGACAGCAAGCTTTCCGGCATCCTGGATATGCTGGAAGAAGCCACTATCCAACTCACCGAAGCCAGCGATGAATTACGCCACTATTGCGAGCGTCTGGATTTAGACCCCAATCGCCTGTTTGAGCTTGAACAGCGCATCGCTAAACAAATTTCGCTGGCGCGAAAACATCACGTCAGCCCGGAAGCGCTGCCGCAGCTTTATCAGTCACTGCTCGAAGAACAGCAGCAGCTCGACGATCAGGCCGATTCGCTGGAAACGCTGACGCTGGCGGTTAATAAGCATCACCAACAAGCGCTGGAAACGGCGCAAGCGCTGCATCAACAGCGTCAGTATTACGCCCAGGAGCTGGGGCAGTTGATCACTGAAAGTATGCATTTACTTTCGATGCCGCACGGTCTGTTTACTATCGACGTGAAATTTGATGAGCATCATCTGAGCAACGACGGCGCCGATCGCGTGGAGTTTAAAGTGACGACAAACCCGGGTCAGCCGCTGCAGCCTATCGCTAAAGTCGCGTCTGGCGGTGAACTGTCGCGCATTGCGCTGGCTATTCAGGTGATTACCGCGCGCAAAATGGAAACGCCAGCGCTAATTTTTGACGAGGTCGATGTTGGCATCAGCGGCCCAACCGCCGCCGTGGTCGGTAAACTCCTGCGTCAGCTTGGCGAATCCACTCAGGTGATGTGCGTCACTCACCTGCCACAGGTAGCCGGGTGCGGTCACCAGCACTTCTTTGTCAGTAAAGAAACAGACGGGGCAATGACCGAAACCCATATGCAACCTTTGGATAAACGTGCGCGTTTACAGGAACTGGCCCGCCTGTTGGGAGGAAGTGAAGTTACGCGTAATACGCTGGCAAACGCAAAAGAACTGCTGGCGGCGTAAACTTTTTTATCTCCCGAAGGTCTGAGTTCACAACAAAAACGCCGTAAGACCCGACAGCAAAAGGTTTTAAAGTGATGAAAGGTCTATTATCATCGGCATATTAATATGAGCCACGTACTGCTCAGGCCCGAAAAGGAACCCAATCACTATGCGCTGTAAAACGCTGACTGCTGCCGCAGCAGTACTCCTGATGTTGACCGCAGGCTGTTCCACTCTGGAGCGAGTGGTTTACCGACCTGACATCAATCAGGGGAACTATCTTACACCTACGGATGTCGCCAAAGTGCGTGTTGGTATGACGCAACAACAGGTTGCGTATGCTTTAGGCACGCCGATGATGACCGATCCTTTTGGTACGAACACCTGGTTTTATGTCTTCCGCCAGCAGCCAGGACATGAGAACGTGACGCAGCAGACTCTGACGCTCACCTTTAACAGCAGCGGCGTGTTAACCAATATTGATAACAAACCGGCGTTGACGAAGTAATTTTGTGATACCGCCTGATGAGGTTACGTTCATCAGGCCTGCAAACCTCTCCCCCGCCATTTGGTACGAATTTGCCTGATGGCGCTACGTTTATCTGGCTTACAGGCACGCCTGTGCTTCAGGTGTGGTACGGCTTTCACACCGTTATCCGGCAAAAGAGGCTAATTATCTGCCAGCCGATTTTTCGGCACGCTGGCGGCGTAATGCTTTTGGATCGGCGATTAAGGGACGGTAAATTTCAACCCGATCGCCATCCTGCACCGTATCGGTGAGTTTTACCGGACGACTGTAGATACCTACTTTATTTTTCGCCAGATCGATATCCGTGCGCAATTCCAGCAAGCCGGAAGCGCGAATCGCCTCTTCGACCGTCGCGCCCTCCTCCAGCGTTACGCGCTGCAAATACTGCTTTTCCGGCAGCGCATAAGCCACTTCAACCACAAGTTTATCCGGCACGGTAAACCTCTTTGGCGCGAACCGTAAACGCCTGCACCATGTTGGACGCTAACTCTTTGAATATACGACCAAACGCCAGCTCAATGAGTTTATTGGTAAACTCAAAATCAAGCTGAAACTCAATGCGGCACGCCTCGGGGCTGAGCGGGGTAAATTTCCAGCCGCCGATCAGCTTTTTAAAGGGGCCATCCACCAGATGCATCAGAATGCTCTGGTTACGCGTTAGCTGATTACGCGTCGTAAACGTCTTGCTGATACCCGCCTTCGACACGTCAACAGCCGCCGTCATCTGTGCTGGCGATGACTCCAGGACGCGACTGCCAACACACCCAGGCAAAAACTGGGGATACGATTGCACGTCATTCACTAACTGATACATCTGTTCCGCACTGTAGGGGACTAAAGCAGTCCGACTAATCTGAGGCATAGCAATTCCCATCAACATAAATCGTGTAAATAATACCACTTATCAGCGAGTAAAAAAAATGCTGTCCCCAACCGTCATGCCTTAATTGTGCGTGCATAGCCCAACTCATGCTAAGATAGATTTTTGCACCTCATCAGGACGTAATGGGGTGTTTTCGATATCAGATTACCTATGAATTCACGACACTTATGACGAAGAAAAAAGCACATAAACCGGGCTCAGCCACCATCGCGCTGAATAAGCGCGCCCGGCACGAATACTTTATCGAAGAAGAGTTCGAGGCTGGTCTCGCCCTGCAAGGCTGGGAAGTAAAATCTCTGCGCGCAGGAAAAGCCAATATCGGCGACAGTTACGTTATCCTCAAAGATGGCGAGGCCTGGCTGTTTGGCGCAAACTTTACGCCGATGGCGGTCGCCTCGACACATGTCGTATGCGACCCAACCCGAACCCGCAAACTGTTGTTAAATCAGCGTGAGCTTGATTCGCTGTATGGCCGTATTAATCGTGAAGGTTATACTGTCGTCGCGCTTTCTCTGTACTGGAAAAATGCCTGGTGCAAAGTGAAGATCGGCGTGGCGAAAGGTAAAAAACAACATGATAAACGTTCCGATCTTAAAGAACGTGAGTGGCAACTGGATAAAGCACGCATTATGAAAAATGCAGGCCGATAATAGACATTTTTTGTGACCAGCTTCTCAGTATGAAGCTGGTCAATATTCATATCTCATGCATGCCTCGAAAATATATTCTCTGTGTCTGACGCTTATCAATAGCAATAAATACCACAACAAGAATATATTCTTTGTTTAAAAAATTTTTATAGCCTAATAACACAATACTTCAAATGATTTTTATAAAATTTAATATTGCTGAATACCTTCACAAAAAGTATTGTTTTTATGTTAAAAGAGAAAAAGAAGAAAAAATTAAAATTCATTATAAAACATAAAGATAAATAAAAAATTATCATGCATTGTTAGCCCACCCCACCTCTCCTTAACACAAACTCCGTTATATTTCAGACGCACTAACACCTTTATCAATAGATCTTAATTTGCAGAAAGATTTTTTTCTGACTATATCATCTAATACGAAAGCACTAGTCAGGCACAAAAAACAAAGGGTTATTCGGCGAGAAAACCAGACCTTCACCTACGCTCATAAAAAAGAATATGGCTACGGAAATTCATCTCTCACGATGAACGGGAAGGCTCGTCTACGCATTTTGCCCTGAACGTTGTGCCCGTTAATTAATACACAGAGCAAATCCATCAGGAGCTGATTTATGCGTCTACTCGCCGTGGTTTCGAAATTGACTGGCGTCTCCACCACTGTGGAATCCTCAGCGGTCACTCTTAACGCCCCGTCAATTGTTAAATTATCAGTGGCCCGGGAGGAAATTAGTCAACTTACGCGCATTAATCAGGATCTGGTGGTGACGCTCCATTCCGGCGAAACGATCACGATTAAAAACTTTTACGTTACCAACGATCTGGGCGCAAGCCAGTTAGTACTGGCAGAAAACGATGGCACGTTATGGTGGGTAGAAAATCCGCAAGCCGGGCTACATTTTGAACAAATCGCTGATATTAATGAGCTGCTGGTCACTTCTGGCGCTTCCCATGAAGCAGGCGGCGCCGTTTGGCCGTGGGTACTGGCTGGTGCGGTGGCGGCTGGCGGCATTGCCGCTATCGCGTCTTCCGGCGGCGGCGATTCCCACCATCATTCGGATGGCGATAATCCGCCCCCCGATAACACCAATCCTGACGGTAATCCCCCTGATAACAGCAATCCCGGCGGCAGTAACCCTAACGGCAATACTCCAGGTAGCAGTAATCCTGTAGATACTACCCCGCCTCTCGCTCCCGGCGAATTATTGATTTCAGCGGACGGAAAAACGGTAAGCGGGCAAGCCGAAGCGGGCAGTACCATTACCATCAAAGATCCCTCAGGCAACGTCGTTGGCGAGGGCAAAGCGGATAGCGACGGTAAATTTAGTATTGATCTGACAGCGCCACAGATTAGCGGCGAACAACTTACCGTGACCGCGACTGACGATGCCGGCAATACCGGCCCATCCGCAACCATTGATGCGCCCAACATTCCTCTCCCCGATACACCGGTTATCACCGCCGCTATCGATGATGCCGCTCCCCTCACCGGCACGCTGAGCAATAATCAGTTTACGAACGACAATACCCCCACTCTGGAGGGCACCGGCAGCGCAGGCACAGTCATCCATATTTACGCCAATGGTCAGGAAATAGGCTCCACAACGGTTGATGCCAGCGGAAACTGGCATTTTGCCATTACCAGCGCGCTAGCGGATGGGGAAAATCATTTCACCGCCATTGCGACTAACGTTAAAGGCGAAAGTAGCGAATCAGCCCGCTTTACGCTGACTATCGACACACTCAGCCCCGATGCCCCACGC
Organism: Salmonella sp. SG203; assembly: GCF_013350575.1. NCBI lineage: Bacteria > Pseudomonadati > Pseudomonadota > Gammaproteobacteria > Enterobacterales > Enterobacteriaceae > Salmonella > Salmonella sp. SG203. The sequence continues at coordinate 18,508 of NZ_SNMT01000021.1, forward strand.
GTTGAACTGATTGCCGATAACACCGGTTTGCTCACCGGGCCGCTACAGAATAATGACCGGACTGACGAGGCAAAACCGCTATTTTCCGGGCAGGGAGAGGCAGGCAATACCATCACGATTAAAGAAGGTTCAACCGTTATCGGCAGCGCTACCGTAGACGAAAATGGACGCTGGACCTTTACGCCGACTACGCCGTTAAGCGATGGCGAACATACCTTTACCGTCGAACAAAGCGACAAAGCCGGAAACACGAGCCGCGTGACGACAACGCCTACTATCATTGTGGACACCACACCGCCTGACGCCGCTATCATTGATAATGTTGCGAAAGACGGCACAACCGTTAGCGGCACCGCTGAAGCTGGCAGTACTGTGTCGATCTATGACCCGGCGGGAAATTACCTGGGCTCCACGATTACCGGAGAAAATAACCACTTCAGCATCACGCTGAATCCGGCTCAGACCCACGGCGAGCGTCTGGAAGCGCGTATTCAGGACGCCGTCGGTAACATCGGCCCCGCCACGGAGTTTACCGCTTCTGACTCACAGTATCCTGCCCAGCCGACTATCCTTACCGTGACGGATGACGCTGGCGTCGTTACCGGGCTGCTGAAAAATGGCGATGCCACAGATGATAACCGCCCAACCCTCAGCGGTACTGCTGAACCAGGCAGTACGATATCGATTAACGATAATGGCTTTCCTGTAGCGACCTTTCCGCCCATTGTCGCCGACGCTGACGGCAAATGGAGCTTTACCCCCTCGCTGGCGCTTGCCGATGGCGACCATGTCTTTACCGCTACCGCGACCAACGATCGCGGCACCAGCGGGCAGTCCGTCTCCTTTACCATTGATATCGACACGCAGCCGCCGGTGCTGGAAGGCCTGGCGGTTAGCGACGTCGGCGACAGACTCACCGGCACTACGGAAGCTGGCAGTACTGTGGTTATCAAAGACAGCCTGGGAAATACGCTCGGGAGTGGAACGGCAGGCGACGACGGTACCTTCTCAATAGGTATTAGCCCGGCGAAAATTAACGGCGAAACATTAAGCATTAGCGTTACCGATAAAGCCGCGAATAGCGGTCCGGTAGAAACGCTGAACGCGCCGGATAAAACTGCGCCTGCGGCACCGGACGGTCTTATCGTGGCGACCGACGGTCTGTCCGTAAGCGGTCAGGCGGAAGCCGGGGCAACGGTCACTATCCGCGACAGTAGCAACACCGTACTTGGCAGCGCCGTCGCTAATGGCAACGGACAATTTATCGTTCCGCTGAATACGGCGCAGACTAACGGCCAGGCGCTTATCGCTACCGCCACCGATGTCGCGAAAAACGAAAGCGCCGCCGCGACGGTTATCGCGCCGGACAGTACCGCGCCGGAAATGCCGAAAAACGTGGTAATTAGTGAGGATGGCACCAGTATCAGCGGCACCGCCGAACCGGGTAGCGCCATCACGATCGCCACGCCGGACGGCAAGCCGCTTGGCAGCGGCAAAGCAGATGGCGAAGGTCATTTTACCCTTCCCCTCGTCCCCGCACAGACCAACGGCGAACAGGTTACCGTCACCGCCACCGACAGCGCCAACAATGTCAGCCCGCCAACCACAGCGCAAGCGCCCGATAACACCGCCCCGGATAAGCCCATTATCACTCAGGTGCTGGACGATGTTGAAAGCTTCACCGGGCCGCTGGTGAACGGACAAACCACCAACGACAACCGTCCCACCCTTAGCGGTACGGCGGAGGCTGGCGCGCGTGTCGAAGTCTTTGATAACGGCGTTTCGCTGGGACTCGCCACGCTACAGCCCAACGGCGGCTGGACGTTTACGCCGTCGCAAAATTTAGGTGAAGGCGCGCATCGACTGACCGTAATCGCAACCGACGCTAAAGGCAATGCCAGTCCGGCCGCGTCATTCGACCTGGTGGTCGATACGCAATCGCCGCAGCAACCGGTAATCACCTTCATTACAGATGATGCGCCGGGTATTCTCGGTAGCGTCGCGCATCTGGGGCTCACTAACGACAGTACGCCAACGATTAACGGTACAGGTGAACCGGGTTCCACAGTACACCTGTATCAGAATGGCGCCCGGATAGCAGATATTATCGTCGGTAATTCCGGCGTCTGGAGCTACGCCTACACCACGGCCTCGCCACTGGCGGACGACACCTACACCTTTACCGTGACGGCCAGCGACAGTAACGGCAACACCACGCCTTTTTCGACCGATTTTACGATTACCATTGATACCCAGGCCCCTGCCGCTCCCGGCGTTATCGGCGTAGCTGACGGCGACGGAAATACGATTGATACCAATCAGATTACCCAGGAATCCCAGCCCCGGTTGAGCGGTAGCGGCACCGCAGGCGATACAATCATCCTTTACGATAACGGCAATGCCATAGGTCAGGCGCTGGTCGGCACGGACGGGCGCTGGCAGTTTACGCCGCCTGCCGCGCTGGGCGACGGCGACCACCTTCTGACCGCTCGCGCCAACGATCCGGCGGGGAACGAAAGTCCCGAATCCATCAGCTTTACCCTACGCATCGATACCCAGGCGCCGGATGCGCCGCAGATCGTGTCAGCCGCCATCACCGGCGGAGAAGGCGAGGTGCTACTGGCAAACGGCAGTATTACCAATCAGCGTATGCCGACCCTCAGCGGCACCGGCGAACCCGGCACCATCATCACCCTGTACAATAACGGCGTAGAACTGGCTACCGTCCAGGTCAATCCACAGGGTAGCTGGACCTATCCGCTAACCCGTAATCTGAGCGAAGGGTTAAACATCCTGACGGCCACCGCCACGGATGCCGCAGGCAATAGTAGCCCCACCTCCAGCGTTTTCTCCGTTACCCTTGATACCCAGCCTCCAGCGCAGCCTGACGCGCCGCTGATCAGCGATAACGTCGCGCCGGTTATCGGCAACATCGGCAATAATGGCGCAACGAACGATACCACGCCGACCTTCAGCGGCACGGGAGAGATCGGCAGCACGATTATTCTCTACAATAATGGCAGTGAAATTGGTCGCACAACGGTAGGTGATAACGGTAGCTGGAACTTTACGCCTGCGGCACTTACGCCAGAAACCTATACCATTACCGTCACGGAAACCGATAGAGCGGGCAATATCAGTTCGCCTTCCGCCTCAGTCACTTTTACGCTAGACACCACTGCGCCCGCCAATCCAGTTATCACTTTTGCCGAAGATAACGTCGGCGAAGTCCAGGATACTATTGTCAGCGGCGCAACCACTGACGACAATACACCGGTCATTCACGGCACTGGCGACATCGGCAGCGTGATCACGCTCTATAACGGCAGCAGCGTTTTAGGCGTAGTCACCGTCGATGAGACCGGCACCTGGACGCTAGCGGTGACCAGCGCGTTGCCGGATGGCGTCTACACCCTGACCGCCATTGCCGCCGATGCCGCCGGAAACAGCAGCGGCGTATCGAACAGCTTTACCTTTACCGTCGACACCGTTCCGTTGCAGCCGCCCGTCGTCAATGAAATCCTTGACGATGTTGCGCCAGTGACCGGGCCATTAACCGATGGCGCCTTTACTAACGATCGGACGCTGACTATCAACGGCAGCGGCGAAAACGGCAGCACCGTCACGATTTACGACAATGGCGTGGCAATCGGGACGGCGCTCGTCACCGACGGAACCTGGACATTCAATACGCCCGAATTATCAGAAGCCAGCCATGCGCTAACCTTCAGCGCGACTGACGATGCTGGAAATACCACGGCGCAAACCCAACCGATCACCATTACTGTGGATATCACCGCCCCGCCCGCGCCAACAGTCCAGACGGTGGCCGATGATGGCACGCGCGTCGCCGGACTTGCCGATCCTTACGCTACCGTTGAAATTCATCATGCCGATGGCACCCTGGTCGGCAGCGCTGTCGCTAATGGTACCGGTGAATTCGTCGTCACGCTCAGTCCGGCGCAAACCGATGGCGGTACGCTGACGGCAATTGCTATCGATCGCGCGGGGAATAACGGCCCGGCTACGAATTTTCCCGCTTCCGACAGCGGTCTGCCCGCCGTCCCGGCCATCACGGCGATTGAAGATGATGTCGGGAGCGTACAGGGGAATATTGCGGCGGGCGGCGCCACGGACGACACCATGCCGACGCTGCGCGGCACCACGGATATCGGCTCTACCGTTGAAGTTTTCATTGATGGCGATTCGGCAGGCTTTGCCACCGTTGACGCCAGCGGGAACTGGATCTTTGAGATCGCGACGCCATTAAGCGAAAGCACACATTACTTCACCGTCCAGGCAACCAATGCGAATGGCCCGGGCGGCCTGTCCGCACCGGTCGGGATCACTGTCGATCTTAGCGCGCCGGCGCAACCGGTTATTACCAGCGCAACGGATGATGTCCCCGGCATGACCGGTACGCTGGATAACGGCGCGCTCACCAATGATTCACGCCCGACGCTCAACGGAACGGGAGAAGCAGGCGCCACCATCCGCATTCTGGATAACGGCGTAGAAATCGGTTCCGCCACGGTAGATCAAAGCGGCAACTGGCGCTTCACCCCGAACGCGCCGCTGGAGAGCAACGCGCACATCTTTACCGCCGTAGCGACCGATCCCGCCGGCAATAGCGGCCAGCCTTCGGACGGTTTTACGCTGAACATTGACGCGCAGGCGCCAGATGTGCCGTTTATCACCTCCGTGATTGACGATAACAATCAACCGACCGTTCCGGTGTTACCGGGGCAATCCACCGACGATCGGCAGCCAATACTGAACGGAACTGGCGAACCTGGCGCGACAATCACCATTTTTGATAACGGTACGCCGCTTGGCACGGCTCAGGTAGGCGAAAACGGTAGCTGGACCTTCCCGGTGCCCCGCAATTTGTCAGAGGGAAGCCATAATCTGACGGTTAGCGCTACCGATCCGGCGGGCAATACCAGCGCGGTCTCCGCGCCGTGGACGATCGTGGTCGATATTACGCCTCCGGCGATCCCGGTTCTCACCTCCGTTGTGGATGACCAGCCCGGTATTACCGGCAACCTGGTTAGCGGGCAGCTAACGAACGATGCGACGCCCACCCTGAACGGGCGCGGAGAGGCAGGCGCGACGATTAATGTCTATCTTGACGGTAATCCCGCGTCCATCGGTACCACGACGGTGAATAGCGACGGCACGTGGAGTTTCACGCCGCAGACGCCGCTTGCAAACGGTAGCCACACGTTCACCCTTAGCGCCACCGATCCGGCGGGTAATAGCAGCTCGGTGTCCAGCGGATTTGTGCTGACGATTGACGCCACACCGCCCGCCGCGCCGGTTATCGCCAGCGTGGCAGACAATACGGCGCCAGTGACGGGCATCGTCCCCAACGGCGGCTCGACGAACGAAACCCGACCAACACTCTCGGGTACCGGTGAGGCGGGTACAACCATCTCGATTTATAATGGCAGCGCGCTGGTCGGCACGGCGCAAGTTCAGGCCAACGGTAGCTGGAGCTTTACGCCGTCTACCTCGCTGGGCGCGGGCGTCTGGAACCTGACGGCGACAGCAACCGATGCGGCAGGCAACACCAGCGCCGCGTCCGAAATACGCTCGTTTACTATTGATACCACGGCTCCCGCCGCGCCTGTTATTGATACGGTCTACGACGGTACGGGCCCCATTACCGGCAATCTGAGTTCAGGACAGATCACAGACGAGGCGCGCCCTGTCATTAGCGGCACCCGTGAAGCCAACACAGCTATTCGTCTCTACGATAACGGCACGCTGCTGGCTGAAATTCCCGCCGACAATAGCAGTAGCTGGCGCTATACGCCTGATGCCTCTCTGGCGACGGGCAACCATGTAATTACCGTCATTGCCGTTGATGCCGCAGGCAACGCCAGTCCCGTTTCAGACAGCGTTAATTTCGTCGTCGATACCACGCCGCCGCTGACGCCAGTAATCACATCAGTCAGTGACGATCAGGCGCCAGGCCTCGGCACGATCGCGAACGGCCAAAATACCAACGATCCTACGCCAACCTTCAGCGGCACCGCAGAAGCCGGCGCCACGATTACGCTCTATGAAAATGGTACGGTCATTGGCACGACAACGGCTCAGCCTGACGGCGCGTGGAGCGTCTCCACCTCAACGCTGGCAAGCGGAACGCACGTCATCACCGCCGTCGCCACCGATGCCGCAGGAAACAGCAGCCCGAACAGTACGGCTTTCACCCTGACGGTCGATACCACCGCGCCGCAAACGCCGATCCTGACGTCCGTAGTGGATGACGTCGCGGGCGGGGTCACAGGAAATCTCGCTAATGGTCAGATAACCAATGATAACCGCCCCACGCTGAACGGCACTGCCGAAGCGGGCAGCGTGATCAGTATCTATGATGGCAACACTCTGCTTGGCGTCACCTCGGCTAACGCGAGCGGCGCGTGGAGCTTCACGCCGACGACAGGGTTAAACGACGGCACGCGCACATTAACAGTGACCGCCACCGACCCGGCAGGCAACGTTAGCCCGGCCACCAGCGGTTTTACTATCGTGGTCGATACCCTTGCGCCAACGGTTCCGCTTATAACCAGCATCGTTGATGATGTCCCGAACAACACCGGCACCATTGGCAATGGACAATCGACCAACGACACACAGCCGACGCTCAACGGTACTGCGGAAGCCAACAGCGCGGTAAGCATCTTCGATAATGGCGCGCTGGTCGCGACCGTGAACGCCAATGCCAGCGGCAACTGGAGCTGGACGCCAACCGCCGCGCTCGGCCAGGGAGGTCACGCCTATAGCGTTAGCGCCGCCGATGCGGCTGGTAACGTTAGCGCCGCTTCGCCATCGATAACGATTATCGTGGATACCATTGCGCCCGGCGCGCCCGGCAACCTGGTCATCAATGCTACCGGTAATCGGGTGACGGGCACCGCGGAAGCAGGCAGTACAGTGACGATTACCTCTGATACTGGTGTGGTACTGGGAACCGCCACCGCCGACGGTACAGGCAGCTTCACCGCCACACTCACGCCCGCGCAGACCAATGGTCAGCCGCTACTGGCATTTGCCCAGGATAAAGCAGGCAACACAGGCATTGCCGCCGGATTTACCGCACCCGATACGCGTGTGCCGGAAGCACCGATCATCACCAACGTAGTAGATGATGTGGGTATTTATACCGGCGCTATCGCCAACGGCCAGGTCACTAATGACGCACAACCCACATTGAATGGTACCGCTCAGGCGGGCGCCACGGTGAGCATTTATAACAACGGGGCGCTGCTCGGCACCACCACGGCGAACGCCAGCGGGAACTGGAGCTTTACCCCGACAGGCAATTTGACCGAAGGCAGCCACGCCTTCACCGCCACCGCGACTAACGCCAACGGTACAGGCAGCGTCTCCACCGCCGCGACGGTGATTGTCGATACGCTGGCGCCCGGTACGCCGTCAGGTACGCTCAGCGCCGATGGCAGTTCACTTTCCGGACAGGCTGAGGCAAACAGCACCGTAACCGTCACGCTGGCGGGGGGCGTGACGCTCACCACCACCGCCGGCAGCAACGGCGCATGGTCTCTCACCTTGCCGACAAAACAAATTGAAGGTCAACTCATTAACGTGACGGCCACTGACGCTGCGGGTAACGCCTCCGGCGCGTTAGGCATTACTGCGCCGATTCTGCCGCTGGCGGCAAGGGATAACATCACCAGTCTTGATCTGACCTCTACCGCCGTCACCAGCACGCAAAACTATTCGGATTACGGCCTGCTGCTGGTTGGCGCGCTTGGCAATGTCGCCTCGGTTTTGGGTAACGATACCGCTCAGGTTGAGTTCACCATTGCTGAAGGTGGTACGGGCGACGTCACCATCGATGCCGCCGCAACGGGAATCGTGCTTTCGCTGCTCAGTACTCAGGAGATTGTGGTACAGCGCTACGACACCAGCCTCGGCGCCTGGACGACGATCGTCAACACCGCCGTTGGCGACTTCGCGAATTTGCTTACCCTGACCGGGAGCGGCGTTACCCTGAACCTGAGCGGCCTGGGCGAAGGCCAGTACCGGGTACTCACTTATAACACCAGTCTGCTCGCTACCGGGTCATATACCAGCCTGGATGTCGATGTACACCAGACCAGCGCAGGTATTATTAGCGGGCCAACCATCAGTACCGGCAACGTCATGGCTGATGATACCGCGCCGACGGGCACCACGGTCACCGCCATCACCAACGCCAACGGCGTCAGTACGCCGGTCGGCGCGGGCGGCGTGGATATCCTGGGGCAATACGGCACGCTGCACATTAATCAGGATGGCAGTTACACCTACACGCTGACTAAGCCCACGGCGGGATACGGACATAAAGAGAGCTTCACCTACACCATCACCCAGAATGGCGTCGGTAGCAGCGCCGCGCAACTGGTTATTAATTTGGGTCCCGCGCCTGTACCGGGCAGCGTGATAGCGACAGACAATAACGCCTCGCTGGTCTTTGATACTCACGTTAGCTACGTCAACAACGGCCCCTCGACACAAAGCGGCGTCACGGTATTAAGCGTCGGACTTGGTAATGTACTGAACGCGAATCTGCTTGATGATATGACTAATCCGATCATCTTTAACGTTGAAGAAGGCGCTACGCGAACCATGACGTTACAGGGAACCGTCGGCGGCGTCTCACTGGTTTCCACGTTCGATCTGTACGTTTATCGCTTCAACGATGCCATTCAACAATATGAGCAGTTCCGGGTTCAAAAGGGCTGGATTAACACCCTGCTGTTAGCCGGACAGTCCCAGCCGCTGACCCTGACGTTGCCTGGCGGCGAATACTTGTTCGTGCTGAATACCGCCAGCGGCATTAGCGTCCTCACTGGCTATACGTTGGCGATTTCCCAGGACCACACCTATGCCGTTGACAGTATCACCACCAACACCACCGGCAACGTACTGACCAATGATGTCGTCCCTACGGACGCCCTCCTCACTGAAGTAAACGGCGTGGCGATTGCGGCGACCGGCACAACGGAGGTAAACGGGCTGTATGGCTCGCTCATCATTGACGCAAGAGGCAACTATACCTACACGCTGAAGAACGGCGTCGGCGCCGACAGCATTAAAACGCCGGACAGCTTTATCTATACGGTCAAAGCGCCAAACGGCGATACCGATACGGCCTCGCTCAATATCACGCCAACCGCCAGGGCGCTGGATGCGATTAATGATGTCAGCGATACCCTCAGCGTCGCCACGCTTCAGGATACCGCTGCCTGGCTGGACTCCAGCGTCGGCAGCGCCAGTTGGGGGCTACTCGGCAAATCGGGCAGCGGGAGCGGCACCTTTGACGTTGCAACGGGCACCGTACTTAAAGGCGCGTCACTGGTCTTTGATGTCTCCACGCTCATTACGCTGGGCAATCTGAATATTAGCTGGGCCATTCAGGAGAACGGGACCGTCATACGCAACGGAACCGTCCCTGTGGCGAATATCACGCTGGGCAGCGCGACGGTGACCGTCAACCTGAGCGGCCTGGAGCTGGATGCCGGAACGTACACGCTTAACTTTACCGGCACCAATACCCTGGCCGGGGCGGCGACGATCACGCCACGCGTCATCGGCACCACCGTCGATCTGGATAATTTTGAAACGTCCGGAACGCATACCGTTCTCGGCAATATTTTTGATGGCAGCGATGCGGCGGGGGCGATGGATCAGCTTAATACGGTGAATACCCGCCTGAGCATTAGCGGGTATAACGGCAGCGCCGCCACGCTGGACGCCGCGGCGAATACCACCAGCGCCACGATTCAGGGACATTACGGCACATTGCAAATTAACCTTGATGGCGCCTACACCTACACCCTGAATAATGGCGTCGCGATGTCGTCCATCACCAGTAAAGAGGTCTTTACCTATCAACTGGATGACAAGATGGGTCATACGGATAGCGCCACATTGACCATTGATATGGCGCCGCAAATCGTCAGTACCAACCAAAACGATGTTCTCATCGGCTCCGCCTATGGCGATACGCTGATTTATCACCTGTTAAACGGCGCGGACGCGACCGGCGGCAATGGCGCCGATCGCTGGCAAAACTTCTCCACCGCGCAGGGCGACAAGATCGATATCCACGAACTGCTGACCGGCTGGGATCATCAGGCGGCGACGCTGGGTAACTTTGTTCAGGTTCATACCAGCGGCGCCAATACGGTGATATCCGTCGATCGCGACGGCGCCGGCAGCGCGTTTAAATCAACCGACCTTGTCACTCTGGAGAATGTGCAGCTTACGCTAAATGATCTTTTGCAGAACAACCACCTGATAACCGGCGGTTGATAAAAAAGCCCCGAACGCCACGACGTTCGGGGCAACAAGCGGTGATATTTAAAAGGGATAAACTATGGGAAGAGTCGCGCCTGTCGCCATCGTACTGGCATTTGCTTTGTTTCATCACCAGCCCCGGGGCGCAGAAGCGCCGCCAATGATTACATCCGAAGGATTAGCAACGGACCAGATGCTTCCTTCGCTGGATGGCTCCGCCGCTGAGTTGCCGCTCAGCGCCGCCGCGCCGGGCAACCTGACGCTCAATGACGCGGTCAATCGCGCCGTTAACTGGCATCCTTCTATTCGCGAAGCCATCGGCAAACTGCTCGCACAGAATGAACAAATAGAGGTCGCCAAATCGAAATATTATCCGCAAGTCAGCGCTGGCGTGAACAATGGGTACAGCAATACCTACACCGATCACGGGTATAGCCCCTCGCTAGTGCTGTCGGTATCGCAAATGCTTTATGACTTCGGCAAAGTGGCAAGCCAGGTTCGCGCCGAAACCGCAGGCGCAGCGCAGCAACAGGCCAATGTGTTGCTCAGTATTGATACCGTCGCGCACGAAACCGCCAACGCCATTGTACAAACGCAGAGCTGGCAGCAAATGGTAGAAGCGGCGGAAGAACAGCTCGTCGCGCTGGACAGCATCGGTAAACTTATCCGGCAGCGCAGCGATGAAGGCGCTACGTCGCTCTCTGACGTGGTGCAAACCGAAGCCAGAATCGAATCCGCCCGCTCGCAACTGGCGCAGTATCAGGCCAATCTCGATAGTGCGAAAGCCTCACTGATGAGCTGGCTGGGCTGGAATTCGCTTAACGGCATCAATAATGACTTCCCGGCGAAACTCGCTCGCAGCTGTGAGACGGCGACTCCCGACGATCGACTGGTGCCCGCGGTACTGGCCGCCTGGGCGCAGGCCAACGTTGCGCGGGCGAATCTGGACTATGCCAGCGCGCAAATGACGCCGACGATTTCGCTCGAACCTTCTGTACAACATTATCTTAATGATAAATATCCCAGTCATGAAGTGCTGGATAAAACCCAGTATTCCACCTGGGTGAAAGTTGAGATGCCGCTTTACCAGGGCGGAGGGCTGACTGCCCGACGCAACGCCGCCAGCCATGCGGTAGACGCGGCTCAGTCGACCATTCAGCGCACCCGGCTTGATGTCCGCCAGAAACTGATGGAGGCGCGCAGCCAGGCAATGAGTCTTGCCAGCGCGTTACAAATCCTTCGTCGGCAACAGCAGCTTAGCGAACGTACGCGCGAACTGTATCAGCAGCAATACCTTGACCTCGGTTCCCGCCCGCTGCTCGACGTGCTTAATGCGGAGCAGGAAGTTTACCAGGCGCGTTTTGCCGAACTGCAAACGGAAAGCCAGTTGCATCAGTTGCAACTGAACTGTCTGTATAACACCGGCGCGCTTCGTCAGGCGTTCGCGTTAAATCATCGCAGCATTCAATCCGTGGAGATCCAGCCATGACCCGCGCCGCCCCCGATGTAGAAGAGGTACTCAGTGAGCGCGCGCTAAGCCAATGGGCGCAGGCCATCAGCCATGTCGCCGGTCATTATCGCGTTGCCTGTTCTCCCGGTTCAATTCAGGCCAACGCCCCGTGGTTTAGGGGTAAAAGCAGAACGACCGCCTTAACGCAGCTCGCGCGGCAGGCGGGTTTATCCTTTCATGCGCCGGACATAGACAAAACGGCATTTAGTCAGTGGCGATTGCCGTTGGTTGTCGAGCTCCGGGACGGGCAGTTATTGGTCATCGAACATGTTAATGACGAAGATGCGGTAGACGTTTTTGTGATTGAAGAAGAGAGTCAGCGTAACCGCCTGACGCTCAGCGAGTTATTGCCGGAGATCCTCTATGTTGCCGCGCTACGCCCGCTATCGGCGCTCAAGGATAGCCGCGTCGACCGCTATATCTCCCGCTTTAAACCCGACTGGATGCGCGAGCTGGTTCTGCAGGATATTCGCCCTTATTTACCGGTAATGGTCGCCGCCTTTCTGATTAACGTGCTGTCGCTGGCCGGGATTGTGTTCTCTATGCAGGTTTACGATCGGGTGATCCCCGCTCAGTCATATCCTACCCTGTACGTTCTCTCCTTCGGCGTGCTGGTAGCGGTGCTGTTCGGTTTTCTGCTGCGTGAAGCGCGTACGCACATTATGGATGTGCTCGGTAAACGCGCCGATATGCGCATTTCCGATCGGGTATTCGGTCATGCGTTAAGGCTGCGCAACAGCGCTATCCCCCGTTCCACCGGCAGTTTTATCTCGCAGTTACGCGAACTGGAGCAGATCCGCGAGATGATTACCTCTTCAACGCTGGCGACCATTGTCGATCTGCCTTTCTTTTTCCTGTTTATGATAGTCCTGGCGATTATTGCCCCACCGCTGGCATGGATAGCGCCCGTGGCGGCTCTGCTGATGATCCTGCCGGGCGTCGCACTGCAAAAAAAACTGGCTGTCCTCGCCAACCAGGCCGCCCACGAAGCGACGCTACGCAATGCAGTCTTGGTCGAAAGCGTTCAGGGGCTGGAAGATATTAAACTGATGCAGGCGGAGAACCGCTTTCTTCAGCAGTGGAATAGCTATATCCGTATTACCGGCGAGTCGGGTCTACGCACCCGCAAACTCACGCAAGGGCTTATCAGTTGGGGGATGTCGGTACAAAGTCTGGTGTATGCCGCAGTGATTATGTTCGGCGCGCCGATGGTCATTGAAGGCAGTATGACTACCGGCGCCGTGGTCGCCGCGTCGATGCTCGGCTCGCGGATGATCGCGCCAATGGCTAACCTGTGCGGCGTGCTGGCGCGCTGGCAGCAGGTGAAAGCGGCGAAGATGGGTCTCGACAACATTATGCAACTGCCCACCGAGACACAGCATGACGATAGCCTGATACACCGCGACATCCTCCACGGGCATTACCTATTTGAAAACGCTCAGTTTCGTTACCATAACGACGATCAACGCATACCGTTGCGCCTCGTACGTCTGGAGATCATGCCAGGCGAGCGGATTGCGATACTGGGGCGTAACGGCGCGGGTAAATCCACACTTTTACAGGCGATGGCGGGCGGCCTGGAGATGATTCAGGGAGATGCCCGGCTTGATAATCTCAGCTTGTCGCACATCGATATGGCGGATTTACGCCGCAACATCGGCTTTCTTAGCCAGAACGCGCGGCTTTTCTTCGGCACCCTACGAGAGAACCTGACGCTCGGCGCGCCGCACGCCAACGATGAACAGATTTTTGACGCGCTCGAAGTCAGCGGCGGCGCCGTCTTCGTCAGGCGGCTGGCAAAAGGGTTGGATCATCCCATTATGGAGGGTGGTAACGGCCTGTCCGGCGGGCAGCGTCAGTCCCTGTTGCTGGCGAGAATGCTGCTGCGCTCCCCCAATATTGTGCTACTTGACGAACCCAGCGCCTCGCTGGACGAGCATACGGAACGAGAGTTTATTCAGCGGTTACATCAGTGGCTTGGCAATCGAACCCTGGTCGTCGCGACGCACCGGGTACCAATACTGGAGCTGGTTGAGCGTGTCGTTGTCCTGAAAGAAGGACAACTGGTGATGGATGCGCCAAAAGCGCAGGCGCTTAACGCGGATCGGATGCAAAGTCACCGTCGGGAGTGGAAAAATGAAAATCAATCAGCATGATGCCGCGATGGACGATCCCGATATTCAGCGTGAACGGGCGTTTTCCGGCGCGGGTCGTATTGTTCTGATCTGCTCACTGTTATTTCTCATTTTCGGCATCTGGGCGTGGTTTGGCCGACTGGATGAGGTTTCCACCGGCAACGGGAAAGTGATCCCCAGTTCACGCGAACAGGTTCTGCAGTCGCTGGATGGCGGCATTCTGGCGCAGTTGACGGTGCGGGAAGGCGACAGAGTTCAGGCTAACCAGATTGTCGCCCGGCTTGATCCGACGCGTCTGGCGTCCAATGTGGGTGAAAGTGCGGCAAAATATCGCGCTTCACTCGCCTCCAGCGCACGGTTAACCGCGGAAGTCAACGACTTACCTCTCGCCTTCCCCGCTGAGCTGAACGGCTGGCCGGACCTGATTGCCGCAGAGACGCGTCTCTATAAAAGCCGCCGCGCGCAACTGGCCGATACCGAAGCCGAGCTACGGGATGCGCTGGCGTCGGTTAATAAAGAGCTGACCATTACCCAGCGGCTGGAGAAAAGCGGCGCGGCCAGTCATGTTGAAGTGCTGCGCCTGCAACGACAAAAAAGCGATTTAGGCTTAAAAATTACCGATCTGCGCTCACAATATTATGTGCAGGCACGCGAAGCGTTATCAAAAGCGAACGCTGAGGTCGATATGCTCTCCGCCATTTTAAAAGGACGCGAGGATTCCGTCACCCGCCTCACCGTGCGTTCGCCGGTACGCGGCATTGTTAAAAATATCCAGGTCACGACGATTGGCGGCGTGATCCCGCCTAACGGCGAGATGATGGAGATAGTGCCGGTAGACGATCGTCTGCTGATTGAAACCCGCCTTTCGCCGCGTGATATCGCCTTTATTCATCCCGGCCAACGCGCATTGGTTAAAATTACTGCTTACGATTACGCCATTTACGGCGGGCTTGACGGCGTGGTGGAGACCATTTCACCGGACACCATTCAGGATAAAGTGAAACCGGAAATTTTCTACTATCGCGTGTTTATCCGCACCCACCAGGACTATCTACAAAATAAATCAGGACGCCGTTTTTCGATTGTTCCAGGCATGATCGCCACGGTGGATATCAAAACCGGTGAAAAAACCATTGTCGACTATTTAATCAAACCGTTTAATCGCGCGAAAGAAGCGCTGCGCGAGCGGTAAATCGTTGAAGATAAGAAGATACGGGGGCTGGTCACGCGTGTCACAAGTCTGTTATACTTACCTTACACATTGGGGCTGATTCTGGATTCGACGGGATTTGCGAAACCCAAGGTGCATGCCGAGGGGCGGTTGGCCTCGTAAAAAGCCGCAAAAAAATAGTCGCAAACGACGAAAACTACGCTTTAGCAGCTTAATAACCTGCTTAGAGCCCTCTCTCCCTAGCCTCCGCTCTTAGGACGGGGATCAAGAGAGGTCAAACCCAAAAGAGATCGCGCGGATGCCCTGCCTGGGGTTGAAGCGTTAAAACGAATCAGGCTAGTCTGGTAGTGGCGTGTCCGTCCGCAGGTGCCAGGCGAATGTAAAGACTGACTAAGCATGTAGTACCGAGGATGTAGGAATTTCGGACGCGGGTTCAACTCCCGCCAGCTCCACCAAACAAAACAAGGGGTTACGTGAAAACGTAGCCCCTTTTTCTTTGGTAGTGGCGGCAAAATGGCGACAGCGTGTCGGACTGGCGGCAACAAAAAACCCGCCATTAAAGCGGGTTCTGTTCAGAAACTCATGTGGCCTTGACCATCTTTTCCCGGATGTGGTGGCGCAGAAGAAATTAGATTCGGTTTTATAATGTGCCGTACAAACGTTTCATGAGTAACGAACGTACAGCCACAATTTATATTTTGGCACTGGTTGTAACGTTCTTTTGTCGTAGCTGATACCTGAAAGCTGCTTCTGGTATGTGCTGCATGACCGCACTCTGGACAGTTCATCATTGCTGTTATCCCACCACTTTTGCCGTAATCGCAATAATGATACATCATTATTCAATATTGAGAACCAATTATTCGATTTCAAGACCATCAATCTTTACTTCAAGCTCCATGCTGGTCGTAAATCCATTATCCGGGCTGACAGAATGCGTCAGGGTGGTAATGGTCCATTCTGCATCATCAATCGGCTGCTTAAATCCCGTCACCTTCACCGGCATTTCCGTATAGAGATCAGCCCGCCCCTCAGCGAGCTGCAGGGAAAATGAAGCAACCCCGCGCTGCAGGCGTTCCCACTGCATTTTTGCTGCGCGCTCTGCATTGCTCCGGTTGGCGTAGGTACGATTAAGAACCAACACGTTTTCATCCGTTCCCACCAGATAATCACCCTGTTTTGCTTCCGGCTCTTTGGGTGTGGTGGCTTTCTTTCGACGACGCTTAACACTGGTTGTCTCTTTTTTCCTGGGTTCACGCGTATGCAACCAGCTGGCAATAACACCGGTATAGGCACCACGATCAGCAAGGGTGAACCGATGACCGTCACCGGCTTTGCGCGTGATGGTGATAACCGGCAGCGGCTTGCCGCTTGCCGTTCTTCCCTGTCCCTGCCGGATAAATAGCAGGTTCCCGTCTTTAACGGAAGCAATCGCCCCATACTGCCTCGCCAGTTTCATCAGAAAACTTGCATCGCTTTCATTGGTCTGGTCCATATGATCCAGCGCCTTATCCGTCAGGTCTTTACCCAGCGCCACTTTGAGGTTATGCCGGGCGGCGATTTCCTTTACCACCTCCCCTACCGTTGTCTGATGCCATGATTTTTCGCGCCGTGTATTGAGGGTTTCACGGAAATCTGCGCTACGCGCCCTGATGGTCAGCCGGTCAGGGGCACCGCTGTGTTCAATTTCATCTACGGTAAAAGCCCCTTTAGGGAAAAGCGGCTGGCCTTTCCAGCCCAGCGCCAGCTGAATCACAGCCCCACGTCGCGGCAGGGCGATCAGCCCGTCGGCGTCGTCCAGCTCCAGATCAAGCTGGTCCGCTTCAAAGCCCCGGTTATCCGTCAGTGTCAGACTCATCAGGCGGGTATCCATCACCGTCGTCACGTCTTTGCCTTCGATGGTGATACTGAAAGCCGGGCTTTTGCTGTTCAGATTCAGGAGATCAGAATTAACGTTCACTGCAGCAATCCTCCAACCGTGTTTTTGATACCTCCAATCGCAGAGGCTGCAGAATCCTGCAGGTTGCTGAGCTGGTCACTCAGACTCCCGAACATGTCAGAGAGCGACTCATCAACCCGTTTGAGGGTGATCGTAAACTCAATGCGCCTGGGCATTCCGCTGGCAAAAAACTCCGTCTTTGTCTGGCTCAGACTCTCAATAACAAACATGCCGTAAATGGTTCCACTGCCTTCAATCAAAGGCCATGCCTTGCCCAGTTCAGCCATTTGTTCAAGCGCCAGTAATGACAGTCTGCCGCCGGTCACTTCCGGCAGCAGAACCCCGGACAGTGTCAGTGAATCGTTATCCGGGCCAAGAAACTGCGTTGACGGACGGCGGTTTACCCGGCTGTTGGCGGCGTGTCGCCAGCTGCGCTGATACTGCAGTTCCTGATAAGGGACAGTGCGCAGCATAAATACATATAAACCCAGTACCATCATCATGATTCATACCCCCCCTGATCGCTGAAATTGCTGCGTGCTTTTGCCCTGGCCCGGCGCTCCCGTTCGTCAAGCTGGCGTGCCACTTCACGGGCAATATCCTGCGCGTTCTGCCTAGGCTGAGCGACAATATGAATGGGCGCATTTATCTCATAACGAATAACCGGCGGCGGGCTATCTGCCTTAGCAAGCGGGGGCTGGTATGCCCTCGCAGGCAAACTGAACGGATGAAGCGGAGCCGCTTCTGCAGGTGTCGCAGCTACCCCCATCACGCCAGCAACAACAGAGGCCAGCGCAGCAGTACGCCGCCTGCTGGTAACATTTGCCGGTCCGTTCACAATTTCAGGGCCATTTTCTCCGACAATGCCAAACTGCCCGCGTGGAATGATCCCGCCCGTGTCGTACATCCCCGCGTAAGCCGGGAACCCGCCTGGCGGCAGCACCACTTTGCCGTCACTGTTCACTGTGGCGGACTGCTGCTGCGTAACCTGCGCAGGTAGTTTCGCCTTTGCCGCCTCCTTACTAACAATACCGAGCTTTTCCAGCAGCCATGACACACCGGATTTAAGTGACTCAAGTGGGTGCATCACCATATTCAGACCTTCCGCCAGCGCCTCACCAAACCGACGCCCCATTGCAGCTGCGCTGTTCAGTTCTTCGGCAGTGGATTTAACCGGGGTAAGTAAATCATTGAACCAGCCCCACAAGGCCTGCACCCTGTCACCAATCCACTGAAACACGGGTCTGAGCGGCTCAAAGGCGGCGCTGATGGGCGCAGCAGCGGATCTGACCCCTTCCACCACGCCCCCCAGAAATGCACTAATGGGCTGCCAGTATTTCCAGATAACCAGCGCCACGCCTGCCAGTGCAGCCACAACCAGCCCTACAGGACTGAGCAGCGCACCCAGCAGGCTACCAACAGCAAATAATGCCACGCGCAGCAAAGCCAGCGGACCAGAGATCAACAGACGCAGCACGCTACCTGTACGTGTGGCAGCGGCGGCTGCAGAAGGTAACGCTTTAACTGACAGCATGGACAGGCCAAACCGGATAACCGCCAGCGGTCCCAGCACAGCAGCCACCGCCACTGCCAGCGCCCCCAACCCAACAGTAATGGCTGCCGTAGCTGCCGCCACTTTCATCAGCGTGCCAGCCAGCACGGGATTCTGCTCAACCCAGCGACGCAACGCCCCGGTCACGCGCTTAACCATGCCCATAATATCCATCAGCGGCTGGCGCAGCGTTTCCCCCAGGCTGCTGAAAGCGTTCTGCGCGCCCGTCTTAACCAGCAACCACTGCGCAGACAATGAATCCTTGTTAATGTCGGATTCTTTCTGCATGGAGCCATTAGCACCACTACCTGATGTGAGTTTCAGCTGGCGTTGCAGCTCCGGCAGGTTGTTAGCCAGCTTTGCCGCATCATCGCCAAACTCTTTGCCAAAAATCATTGTCATGGCTGACAGACGTTTATCCTGCGGCAGATTGTTGACCTTCTCCAGAACCCGCTGAATTGTGCCCATGGCATCGGTGGTCATCTGCTTTTCAATCTCCGCCGGATTGAGTTGCAACAGATTCATGCCTTCAAAAAATCGTTTACTTTGCATGGTGGCAATGGACAGTTCACGCACCATGGCATTAGAGGCGCTGGCGGCGATTTCCGGGGCAGCCCCAAGAGAAAGGAATGTTGAACCCAGCGCCGCGGCCTTTCGGAAGTCAAGGCGGTCAGCCACGCCTCCCATACGCTGCAGGACGTTGATAATGTCCCCACCCTTTGACATGGCGTTATCGTCCAGGTAGTTCAGCGCATCGCCCAGTTGTTCAATATTGCGCGTCGGAACTTTATAGAGCTGCGCGATTTTCCCCAGCCCTTCAGCCAGTTCATCTGCGGGCAGCTCAAAGGCCGTTGCCGCTTTTGCCGCCGTGGATGCAAAAGCCAGCAGGTCACGTTTCTGCTCTTCGTAAGGATCGTCCTGATTGGTCACCCCCATGCGAGCACCACCTTCAACCAGCGCGGCATAGTCTATAGCGCCGTTCTCCATCGGCAGCTGTTCGCTGGCGGCCTTGATGGCATCCTGCATGTCATAAAACTGTTTTGTGCGGTTGCCATTATCGTCCCGCAGCCCGTTTACCTGCTTTGCCACGCCTTTCATGGCATCTTCCATGCTGGCGTAGCTCTTAACTGCCGCCACAACAGGTGCGCCCATTGCCACCCCTGCAGCCGTAGTGGTAGCCCCTGCCCCGGCGATGCGATCCCGCACCTCAAGACGGCGTGAATACTGATCGCGGACGGCGTTCATTCGCGCCTGCTGTTCGCCCAGGCGTTTAAGGGATTTCTGCTGCCGGTCCAGGGCCTGCCGGGTTTCGTCGGCATTCTGCCGCAGTTCCCGCTGCACACTACTGAGCTTTTTCGTGTCCAGTCCGGCTTCATTGAGCGCAAGACGCTGGCGCTGCACCGACTGACGTAGACCGTTATATTTGCTCTGTAACTCCGTAACGCGGTTTTTTGCCTGCTCAAGCAGCCGTGCCTGCGCCGCCGTCGGGCGGTTGGTAGCAGAGAATTGCGTGGCAAGTTTCGCAGCTTCTTCGCGTGCGGCTTTCAGGCTGTTACCGGTGACTGCCAGCTGCGCGCTGGCCTTGCGGAAACCGTCAATGCGGCCCGCCTGAGCATCTAATTCTTTTAAACGGGCGCGGCTTTGCTGAATGGCTGCAGCCAGCTCTTTTGAGCTGGCCTGCGCGGATCGAAATGGGCGGGTGAGCTTGTCAACCGCATTAAGAATCACCTGCAGACGCAGGTTGTTGTCACTCATCGCTGGCCCCGCTTCGCTGAATTGCCTTATGCCGCCACGCCAGCACCTCAGTCAGCGGCATAACGTCAGTGATGGATGGCGACCAGTGAAAGATGGTGGCGATGTCCGCCACAAGATCATCAATCGTCAGGCTGTCGGTAAACCGGCAAGCACCGACCTCGGCAACAAAAAAGTCACCACCTCTACCGACAGCGCGGTGAGATCGGCGGGGTCCAGCTCTGCCATTTCCTGCGCGGTCAGCGTCGGGGTGGAGATTCGTGGAATCACAGTCATCATTGCGCCCACGTCCATATCCATAATGGCCTGCAGACGGGTGCCACGCAGTGCGCCGGACTGAGGCTTGCGCAGCACAATTTCGGTAATTTCAGCTTTACCGCGCATGATGGGAGTATCCAGTTTTACGGTCTTTTCAGTCAGCTTGTCGCTCATGTTCGTATCCTGTTAATGAAATACTGGCGCGGCTGCCCGCGCCGTTAAGGTTAATCAGAGGCCGAGGGCATTACGGTGTTCTTCCATCAGGTCCACGCCGCCAACGATTTCTACCATGTTGACCAGATCGACCTCATAGAGCACCTCACCATTAATGGTCAGCTTCGCGTAGCTGTTGGTACTGCTGACTTTGGTGCTGCTGCTCTCGCCGGTTTTCCACTCGCCGGAATCCACTTCTTTATGGCGCCCGCGCACAACCAGCTCAACGGCCTGCACTTCGCCGGTATCGTCACGCTGAATGGAACCGGTGAAACGCAGCTGGATGCCGTCAACGGTTGCCTTGCCCATCTGCTTGAATAACAGCAGCTCGGTACCGCCGATTGAAAATTCCGTGTCCAGTGCACCGTCATCCAGCCCCATGTCCACATCCACTGCGCCCGGCATACCGCCGCCGCGATACTTCTCAAACTTGCGGGTAAATTTCGGCAGGGTCAGAGACTCAACGATCCCCTGCCAGTTGTTCCCGTCGTTGAACAGGTTCAGGTGTTTTAACTTGCGTGGTAAAGCCATGATTCCCCCTTATGCAGCGACACGGCTGGCAAAATCGACCAGGTAACGATCGGTGATGCGCTGGCGCAGCATCAGGTTTTCAAGCGGAGGCACCGGCGTGTAGTCATAATCGATGGTCAGTTTCCCGGCTTTAAGGGCGTCTTTATCGTTAACAGACTCATCCAGCCAGCAGTCACCACCAATCAGGTATCCCTGGTTGACCAGACTGCGCATCTTGGCGCGTAGTCCTTCAATAATGTCGCGGGCCAGCGACGGATTAAGCACGCCATCCACCGCCCACATGTGCGCCTCCGCCATAGTGTCAGCCAGCACCTGCGCCGTGCGGGTGTAGTTCTCAAAAGCAAACAGCGGATCGTCACTGAGACAACGGGAACCCCAGAAGCGGAAGCCGTCTTTGCGGATCAATGTGGTGACGTCATTTTTGTTCAGCAGTCCCGCATCGGTTGCCGGGTCCTGCAGATCCCAGAACACATCAGCGGAAATGCCGGTGACACCGTTCACACCCACATTGGACAGGGTTTTATGCCAGCCGATCTGCTCGTCGATTTTGGCACGCAGGCCGAGCGCACGGGCGGAGGCGTAAGCCGTCGCGTCTGCTTTCAGCACGGTGTCAAAGTTGATGAAGTCAGGCCAGATCAGCATTCCCTCGCGCTGACTGAAATTCTCGCGATAGGCAATAGCTTCCTCCACCGTTTTGCAGCCATTAGCAGCAAGGTAGGCAAACCCGCGCAAGCTTTGCGCCACGCCCAGCAGTTCAGTAGCAACGGCCTGAGTGTCATGTCCCGGCACCCCAAGAATGCGCGGCTTGACACCGAGCTGCGACTGCGCCGACAGTAGCGCTTTCATGCCCGTTTTCTTACCGTCGGAAGTTACGCCGCCGATAATATTGGAGGTGGTTTCCGCTTCGGTTTCGCCCTGCGCCACACGCACAACGACAGTCACGGGTTTTGCCTGATCTGCAATCGCGTCCAGCGAGCGGGCCAGCGTGCCGGACTCCCCCGCTTTACCGCTGGCGGTGAGCATATCAGTCAGCAGGACCGGCTTATTGAGGGGAAACACGGACGCATCAGCATCATCGCCGGTGCAGACCATGCCCACGATGGCGGTGCTCACCGTGGTAATAGGTCGGGTGCCCTCGTTGATTTCAACAACACGCACCCCGTGGTGGTAATCCTGAGCCATAAGGCAGTCTCTCCGGTTGACAGGGATACCTTATGTTCTGGTTGCCAGGCGTGCGGCGCACGTATTTCACGATGTGTCAGTGCTGGTACAATATCGCCACTTTCAACGCGACTGATTTACAGGGAATTTCTTGTAAAGAGTGGAAATGCTAACATCAAAAAGTAATCCAACACGATGACGAGTTTCACCGGCGGCAAGCAACCGTCCGGCCTGCTCCCATTGCTCCGGAGTGAGCTTTGGACGCCTGCCACCGACTCGCCCTTGCGCCCTCGCTGCGGCAAGTCCGGCGCGGGTTCTTTCCACAATTAATTCCCTCTCCATTTCAGCGAGTGCGCCCATGATATGGAAAAAGAAACGCCCCATTGGTGTGGAAGTATCTATGCTATCCGTAAGACTGCGGAAATTAATGCCACGCTCCCGTAGCTCCTCTACCAGAACGACCAGATGACGCATACTGCGCCCCAGACGATCGAGCTTCCATACAACCAGCGTGTCCCCTTCTGATAACGTCCTGAGTAACTTTTTTAACCCTGATCTTTCTGCTTTGGTCCCGCTTATTTTATCTTCAAAAATCAGTTCACATCCTGCGCAATTCAGCGCGTTTCGCTGTAAATCAGTGTTCTGGTCATTTGTTGACACCCGTACATAGCCAATTTGCACAATAGGCCCCCTTGCAAAAGGCTTGGATCATGCCATTTACGACCGTTTTCTGCATTTTCATAAACCTCGGTTTAGGCGAAACGATAAATCTGGCAAAAAATGCCGTCCCGGCGACACGGCGGGTTAACAGTAAACCACTGACCGGTGATATCACTTTGTCAGCTGCTGATGTGAATGCATTCGCGCTGGGGATGACGGGAGACTACACACTGGAAAATGACAAATCAGTCGGCTGGAACTGGAAAAGCGGTGTTTACAACGTTCCTACTGGAGGTGCATCCAAGCTGATTTTGCATTTTAATATGAATATCGGCAGTTGTCCGGCAGTGCAGTTTTGTGTGAATTACAAGAATGGCGGTATTTCCTACCGTTCGGCACGCGACGATTTTGGCTTTGAACTTGACTGGACTGAATTTTATACCACAACACGAAAACCATCCGCAGGTGATGTCGGTGCATTACCTGTTAGTGGTGGCGTAATTAACGGTAATCTCGGTATCGGTACACCTAATATATTGGGAGGTAGTTCTATTGTATTAGGCGATAACGATACCGGCTTAAAACAAAACGGCGATGGCCTACTGGATATTTATGCTAATGGTGTTCAGGTATTCCGCTTTCAGAACGACACACTGGAGAGTAAAAAATCCATCAATGTTACCGGACGATTAACGCCAACAGACTACGGTAATTTCGACAGCCGATACGTACAGGATTTCCGTCTGGGTAGTTATGAATCTGGACAGGCATGGATGGGCCCGGGATTCAGTGATACACCTGGTTATGTACTGACAGCGGCAACTAACGGCAATGGTGATGAGCTTATTGACGGTCTCGGAAGACGTCCAATGCAAAAATTGATTGGCAACCAGTGGTATAACGTGACGAGTGTTTAATTATGATGCATCTAAAAAATATCGTAGCCGGTAATCCAAAAACGCCTGACCAGTATCAACTCACTAAAAAATTTGGTGTGGTTTGGCTGTATGATGAAAAAGGTAAGAACTGGTATGAGGAACAGAAAAATTTTGCAGTAGACACGCTAAAAGTTGCCTACGACAAAAGTAATATAATTGTGGCAATCAATAAAGATGCGTCGAAAATAAATCCTGAAGGGCGCAGCGTTGTTGAATTACCGGATATCACAGCTAATCGCCGGGCAGATGTGTCAGGACGCTGGATGTATGATAGCGAACGTGAGCAGATAATTAGGCGGGTTTATACACCGGAAGAACTGCGCCAGCAAGTAGAAGCGAAAAAGGTAAAACTGCTCGAAGAGGCCGAGACCGTTATTACACCGCTGGCGCGGGCAGTAAAGCTGGGTATCGTCACCGATGAGGAGCAGCAGCGACTGGTGGCATGGGAACAATACAGCGTTCTGGTCAGTCGGGTGGATACATCTGCCCCTGACTGGCCGGAGAAACCGGCCAGTCATTAATTATTATTGTGGTAATACAGGCCACTGTATTTTATTAAAGGTGGCCTCGTCTGAAATGCCTGTTAAAACCAGTGATTTAAGCTCCCTGATATACGCCATCCATTTAGTCAGGCTGGCCTTATCGTCGTCACTGATTTCACCCAACGCCAGTTCGGTTCGCCAGTCGGCAATGGCGCTGTTAGCGGCATCCAGTAATTTCTGTCGGGTGGTTTCGGCCTTAGCCTGATAATCCACCGGAACGGGTAAAACCTTACCATCTCTGTACAACCATGAGCCATCACCACGACAATCATCAGGACAGTCAGCAGCGTCTATTTCCGCAACAGACATATTAACCGGCCACAACATTGATACAGCATATGTGTTTCCACGTTGCGGGACTGGCTGATTAACAACACCCCAGATAACCCCTTCAGGATCGTACATAATTTTTGCAGTATCATCAGAAAATAATGACTGACATTCATACCAGTCCTGCCCGTCTTCCGATTTCAGGAAATATGCACCTATATTTATTTCGGACTGAGTTTTACCCCTGTTTACGGGCGCGTCAATAAGTCTGAAATTTTTAATGTCCTGATATTTTTTCATTATGCCGTCCCCCCTTGTACGGTATACCACTGAATACCTAATCTTTTTTGCAAAGGCGCATAAGCAATGCCATCAATATTTTCGCCTTGATTATCTTTCCAGACGGAGGTAACTACATATCCGGGAGTGTTAGGCCAGGAACCTGCATTGTTCCAAGTAGTCACTGATGTGCCAGCCCCTAACTGAACATCTGCGACGAAATTATTATTAATCCACAGACTCAGCCAGCTATTCCCCCAGACAGAACCAAAGATGTCGCCGTTATTCTGATAGATGGCCCCGCCTGCACGAAGCGTGTTAGCGGTGATATCGCCATTGACCGTAAAGACAATCGAACCATCAGGATTTCGCTGGCTGTATAAATGCCATCCCTGGTCGTCGTCCAGTTCAATCACTGTAGGCCTGTTTGCGTCGCCCCATAAATTAAACGTGGCTGTCATTGTCGAATTATTATTACTCGTCAGTGACAGTTTTTTTTCTTTGCCTGCGCGAATAGCTCCCAGAACCATCATTTCACCAAGAGCGACACGAACGGTGTGCTGGCTATTCGCAAACGTATCCAGTATCCCGTCACCATTCTGTTTAAAGCCGGTATCGTTATCACCGATAGCGATGGAACTACCGCCCAGTGTGTTATTAGTATTCACGCCGAAGGAAGATGTCTGTGGCAGGGTTAACTTCCCGCTCATCTCATCGCCAGTTTTCTGGACTGCGCCCGCAGCTTGCTTTGCTGTTTCTCCTAAACCGAGGTATGTGAGAAGGCCGGCGATATCTTTTCCGCTTAAATTCGTCAGTGTATTGTCCAGCGGTTGCTTTCCAGCCAGAGCGTTTATCATCGTCGTGGCAAAGTTCGGGTCATTCCCCAGAGCCGCTGCCAGCTCGTTCAGCGTATCCAGTGCTGCAGGCGCAGAATCCACTATTGCCGCGATAGACGATGCCACAAATTCCGTGTTTGCAATCTGTTTAGTGCTATTACCCGCCGCTGGCGTCGGTACCTTTGGAATCCCTGTGAGTGTCGGGCTGTCCTTCTGCGCATACTGTGAATGCGGGTCCGGCGCAGCAAGATGCTTTGCCATCAGGTCGTCTACATATACCTTCAGCTCCAGCGCCTTATCATCCACATATTTACGGGTTGCCAGCACTACTGCAGGGTCAATTTTCAGGGTGATGTTATCGGTGCTGCTGGTAATCAGTACCATGCGCACGGTCTGCGTACGTCCGCTCCCTTCTGTCAGCTGCGGCTTGTAGCTCTCAGGGCAGTTACCCACGGCGATCAGTGCGCCGGTTTCATCAAACAGGCCGACCTCACGAATCCACCATCCCCCCTCAGTTTCCGGGATCACTTGCTCAGCAATAATCTGGCTGCTGTTCTGCGGGTCGATATACAGCATATTCAGCGCTGCTCGACGCTTCTCAGCAACTAACGCGGTCTGTTGCGCGCTGGGTGTGGGCAGCACACCGCCACCGTCGCCCACCGCCATATGGGTAATTTTCAGCGGGACACCGAGCGCGGCGGCGCTTGCCAGTTTCGCCGCGCCGATCTCCGTCAGCAGGGTATAAAATTTTGCGCTCATGGATTCACTCTCATTGTGTCAATAACATGGACCGCCCCGCCCTCATAAGCGGTGCCGCCGGAAATAATGGTTTCGTTGATATACGGGTAGATCGTGATTTCTTCGCCGGTGTAGGTGGCTGCCCCCACAAAATACGGGCCACCTGTCTGCAGGTTGATGGACATACCAACCAGATGACGGCTGCATGGTTTGGCATCGCTTATCAGGCGCTCAAGCTCCAGATAGGTGTCTTCGGTGATACCATGATCCTGTACGCCAATATCCAGACGGAACGTTCCCGGCGTTTCGCCGGTCTGCCACCACTCAATGATGCGGATCAGGAAGCCGAACGGCTCCACCACGCGCCGCACGGCGCAGGTCGTCCCCTTGTGCTGATGGATATAAAAAGCGTCCTGCACAACGCGGCGCTTGACGCTTTCTGTCCAACTCTCATCCCAGCGGTCAACAGAAAACGCCCAGGCCAGATAAGGCAGGAATCTGATCGGGCAGGTTGCCGGGTTCCACAAATCACGCAGCGATACCTGCAGATCGGAAATCCCGCTGCAGGTCTGCGCCAGTCGGCGCTCAAGCGGCGACGAACCCGGCGGCAACAGACTATTCATCCGTGCCCCCGTTGGTAACGCTCCATTCGGTACAGGATGCCGCCTGTGTCTTATCCAGCACCACATCCTCCAGAGGGGACGTCAGCTCCACACGCTGGACGCCCTCCACGTGCAACGCGGCATAAATGGCGCTGCGGCGGATATCACGTCCCAGCCTCGTCTGACTGGCGATGTACTTCTGCAGGCTGGCTTTTGCCGCCGCCATCACCGGCTCAGCTTCCGGCCCCGGATAAAGAAAAATGGTAGCCTCCACCCGGTACGGTATGATCTCCGCACTACGAACCGTCAGACGGTCAGCCACCGGGCGTACACTCTCACTGTTCAGGGCTTTTTCAACCACATCCAGCAGGTCTTTTACTGCTGTACCGTCACCCTCCCGGCTCAGCACGGTAAGTACCACCTCTGCAGGGGCCGGACTGGTTGCGCTGGCATCTGCCACACGTCCGTCCGCACTTCTGGCGTGAAATTCATAAGCTGCTGTTGGCCCCGCAACAGAAAGCCCTTCAAAAGCCGCAGGCACACGCAGGCGTAACGCTTCATCACTTTCCATCACAGCCGCAACGGGCGGCACAGCGTCATTATCAGCAGGCGTCACCATCAGGCGTTTCACGTTGTAGTTGGCAGCAATTTGGTCAAGGTCTCCACCCATCGCGTAAGCCACCATCACCGCCTGCGCGGCTTCGTTAATGCGCTGGCGCAGAAGCAACTCACGGTAAGCGTTCTCCTGCAACAATTTGGTGACGGGTTCAGATTCCAGATCCAGCGTGCGGATCACGGCTTCCTGCTCATCTTTCGGATGAAGCGCAACAAATTCGGCCTTGCGTTCGGCAAGCAGCGTCTCAAAGTCCGGCACATCCACAATCTGCGGCGCAGGCAACTGGGAAAGGTCAATGACTGCCATTGTCTGCTCCTGTTGATACGGAAAGGGAAACCGGCGCGCCGTTGTTGCGCTGCCCGGTAAGCTCAACCACCATGGAGCCATCAAAATTGCTGCTGATGGTGATGGAATCCAGCGTCAGTCGTGGCTCCCAGCGACTCAGGGCCACGTAGACCGCAGACATGATCTGCAGTCTCAGCGCCGGGTTCTGCGGCCGGTCAATCAGGGTCGACAGCAGGGAACCGTATTCCCGGCGGGCAATGCGGCTGCCCTGCGGCGTCAGCAGAATATCCCGCACCGACTGGCGCAGATGGTCGGTATCCGTAATCGCTTTTCCATTGCTCTGACTCATGCCGAGATACAGCGTCATACCGGGCCTCCGGTGGTGTCACCGCCTTTCAGGACACCAGTATGCTGATGCGCATCAACTACGATCCCGTTAGAACTCATCGCACCGCCGCCCTGGGTGACGCCGCCATTAATCACCACTTCGCTGTTAATACGCGTGCGGTCAGCCTCCACCACAAACTCACCGGTTTTCAGGGTGATATTGTCTGCCGCCTCGATCACCATGGATTTGATGCCTCTGACGAACCAGCGCCCGGTGGTAGGTTCATATTCAAACCAGCCCCCGTCCGGGTACTCCGTCACGCAGCCATCCACGGAATCCGACGGTGGCGCAAACTGATTGGAGTAGATGGCAGGTAGCGCAAAAGCGGTTTCCAGATTGCCGCCCATGCTCAGCACCACCACCTGCTCATCCGGCGACGGACACCACCATGTACGGGCACCACCTGCGCGCAGCGTCAGCCAGTTAATCCAGTTTGTTTCAAGTTCGCCCACCTTTACCCGGCACAGCCAGTTTTCCCGATTCACTTCGGTCACAGTGCCGGTGCGGATCAGATTGGTGATAAGGCGCATGATTTCTGTTAGTTGTGCATTCATTTCTAAAGAATCTCACACTAAAATGGTCTGACAATGCGATGAAGATTGTATGGATGAAGATACAAAACGGAGATTGAATGTTTACTATTGGTATTTATGGTTTTACCTTAACGAAAGTAACTCATTTTTCGTTCGGGACAATGTACCCCGTAGAAACAAGCTTATTTAAATTAAAAAAATATCGCCAAGATAAAGATAAACTGTATCTTACTGCTTTCCTTGAGCTTGACGTTCCAGATAGAAATGAAGTAACTGACCTTATATTCCATTTGGAAAAAATCCTAAGTTTTATAGAACAAAGACCCGTGCTCATTAAATATCAACTGCATGATAAAGAAAATAAAAATAACCTTTCTGACAATTACCCTAGGAATATAATTCCTAACATTAATTTATCAAGTTCAGGTGAAGTTCTCCTTGAGGATAGTTTTTCTAAAAACTCCAGACGCTACTTTATCGAACTTGCCATTAATAAAATAGTCATTGCTGAAGATCGTCCATTTACAACTATGCTTCATAAGAACGTATTAGTTTTTTCCAATCCAGTGAATTATCTTGATGTATCATACTACTTACTTTTCTCTGGTCTTGAGTCATTAGTCCGCGAGCGTGAAAATGACTTTAAATCTAATATTGCACCGATCATGTACCGTTATCTCACAAAGCATGGGTTTAATGTCAAGCAACAAAATAACAAACATCATGAGATTTCACTTGATATTTACTGCAGTTTAAGGAACGCATTATTTCATAATGGTCAATTCCAAACCATGCCAATGAAAAGAGGCTCTCAATTAATCAGTTTTGCACTCAAAGATTTTTATTCACAATTTAAAAGATTAAACTGTCTGGTCATTTTAAAAGAAGCTGGATTCAATGACACCTCAATCAATTGGGACTTTAGTGATTACAGACATCCATTTCATTAACTCACACTGATAACCAATGAAACAAAATGTCGTGAGTGACTGATCCCACCTCATCATTCACGCCCAGCAGGCGGCGCTCTGCGTAGCGGACCTCCGGGCCTTTACGGCTGACGCGATCGCGCAGGCCGTAATGGTGAACACGGGCAATACGCTGCACCTTGCCCTCAAACTGCACGCTGGCAGAGTCGGTACTGGCAGCAGTTTTCAGGTATTTCGCCGTGCGCAGCTTCGCAAACATCTGGCGTTTGATACGTCCCTTCTTGCTGCGGGCTGTTACCCGGCGTGGCTCATAACTGCTGCCATCAGGATTGCGCTGCATCCTGATATTCTGCTGCTGTGCCCGTCGCAGTTCCTGCGCCAGTTGCCGCATCATACGGTTGCGTGCGGCAGGCTCCAGATTCGCCAGCAGCGCCGTCAGCCAGTCATCAACCTTCTGCAGCTCATCCACGTTTCACCGTCCACATTTCTTCGGGTTCGTCCGGCTCCAGCACCGCTTCAACGCTCGATACGCTGCCGTCAGTGCTGACCAGCACACGCTCAGTCAGTTGCAGGTTCATGCTGATATCGCACACATCGTTTCGCAGAATATCCACTTCAAAGGTGAACAGTTTTTCGCGCAGATCCGGGTTGTTGATGGCGTCCGGCTGGCTGGTACTGAGCCACAGCAGGACTGGGGCCATCAGCAGATTCTGGTCGCCGCTGAAATCCTCGATCACCACGTTCAGGGTGTAGCGGTATTCCCATGACATAGAACTGGCTCCTGTTGCCACCAGTGATCCGTTATCAACGAAAAGGTGCAGCTTGTCCGGGTTGTCCCGGACATAGGCAACCGCTTTATTCAGGGCGCTGCGTAAGGACTGCGGTTTGTTCACTGTCTCGCTCCTGACACGCAATAATTGTGTCCACTTTGTCAGCACAGACCGCCCAGGCGGCCTCGGTTTCATCCAGCACCGCATTCAGATCGCCGTTACTGCGCGGCGCTGACCTTTCTAGGCGGCACTGCGTCACTCTGGGACAGCCACTCACGGTAAGCTGCACCTCCGGCGAGGGCCGGACGCTCCCGCAGCCGGATAATGTCAGCAGGCAAAGGAGCGTCAGCCCAGCGGCGCAAATCCTCGTTTTCACGTTTCAGTTCCTCGATCCGGCGCTGACGGCTTCGCAGCAGTGCGGTGGTCTGTTCCGCTGCCGCATAAAGCCGCGTCTGCTCCCGGCTGTTGGTTTCGGTCAGAATGGACAGGCCGATCAGCTGGCTGTTTTTCTTCGTCAGCTCCTGCGTTTTGCTTTTCAGCGCCGCGCCCTGCGTTTCGATGGTGTGGCTGGCATTGTTTAACCGCCACGACTGCCAGCCCAGCGCCGCAAGTGCCAGCGCCAGCACTACCGCCAGCGCACGCATCAGGCCGCCATCGGCTCATGAAGCTGCGCGCGAGCAATCTGGTACAAAACCAGCGTCAGCAGGTAAAACACCAGGGTGATCACCCATCCCGAAAACGCCAGGCACAGAACTATAAGCAGCCTGATAGCCCATGTACGCACGGGTTTTACGGGGTGCGCCCTGAATTTGATTAATGCCGCCCTGACCTCCTCGCGCGCCCGATCTCCGGCGAACCACCCGACAGCGCACAGCGCAGCAAGCAGCCAGGCGAGGAAGCATGACACCCAGACAGACGCACCAACCAGAACCGGCGCACCGCTGCGCGGATACAGCAGGCTGATTACCAACAGCGCAGCCCATGCCAGCTGGAAAAAAACGCTCATGACTTTCTTTTTCATTCCGTTATGCTCCTTTTAAGCACCAGGCCATTTCCCGCGCGCGGCGGTTGTCCAGCCCCTGATTAAACACACCTTTGACATATACCCAGCGCGGCAGCTGATGGCAGGCATCTGCCCAGCGCCGCTGGTTCAGCAACTTAACCAGCGTGGAGCTGCAGGCGTTGCCGGTGCCCACGTTGAAAGCAAACGACACCACCGCGTCATAGACCTTTTGCGGCATCGGCTGCACCACACATTTATCCAGTGCTCGCTCCACGCGCAGCACGTTGGTGATAAGTCCCTGCGCCGCCTGCCGTTCCGTGATGGTTTTTCCAGGCACCACACCGGACGTATTGCCGATCCCGTCAGTCCAGACGCCCGCGCTACACTGATAAGGCTGCAGGCGGCATCCCTCGTAATCGGCGATCAGTTTCAGCCCCTCAACGGAGGTATGAAGCGACTGAAATCCGGGCAGCGTGGCTGCGATAGCCAGCACCGCCCCGACAAGGCAGCGCTTAACGATTGAAGGATTCATATTCCCCCCGCGAAATCTTGCCGCCACGTAACAATTTGAAAGACTGGTGTTTGTAGTACCAGTTGATAGCCAGCATCAGCACACCAATCAGTACGCCGCCAACCGTTGACGCATCCTTGAGCGACAGATCGCCCAGCCATGCCAGCAGCACGGCAATGCAGTAAGTGATAAAGGCGCTGATTCGTTCAAGCGTCATAATTCAGTCCCATAGCTGGACGGTCTGCACGGTGGTGGTGGTCGGAATGTCCGGCAGCTCCACCTGCAGCCCGTGAGGTAAAAAGGGGCCGTATTCGGCAAGCCCCGGATTTGCCTGCAGAACCTGCTCAGTGACACCCTGCGTGCGCCCGTAATGACGCCAGCAAAGCGCGTCCACCGTGTCATACTGATGCGCACGCACTTTCATCAGATAAGCTCCACCGTACAGTGCGGTGCATCCAGCACCCGGCTGATGGCCCAGCGGGCATCACGCCACAGATCGCCGCTGGCCTCCGCCAGCTCCTCCCCTCGCTTCACGCCTGACGCCGTGGCGTCATAGTCCTGATAACGCTCATTAAGCACAGCGCGCGCCCAGCAAAAAACAGCGTTGTGGTAGTGCCGGATACGCTCGCTTTTACCGTCCAGCATGTCCGCCGGAACCTCAGCAAGTGTCCGCCAGCCCAGCATCTGCTGACGGTTGCGGAAGTCGTACAGCTCAGCGTTAACCTCCGAGATCGCCGTCAGCACGACCTGCTTTAAACGCGGCTGCGTCACCGTGCCGTCAGTGCGCATCACACTGCGAAATTCCGACAGATCCACATCAGGCCAGAACGGCGTATTTTTGATGACCTCCGCCTGTTCCAGTGCCTGTTCGGGCGCAACAAACTTCATGCGGCTTTCTCCTGAATAAGTGGGCGGTGGACGGAATTTTGATATGGCAGTGCCTTTCGCCATCCCGTGCCGCCCGTGCGCGGGGCACGTTCGTTAGCGGCTGTCATTGCGCAGCCTGCGCTCCAGCTGCTGCTTTTCTTTTTTCACACCGCAGCGGGGATCAAGCTGCAGCGCATGGGTAAGGTGATTCAGGGCAGACGCCGGGTTGCTTTCGCTCAGTACAGCGCCGATGGCTTTATGCAGACGCGCCCGCGACTGGTCCGGCATATCCAGATCGGTTGTCAGGTCCAGCGTCTGCAGAAGCAGATCGGCATCAAAACCGACAGCGGCCAGCAGAGCGCTTTGCGCCGCGTCTGCCATTTCTTCTGCCAGCACGGTCTGCACGTTACGGTTGCCCAGCGGCATCACCCAGCCATGGCGCAGCGCATGGCGCCC
The DNA here is from genome assembly GCF_013350575.1 of Salmonella sp. SG203. NCBI lineage: Bacteria > Pseudomonadati > Pseudomonadota > Gammaproteobacteria > Enterobacterales > Enterobacteriaceae > Salmonella > Salmonella sp. SG203. The sequence continues at coordinate 52,264 of NZ_SNMT01000021.1, forward strand.
GATTTCCAGCGCACCGGCATAATCACCGGCATCGATACGCCACAGCATCACGTACATCAGCACGTCATCCTGCTGCGTACCTCCGGCAGCCAGCACGCCCTCCGCCCAGGCGGAATATTTCGGCAGCAGCTCCACCTTGATTTCCGCCTTTTTCACCGTGGACTGGACGCCCTTGAGGCGGCGGCGGTCTTCTGCCAGCTGCAGCAGCATCAGGTCATAGCCCGACGCATGGCGGCGAACACTGCCGCCCTCACGGGCGGCCTGTTCGGCCTGAATGCGCAGGCGGTGCTGCCGTGCGGGACTCAGGCTCATGCGTTATTCCCCACCTTCCGGTGCGGCAGGCACGCTGAAATCACCGATTTCGATGTTTTCCACCAGTGCCGCGCAGCGGTAGTCCTCGACCACATACGCCTCGTTGACGGATTCAAAGTTTTCAATCCGGTCACGTTTCGGGTTGTCGATAACAGAACGGCGACGGGTATCTTCCTGCCAGTAGATGGACAGGTTATCCAGACGGGTGATCAGCAGGGCATTCGCCGGGAAGAAAGGCGCGCGCACGGCCTGCAGGCCGCCCATACGTTTCTGGCTGATGATCAGTTCGGCGGCAATTTTCTCGCTGTTGTCCTGCTCTTTGTTGACCAGCGGGAAATACTTGTCAGACAGCAGTTCACGTCCGCAGACGACAACCAGATCGTCATCATCCTGATAAACCGCGTCGATCAGCTCGTTGACGGCATCCATCACCACGGCGTCCAGGTTGGCATAGTCGCCGCCCTTGCCCACTTTGACCGCGCCTGCAGTCGTTGCACCGTCTTTTGTGGTGCTGCCCATAACATGATCCGGCGCGTCTTCGCGGATTTTCTGTAACCAGCCTTTATTGACGTCCTGCAGCAGCGGGTTTTCAGCACGATTTGAGGTTTTGGCGCGCTTCACGCCGTTAAAGCCGATCATGATGCGGTCCAGCGCCTGACGCTTGACGATGGCGTTGCGGATACGCACCTGGAAGTCCTGGAATTTCGCCCACAGGTCCAGTTTTGCGTAGGTCAACACCGTATCAAAGTTGGTCTGCTCGCATTTGTATTCCACGTCTTCCATCAGCGTCGGATCGGTAGGCTCGCGCTCTTTGGTGGTGGTATCGGTGGTTCCGGCAATGGTGCTGCCAACGCCCAGCCCCAGCAACTGCCCTGACTGCTCAGTGACCGGCGTGATGTTAATCAGCGTCAGGAAAGCGGCGGACTGCTGGATCTGGTCTTCCAGCGTCTGCTGCACGGACGGCTCCACGGTAAACTTGCTGGACAGTTCTTCAACCTCCACACTGTTCAGGCGCGCCAACTGCTGCAGATAAGCGTTAAAGGCAAAGCGGGTTTTCTTTTTCATCGGGTTTTATGCTCCATCAGCAATTGGTCAGGGTGCCTGTCGGTGCGTCACCGCCCGGCGCGCGCTGGCGGTAGTCTTTACGGCTGTCTTCGCTGCTAAGCTTCTGCTCAAGCTCGGCAAAGGCGGCCAGCTGTTCTTGCAGGGAGGACTCCAGCTCAGAAAGGCGCTTGTCCTGTTCGGACAGGGATTTATCAGTGCGCTCGCTCAGGATCTGCTGCTCAGTAGCGACCAGCTCCACGGCTTTATGCACATCAGAAAATCTCGCATCGTCGGTCTGCTCTTTTTTGGTGAACAGCGCGGTGACGCGGGCAAAGAGGGACGGCTTTTCGTCCTGGACCTCTTCCAGTTCGATCAGCGTTTCGACAGCTTCCGAAAACAGGTTTTCGGGATTCTGCTTACGGTTCGCCAGCGGGTTATGCTCGGCGCTGGCGCTGAATGTCAGCATTTCAGTGCCCAGACTGGCGGGATCATCAGTGGCAGCCAGGCCGACCAGGTAGGCTTTGCCGGTGTCGGCAAACTTAGGGCTGACTTCCATAGATGTGAATAATTTCTGGCCTTTTTTCACCAGTTCCACCAAGGACTCCGTTGGCTCAACGTCGGCATACAGCGCCATCTTGCCTGCCAGTGGACCTTCCGTGATTTCTTCAGCAAACAGCGCCGTCACCTTGCCGTAGCGGTTAAAGGTGCTGTCCGGCAGATAAGACTTGATGTGCTCAAGGTTAATCAGCGCGGTATACACCGCCGGGTTGTAGCTGGCTGCCATCTGTTCCAGCCATTCACGCTGGATTTCGCGCCCGTCGGTGGTGGCACCCTCCACACCGATGCGGAAACGCTTTGCTTTCACTGTCATGAGCCGTGCTCCGTTAGAAAAAACTTACTGGAGCCTTATGTTTGCGGTGATGGGGGGCGTGAAACAACGCGCGTCGCTTGTACGGTAGACCACACAAACCCCAGCCGGGGAAAGCCGTCAGGCAAGGCCGTATGTTTGGGCCATGAACACGACACTGACCCCCGCAGACCTCGATCCCCGTCGGCAGGCCATGCTGCTGTACTTTCAGGGATACCGCGTCGCCCGCATTGCTGAAATGCTGGGCGAGAAAGTTGCAACCGTTCACAGCTGGAAGAAACGCGACAAGTGGGGTGACTATGGGCCGCTGGATCAGATGCAGCTCACCACCGCCGCGCGTTACTGCCAGCTCATTATGAAGGAGCACAAAGAAGGGAAAGATTTCAAAGAGATTGACCTGCTGGCGCGCCAGTCTGAACGCCACGCGCGGATCGGCAAGTTTAACAATGGCGGCAACGAAGCCGACTTAAACCCAAACGTCGCCAACCGCAACAAAGACCCGCGCCGTCAGCCGGAAAAGAATGTCTTCACCGATGAACAAATTGAGAAGCTGGAAGAAATCTTCCATTCCTCCATGTTCAACTACCAGCGCCACTGGTGGGAAGCCGGAAAAAGCAACCGCATCCGCAACCTGCTGAAGTCACGCCAGATCGGCGCGACCTTTTACTTTGCCCGTGAAGCCCTGATTGACGCCCTGCTTACCGGACGTAACCAGATTTTCCTTTCCGCCAGTAAGGCACAGGCTCACGTCTTTAAGCAGTACATCATCGACTTCGCCAAAGAAGTCGAGGTAGAGCTGAAAGGCGATCCGATGGTGCTTCCTAACGGGGCCACGCTTTACTTCCTCGGCACCAATGCCCGCACAGCCCAGAGTTACCACGGCAACCTGTATCTGGATGAATATTTCTGGATACCGAAATTCCAGGAGCTGCGCAAAGTGGCTTCCGGTATGGCTATTCACAAAAAATGGCGACAAACCTATTTTTCCACGCCATCCAGCCTGACACACAGTGCTTATCCGTTCTGGTCCGGTGCGCTGTTCAACCGTGGGCGCAGCAAAGCCGACAAGGTGGACATCGACCTGTCCCACAGCAATCTGGCCCCCGGCCTGCTGTGCGCAGACGGGCAATACCGCCAGATAGTCACCGTGGAAGATGCGGTGCGCGGCGGCTGTAACCTGTTCGACCTTGACCAGTTGCGCATGGAGTACAGCCCGGACGAATACCAGAACCTGCTGATGTGCGAGTTTGTGGACGATCTCGCGTCCGTGTTTCCGCTCAGCGAGCTGCAGGCGTGCATGGTGGACAGCTGGGAAGTCTGGACCGACTTTCATGCACTGGCCCTGCGCCCGTTTGGCTGGCGCGAAGTGTGGATCGGTTATGACCCGGCAAAAGGTACGCAGAACGGTGACAGCGCAGGCTGCGTGGTTATGGCACCGCCAACTGTACCGGGCGGGAAGTTCCGAATTCTGGAGCGTCATCAGTGGCGCGGGATGGACTTTCGCGCCCAGGCTGATGCTATCAAAAAACTGACGCAGCAGTACAACGTGACCTATATCGGCATCGACTCGACCGGCGTCGGGCACGGTGTTTATGAGAACGTAAAAGCGTTCTTTCCTGCCGTGCGGGAGTTTGTCTACAACCCTAACGTCAAAAATGCCCTAGTGCTCAAGGCGTACGACATTATCAGCCACCGCCGTCTGGAGTTTGACGCCGGGCACACCGACATTGCGCAGTCCTTTATGGCTATCCGCCGCGCCACCACCGCCAGCGGCAACCGTCCAACCTATGAAGCCAGCCGCAGCGAAGAGGCCAGCCACGCAGATTTGGCCTGGGCAACAATGCACGCACTGTTTAACGAACCGCTGCAGGGCGAATCCGCCAATACCAGCAACATTGTGGAGATTTTTTGATGAGTGAGCTCGAAGCCTTAACCAGCACAACGCCAACAGAAGATATGGCGCCTAAAAACGCAGACGTAACTGCCGAGGCTTTCAGCTTTGGTGATCCAATCCCGGTGCTGGACCGCCGCGAGCTGCTGGACTATGTGGAATGCGTGCAGATGGACCGCTGGTATGAGCCGCCGGTCAGCTTTGACGGGCTGGCGCGAACCTACCGTGCCGCAGTGCATCACAGCTCTCCCATTGCGGTAAAACGCAACATTCTGACCAGCACCTTTATCCCGCATCCACTTCTTAGCCAGCAGGCGTTCAGCCGGTTTGTGCAGGACTATCTGGTATTCGGTAATGCCTATCTGGAGAAGCGCACCAACCGACTCGGCGGCATTCTGTCGCTGGAGCCATCACTGGCGAAATACACCCGCCGCGGAATCGATTTAGACACCTACTGGTTTGTGCAATACGGCCTAACCACGCAGCCCTACGAGTTCACCAAAGGCAGCATCTTTCACCTGATGGAGCCGGATTTAAACCAGGAGATTTACGGTCTGCCGGAATATCTGTCAGCTATCCCTTCCGCCCTGCTGAATGAGTCCGCAACACTGTTCCGCCGGAAGTACTACATTAACGGTAGCCACGCAGGCTTCATCATGTACATGACTGACGCCGCGCAGAACCAGGAGGACGTGAACAACATCCGCCAGGCCATGAAAAGCGCCAAAGGTCCGGGTAACTTCCGCAACCTGTTTATGTACTCACCCAACGGCAAAAAGGACGGGATTCAGATCATCCCGCTGTCAGAGGTCGCGGCAAAGGATGAGTTTCTGAACATCAAGAACGTGAGCCGCGATGACATGATGGCAGCGCACCGCGTACCGCCGCAAATGATGGGCATTATTCCCAACAATACCGGCGGCTTTGGTGATGTTGAAAAGGCCAGCCGCGTCTTTGTCCGCAACGAGCTGATGCCGCTGCAAAAGCGGCTACAGGAGCTAAATGAATGGTTCGGACAACAGATAATTAGTTTTGATAGTTATGAGCTATAATTATTGAGGCAGATTACCTGCCTCCTTTAAAGTAAAGAAGTATTTATATTATTTAAATATATTTTTGAATATTCAGCAATGCGATTAATTGAGTCTGCAATAACTGCCATTAAGTCATCGTAATCTTCACTAGTCCTTAAAGGACTGGCAAGATTATTATTAACCAGTTGAATATTTCCTTCGCAATTTAATCCTAAGGGATTGTTTATTTTATGAGGTACAACAGCAAAAATAGGTCTACCTGCTTTTATCGCAAAATCTGCTTGAGTCATAGTGCCGCTATCCTTCGCTGCCTCAATAAGAATGGACGTTGCCGATAATCCAACTTGGATTCTATTTCGTTGAACAAAAGATTGTTTAAATGCTGGTCGACCTACTGGATATTCAGACATCCATGCCCCACCATTCTCTAAAATGTCTCTAGCCAGTTTGGCATTTTGTTTAGGTTTGGCTAATTCGAGTCCATGAGCTAAAACAGCGATAGTTTTAGCATGTGCATCAAGAGATGCCTGATGAGCATTTGTATCAGTCCCGATAGCAAGACCACTAACTATCACTAACCCACTCTTACATATTCTAGAAGTGACTCTCTTTGTAATCTCCTCTCCAGCACGCGATACCTGCCGAGATCCGACGATAGCTACGCCTGGCATTTCATGAAGAATATTGACATCACCTCTAATATAAAGCATAGCAGGTGGGTTTGGTGTCATTGCTAAAGAAAGTGGGTAACGTTTATCACCAAATGGGATAATTTCTATTTTATATTGTCGGTGAATATCATAATACCTTTCAGCATTTATTAAACTTTCAACTGTTAATTTATTTTTTAAAATTGATGTTAGATTGACTGACTCAACCAAATCATGAATATCTCTTAAAGAGTCAAAGCGTAAACTATTAATGAGTTTTAACAACCCTTGCTCTGAGGTTAGCCTCTCTGTTTGAATAGTAAGGCCTAAATATTTCTTCAGATCTGAAGGGCGCACGCTATTACTCCTCATAATTCGCTGTTTCCAACAATGCTAATGGCAAAACTGTTCTCGCGCCTTTTGATTTTAACAGATTTACGCACGCTATCATACTTCCGCCAGTTGTTGTCACATCATCAATCAGCAAAATCACTTTATTCTTTACATCTGAGACTACCGAGATCGTTGCCATATGATTAGCCACTGAGCGATCTCCGTTATCTTTATGTGCGCTCGGAACAGTGGTTTTTCTCTGTAGCGACTGACCAACCTTACCATTTTCATAATGTCCACATATCTTCTGGGCTATAGTTTGTAACGCAGAAGACACTTTACCCTCTTCATGCGATGGGACAACACATACTTCAAACGGTACAGAAGTGAAGTCCTTTTTATTCTCTTTCTTTCCAATAATATAATGTTCTAATTCATCAATAATTAAACTTGAAAATGTTTGAATAGCTTTTTTGTGGTTTTGATTATTATGATCCTTCAAATCCATCATCGCACGTGATAGCCGATCACCTGCTTTTGGGTTACGCTCTCCTCTGTATCGATATGGATGATAAGTACCGCAGCAAAAAATTTTTACTTCCCCAGTCATAATACATTTCTTCTCTTAAATTATTTAACCCCATAGTAAATAAGAATTTATGCTATTGACAACATAAACGACATAACAAAATCAAAATTATGATTTCCAGCACAATTTCCAGCATACGGCTAGCTGCGCGCGCTCGTATCCCCGCCACGCCTGCCCGCTTTGTGTAGTAGTTTTCATGCACTTGCATGACATAAGCAAAGGCCCGCTAGAACTGGCGGGACTGAGCAAAAACGATCCTTTTGCGATCATTCATTTTCATGCGCTATAGTCATGCAACAAACGCATACGAACCATATGGTTAGATTACCCATCAAGTCAGATGGATTTTCAGGCAGATTGCCACAGCAATTGTAAAGGAGCGAGATTGAAATGGGTGGAGAGACTTCGGCTATACAACGAGTCGCAGGTAAGATTTCTGATGATATTTTCTCAGTGTTCAAATGGGATCGTGCCGCTAGAGCGGACATGAATTGGGATTGTTGCCAAGAGGCTCATTCCAAGAAAACGCATCCAAGCGATGTTGTATTTTTCTACATAGATCCATATGAGGAGGAAATGGTCTATCTCAACACAGACCTTAAAAGCTATGCAGAAGGTACTATTGGGAAAAAAATAGTCGAGGGAGCTTTAACATCGCTTGCTTTAGCTACCGAGTGTGCAAATGTGAGTGAAGAATGGCGATTGAAATATGTTCATGATGATTCTTTAGGTTATAACGTAAGAGGGTTATTATTCTTATATAACCATGATAATTTATATGATAAAGACTTCTATGAGAATATTACAAAAAAATTAGATCACTCATCTATAAATTGCCCTCCAAATATCAAACTACATTTGCTTGACCCTTATAAAATATCAGATTTGATAAACATATCTTCTGACATAACTAAATTAATTGGTTCAGGCAAACTTCCTCAACCTGATAAGTTCACATATTATTATCCAGATCTTTCCCTAACAAGAATAAAGCACCCTATTAATCAGACAACACCTGCAACAATTGAATTATTAACATCACCATACATTATAATAAAGCATGAGGCTTTCAGTTGGCTCAGAGATAAAAACCCTGAGGGATATGTTGTTTATTACAATCAACCGGGGGATTCAGTAGACGAATTCGTTTACTTCTTTGATATGTTATCAACTTATCAGATATTAACCGAAGGTAAACCAATCGTATTACGCCATTGTCACATTCACCCAAATGAAAATGCCATTCATCATTTTGAAAGAGCGAAAAAGAAATACAGCACAGACTGGCTCTTAGGCGAGGATGAAAGACTTTTTCTTAAAATTGACTTCGACAAGACAGACAAAATTGTTGTTGAATATAATCTTGAACAAATCGGCATGGAGCAACGATAATGGCTAAAAAACTATATTTCGCAACTGATAAAAATATTTATGATGCATTACATCATAAAAGGATAACCGCTGCAAAGTTGCATGAATTATTGTTGAATCGAGGTGTGTTTTTATCACCAGAACTCGACAAGGAAATACTAATTGAGGAAATATCCAAACTTCCTCACGGATTTAATGAATTAGAACACATAAAAAAACTGGTCAAAACATATGACCCAAGGGAAAGCACTACTAGTGTGAGCTTCCAAACCTCAACAAATCAGGCCGAATTAAAAAGTGCTGCTGAAGCACTAAAAAAAACATGCTCCCCTAGTAAAGGTCAAAGCCTGAATATTGTAGCTAAAAAAGATGGCTCGCTTACAGTAGAATACAAATATGAAGAAATAGACCTGTCTAAAACTGCATTACGTCAGATCGACAAGCGGAATGTTATAATAGAACTTCGCCCTGGAGCTGACAAAGTTGAAGTACGTATGCCTCAAAACCCCGAGGCAAAAAAAGTTATTGAGAGCTTGCAAAACGAGCTATCTAAAATCAAGTCCGAACCTATAGAGCGCTTCGAAATATCATTACTAGCAATAACTGATCCTACATTGCGAAGTCAGTTTTTTCAGGAATTAATGAATGGTCTACGTGGTTATGAGACTGATGACGTAACAAAAGTCGAATTAAATCGCAGTACTGATGCTAGTGAGGATGAAGACAAGGAAGAAACTATTGATACCGGATTTGTTAAGAAAGCCGTCCTTAATGGTGAAGGGGTAAATAGTTCAGCTATATTTTCTCAACTACATGAGAAAGGTTATTATATCGGGCGTATTGCATGGTCTTCAAAGCCGACAAGTGGAATTGGAGACAGAATCAACGTCGAAGCATTTTTCAAAGACTCAGAAAAATGCTGTGACTTTGCCTATCAAATTAAAGGGATAAACAATCAAAAAGAAGACGGTTTCAATGTAACCATTCGCGCGGCAACGGCACAAGAGAAAAAACATATTAGTGAATTAATTGAGTCCGCCGCTGAAAATGCCTATAATATAATAATAGGATCAGAGGTGAACGAAGATGAAAAAGGTTAAATGGCTTAAGTTAAACATACGGCTTGAGTTTGAAACAGCCGTTAGACGTCTTTCTCTTGATTCTTTTACAGAGGATAAAGGGAAAGGGTTCATTTTTGATAAAATACGCCATGATTTTGCAAATGGGCGCTTTGTCGAGCGTATTGTTTATCATGACAAAATATCAAGCTTTGACGGAAGCGAAACTACCGTTGAAAGAATCGAATATCGCACCACAAATTTTAGCGTGGCTTTAGACTCTCTTCCTGTAATGCAGATTACTAACCCACCCAGAACTTTAAAGCCTTTTTCGCAGGCTTTGGTAAAAAATCTTGGCTTAGGTGTTAGTTTGGAAGAAATTGACATAAACCCTATAGACTGGCTTAATGAAATATCTTCAAGTGTAAATATCAATTTAACACAACTTGATATTTCAAGGGTTAGAGTTTCTGATTACGCCACAGCTAAAATGCAAATAATTGGCAGCAGTGATCTTAGAAAGTATTATAAAGAAGAATTAGAGGGTAAAAAAATAAGAATTGACAGGCTTGTTTGCTCTGTTAATTCATTAGAATATTCCGGTAAGCTCAAGATCACCAATAGTGGCCTTGCTTATATTGATGTTAGAAATGAAAATGAGTTTACGAAAATCGTTTTTGATACGTTAAAAAAAGTCACCCTTCAATCATAGATGGCTTATAAGGAGTTACTTCACCTAACGCCTCGCCTTACTCGTTGTTCAACCTCGTGGGCGTCAGAATCAAGTTCTGACGCCTACAATGTTTCTTAATGCAGCCAGCTATCGTCCTCCCAGACCTGCTGCATTATTTCCATCACTCGCTTTTTGTCTTCATCCAGTTTTAACCCGCTCAGCTCAACGCCATTGGCGCTGCCCTTACGGATACGAATTGCTGTTTTGGGATACAGAGGGCGCAAATTACGGTAAAGCTCGGATTCAAGGGCGTCCAGTGTAGACTGGCTAATCTTCTGCTCTTTATCGATCATTATTTCAATGCGCATACAGATCCCCCTTAACTGGTGACGTCCATTGACCGGCAGTATTCATGGCTGCGGATTTTCGCCATCAGCTCGTCGGTCATTTCGGACACCCACTGGATAGCCAGCCGCTTTTCTTCGTCGCTGCACTCACTAGCCGCTACAAGCTTGATAAAAAAATCAATGCGCTGGAGCTTCAACGACTCCAAAAGATAATCCTGCATTTTCCCTCCTATCACTACCTCGGATACACAACAACTGTATATATATCCACTGTTTATAATTACAGTATAGTAGGAATTTGCGAATGTAAACCGTTTTTTATCTGTCAATTAGATCGCTCTGATGCGGATCAATAAGAGCAAGAATTGTTAAAGCTGCAGCATCAGTACCACTGACGCCATTTGTCATCTTCCTGCAGGCGGTGATTGCGGTAAAAAATACGTAGCCCTCCACCTGACGGAATACTGCCGCCGCGCAGAAGCAGGTCAATCTCTGACTCGCTACCATCGAACCCTCTTGAACTCAGCTCTGCCTCAAGCTGCAGGCGCTGCTGATCCGAAATAGTCTGTTTGTATGCTTTTTTCCGCTTTGGTTTTACCAGCCTTAACCTGGCTGTCAGCTCCCGCCGTTCCTTCTGGCCCATGTTGTAGAGATATTCCTGCAGCTCCTTCTCATCCATGGCTTTAATATCGGGTAAATCACCCCCTGATTTGTTCAGATTTTCAACAGGGGGACAGTTATTGCCACGAGTCCAAGGGGCGCAAGCGCCCTGGTCGGCTGTCGCCTCCTGAACGTCAACGGCCTTACGAACCTTTTTCCACTTCATCGCGTGCGTGCAAATCTTGCCCTCTGCAATCGGGGACCAGATGCCATAGATACGGATACCGTGATCGCCGTAGGCGCTCGGTTCGTCGTTAAGCTCATAAGCCGTGCGGACAAGGTGATGTTTACGGGGAACCAGTACACCGCCCTGCTTCATGATGTAGGTGGCAAAGCAGCCCGCATCAGCTGCCGCCAGTACCGCATCCAGACGCGGGTTATCCAATACCGGCGCACCCGCTTTGCGTTCGCCCTGCACTCTGGCCGCCTGACCAGCCAGCAAACGCAGCTCTCGGTATGCCTGACGCCCCGGAATACCAAAGAAACGGAATTGCTGGACACGGTGCAGCGACGCCCAGGCGCTGACATGCTCAGCGCTGTCACGCAGTGATCTGCCGGTTTCTTTGCTGATTTCTTTAGCCAGCCCGCGCCCGTCGATGTTCTTACTGATGTATTTGGCGATGTAGCTTGTCGGCGTGCCCTTGCGCGGGTTGATTAGCTCGGACTTGAAGCGCGGCCCGGTATTGGCGCCCAGCTCCTCGCGGTCTTCACGGATGGCAAACTTACGCAACAGCGCGGTGATGGAACGGCGGTCTTTTTTGCGCATGAAGCACAGAAGATGCCAGTGCACGGTGCCGTCATGGTGCGGCTCTGCAACGCGGACGCCATACCAGCGCAGCCCGGCCTTGTGCATTGCCTTGCGGAAAGCGGCGAACGTATCAACCAGATAGTCACTGCTCTGCCGGACAGTGGCACTGGTCCACTTCGGATTAGGTCTGCCGTTGTTGAGGGTTGCGTGGAAGCGTGACGGGCAGGTGATGGTATAGAACACTGCGCAGTCTCCGCGCATTTCCGCTATCAGCTCCAGCCCCTTAACACAGGCCATCATTTCATTACGGCGGTGTGCCGGGTTACTGTTGCTGGCGTTTACCACGTCTTCCATGTCCAGCGTGTCGCCATCTTCGTTGACCAGCTCATGCGAGCGGAAAAACTCCAGCGATTTGCGGCGCTGCTCGCGTTTGTGGATCATGGCTTCATAGCTGACATACGGGGACGCTTTCTTGTTGACCAGGCAGACGGCGCGCAGCTGTTCCTCCCGCCACTCGCAGCGCATCTGCCACAATTTGCGATACCACCAGTCCGCACACAGCATGCGCGCCAGCGACGGCGGGATAAGCTCATAAGGCACCGGCTTGCGGCGGCGCTTTTTGCGACGCAACTTCTCAAAGGCAGGCGGGATGACCTCAAGGCGCATGGCTTCTGCAGCAACCCTTTCCCATGCCTTGCGGATCTCTTCTGGCTTAACATCTTCGGCAACAAACAGATCACCGCAGGCAGCATCAAGGCACATGCTCATATGTGCCGCAACCAGCGTGGACAGACGTTTGACCTGATCCTGACTCATTTCAGGCAGAATCAGCAGCCCCTCCAGTCCGTCATGGCTCGCCATAAACCGAAACGAAGCGGACATTTGGCAGTCCCGCACGCGTTCCAGCCGATCAATACACGGTCTGATAGTTTCGCGCAGATAGCGGGAATACGCTTTCGGACGCCCCAAGGTATTGAAGTATTTAATCCGCTCCAGCAGAGGCTTGCTGATATGGGCAGGCGCGGCGCTTACATCGGCAATAATCACCAAATCAGGATTAACGCGCTGCTGTTCGCGGGCCATTTTGGCATGGCTAATCAGCCGATCCTGCTCCATTTCACGCTGGACAGGATCGCGGGGTTCATTGAAGAAATAACGTTCCCAAACCTTATCACTCAGCGCCTCACGGCGCAGATGCTCCTGCTCGTTATCCGCAGCGTACAGAGTGATGAGGTTTGAAAGCGCAGACTCCGGCGCAACTTCCGCCGGGTCCAGATACGGGTTAACCGCTTGTTTGGGCAAATTCCACGAATAAAGTCCGGCAACATTCTCAACGCTACCGGGATTTTCAGTTACAAATGTGGCGGCAAGGCGGCCTGTAGTGATTTCCGTCACTCGCAGACTCCCGCATAAACACTGCTACACACCGCCTTATCATTCATTCCTGCCAGCAGATCGAACTGCACACCGCCACGAGTGGTTAAGGCCCAGTCGCGATAAGACTCAATGCCATAAGCATCAACGGTAATGACTTCAATACGTTTTTCAGCACGGCGCGGGTCATGCGTGGACGGGAAGAATGTTGAATTGCCACGCCGTGAACATTCTGCAACCATCCTCTCCCATTCAGCCACACGGCTGATTTCTTCAGGCCAGCGCTGGAAAATTTCTGCAAGCTCGGACTTGCGGGCGTGAATACATGGCATACACCCGACACGGCTGCAGCCCTGCAGATAAAGTGGGTTAGGCTTAATGCCATGGCGTCTGGCAAGAGCGAACACATCTTCATGCAGCCAGTTGAGGATCGGACGATAGACATGAAGGCCCGGTGTATCGTCTGCGTCTTCCTCCCACTCAGGCAGCAAAGCACGCTCTGGGGATTCCTGTCCCCTGACGCCCTGCCAGCTGATTACCTCGTCGTATTCATCCAGAGCCGGGACGATCACCTGCGTACGCACCGGCTCATGTTTCAGCTCAAAAGTACAAAAACGAACTTTTGTTGAAGGAAAACGGCCTTTCCACATGCACAAATCAAGAAACGGAATGCCGGTTGGTTTAAGGATTTCCAGTGCCCGATGGATACGCTCTGCAGCCTCATCCGGCGACATACCGCATTCCTGAACCAGAGAAACGGGCCACTTTTCCGCAATAAATTTACGTTTCCCTTCTATCTGGCGCGTGAAATCGGCTTTAACGCGGATAACCTTGCCCAGCTTTGATTCCAGATAATCCAGATATTCCATCGTCTGCGGGTGTTCATGGCCCGTATCAGCAAAGACAGAAATATGCGGAACATCGTTTTCAATAGCTCTTAGCCACTGTGCAAGACTATCTTTGCCGCCTGAAATACTGATGGTATTGATGGTGCTGGCAGCGAAGCAGCGCGGATCGATGGCATTCATACGCGCACCTCAACGGTACGGTCTGGACCTCTGGCAAAATCAACACCGAACCAGCATACTGATTTCGTAGCGATGATTTCTGATGCAGATTTACCATCACCTGCAGCCACGCCCATGCTGCGCTTAGCGCTGATACGGTGGCGGGTGAAATTACGATAAAGGGAGCGTGTCAGGGATGTGTCGCTGTTGGACACGATAACCGGATGACCTTCTGATGACCGGCGCTCAAGAATAGACGCCAGATGATACTGGTCGTCCTCTGTAAAACCGGCAGCGTGATAACCGCTAAATGTGCCATCGTATGGCGGATCACAATAAACAACATCACCAGCCTGCAGCAGCGACAGCGTTTCCTCAAAGCTGGCACAAATAAACGTTGCACGTTTAGCCTTCTCGGCAAATGTGCGTATTTCATTTTCAGGGAAGTACGGCTTTTTATAATGTCCGTATGGATTGTTATATTCACCCTTCTGGTTATAACGGCAAAGACCACGATAGCCATGGCGATTGAGATAAAGGAAATATACTGCTTTCATGAAATCAGTTATTTCAGATGAATGATTAAATTCATGTCTAATGTTGTAATAAGCAACTTCTCTATTCGCGATCGCAAAAATATTTTTTGCCCGTGATATGAAAGCTTCACAATCAAGGGCGATTTTTTTATAGAGATTGATAAGATCTGGATTAATATCCGCGACAAGATAATGAGGATAGTCTGTCGCCATCATCACAGCACAGGAACCCGCGAAAGGTTCAACCAGCCGCGAGCCAGCAGGAAGGTGCTTAATCAATTCCGGCATGATAGCGGTTTTATTTCCCGCCCATTTCAGGATAGTGGTCATATAGCTCCCCCTGAAATGACATAGGAGAGAGCCTCAAGCGGCGTTAATGAGCGAATAGAAAGAATTACCCATTGCCCTTCCACTGCCACAACTTCATTAATCGGTAAAGTGTGGGTAATAACAGCGGCCCATTCCCGACCAGTATATGAACCGTGTTTCCATTCGCAGAGAGAAAGGACATCACCTACTTTGTAGCCGCGATCATCTTTGCGAAGCTCTGCCTTTTTGCTGCCAGCGACTACGGCATTAAAATACTTAGGTGCAATTTTTATCTGATGGATGCGCATAGTCATACTGCACCTCCGTTATAGTGTTTGCCTTTCAGCTCTGCGATTTCCTGACAAGTGACACAGCACTGCACGCCCGGAATGGCGCGGCGGCGTGCTGGCGGGATCGGTGCATCACAATCAATGCAAAGAACACGTGAAACGCCCGGCGTTCTGTTGCGGGCGGTGTGGATATGGCGCTGGCGTTCTTCTTCAACGCGCTGCTGTACAAGGTCCATTGAATCAGCCATCAGTGGATCTCCTGCGCTTCGTTCTGAATGTTTTCAGCCGCAATACGCAGCAGCTCCGCCGCTTCAACGTGGTTAAGCTGGCGTGACGTGATATGGCAGGCCAGGCTATCAAGACGGGCTGCCATTGCCGCAGCACGTGCCCGGCGCTCTTCCATCCGTGCATCAGTCAGCATCTGGTTAAGGCCAGCATCATCTGGTCCGGTTTTGGTGATACGGGTTTCAATATTTCGCATTGTTGTTTCTCCTGAATTTGGGCAATAAGAAGCCCGGCGGGTTTACGCCTTTAATTTCGGTTGTGGGTTAATTCGGCATGGCTAGCCGATTTGGAAATAAACTCACCACTGTACGGAAATGGTTCATTGCTTTAATCAGCTCCCGCTTTTCGTCAGTCGTCAGCTCACTAACATTGACGCTATGACGTTCCGCCGGAATCTTTGCCATAAAAAATATTGCGGCTAATGCGCGTTTATTCTGCTCATGGTTAATATCCCGTTGGTCCCGCATATCGCTAATAAAACGCTCCAGTTCTGAATCAATATTTAAGCCAAACACTTTCGCCCTTAATTCCGCGATGTGGTTTAACCCATTAAGGCGGAGGCCAGCGCTTAGCGGAACAGTCGCAGCATCGCCTTCAATAGCCATGGTTTCCCCTGCTTTTTAGTGGACAGCTCAGCCAGCAACGCATCCTGAGAGCGGCACGGATGCCAGCGCTTGCCATCCTTCCCCATAATCCAGCCATGACCGCAGTGCATTGCAGGACTTTGCTTAACAAGCAGTGATGCAAAAGATGGTTCTTTAGTCAGCATAACCACCTCAGATCAGACCGAACGAAGCGCCGAGGCCCGTCACGGTATCTACTGCGCTTGCCATCGCCGGATTCGCCTGCAAACGCGCATGTAATGAAACTGCGGTGAGTGCCATCAGGCGCGTGACAGAGTTGATGCTGTTGATAACATCGCGGCGGCCCGTACTGGTTTTTACATCACCGGATACTGCGCCTGCAGCTACTCGTCCAATCTCCGCAGTTGCACTCATGACGTAATGCGGCAGGTTCTCTTTTGCCACTTCATTCAATGGCACACACGGCAGGCAATGGATTTGAGCCAGAAAACCGTCAACCAGCGTTGAGTCTTCTGTGATATCAGTCAGCAGCCAGATCTCCGGCGCCGTCAGCTGATGCGGTTGCTCCGGGTTCAGCTTGTTACGCAGCGTCTGGACATTCATTCCTGCGCGTTCTGCCAGCTTCGCCATGTTGTGACGCAGCGCGAAAGCCCGGCAGGCTTCGTCAAAGTGTGGATGTTTGGAAATCTTATAATCAAACATGCGCCCCCCTCAAAAAGCTCTCATAATTGAACTTACTGACCAACAATGACGCGAAAGTTGGAATGACCGAGGGACTCACGAACCTGGTCGGTTTTGTACATCAGGTAACGCAGGCTTACGCGGCCTTTGTTTTTTTCTTTCTTGACCATGTACTTAGCAAGCTGACCATGGTGAATTTTCTGGTAAACAGAGCCACGCGAGATACCTTCCCATTCAGCGAACTCTGCAGGCGTAGCCATCTCTTTTGGTACACGAATTGAAATATCAGTGCTCATAGTGCAGTATCTCTTAGTTTGTTTTCGTTTCATCTCGTTTTATGTGGTTTGGTTTTGCTTTTCAAACCATGAGCGGATATTAAGATCACTTTTTATATGCGTCAAGAGGTTTGATTATGAGTTTAATCAAGGCAGGGAATGATAGTGGTGGGCGTGATGCAATCAACAGGCTTATTAAGGCCTACAATTTCAGCTCGCGTCAGCAGCTCTGCGAACATCTGGACGTTTCGAAAAGCACCATGGCTAACAGATACTTAAGAGATAGTTTTCCCGCTGAATGGGTAATTCAATGCGCCCTTGAAACAGGAATTTCTCTTCTATGGCTGGCTACCGGTCAGGGAGATATGTATGCGAGTGAGAACGAAGAAAAGAATCTCAAAAACGAAACCCCGGTCACGGTAAGACCACTTTCTAAAATCGTAGCTCCCAGTATCAAACATGCTGAGTTGAAGAACGGCGAACTGCTTCCGAGTGATGAAATCCTTCTCGATAGCAGACTGCTGGATGGTGAATCCTCCAACTCTCTTTTTGTAAAAACAGCCAGTGATAGCTTTGTTGTGGATACGTCTGTGAAACAAATCAGCAATGGTTATTGGCTGGTAGACATCGACGGCGTTAAAAGCTTCGTCAAGATTGCCCGCATTCCTGGCAATAAAATTGTGGTTCATCAGGATGAAGCATCCTTTGAGTGCGCCGTAGATGATGTAGAGGTAATTGGCCGCGCAGTAAAAGTCATTAAGAGCATCTAACTATGACGATAAGAAAACAGCCGAACGGAAAATGGTTGTGCGAGTGTTACCCGAACGGGCGTGACGGCAAGCGCGTGCGCAAGCAATTTGCGACTAAAGGCGAGGCTATAGCATTCGAAAACCACACCATGGATGAGGTGAACAAAAAACCGTGGCTGGGGGAGAAGGAAGATCGGCGGCATTTGTCAGAAGTGATTGATCAGTGGCATTCACTTTATGGGCAGACGCTGGCAGACCCTAAACGCCTGATGGCAAAACTCAGCATTATTTGTAATGGCTTGGGCGATCCCATTGCCTCAGAGTTAACCGCAGGCGATTTTACGAAATACAGGGAAGCACGGTTAAAAGGTGAAGTAAAAAATGAAGATGGCGTGCTTATGTCGCCAGTTAAGCCCCGTACGGTAAACCTTGAACAACGTAACCTATCATCTGTTTTTGGCACGCTGAAAAAGCTGGGCCACTGGTCAGCACCCAACCCGCTCGCTGGGCTGCCAACATTCAAAATCGCAGAGGGCGAACTGGCGTTCCTGGCACCGGAAGAAATTAAACGTCTACTGGATGCCTGTGCTGATTCTCAGAATCCCAGTTTGCTGATGATTGCAAAAGTATGCCTGGCAACTGGCGCCCGATGGAGTGAAGCTGAAAACCTGCAGGGCCATCAGCTATCAAAATACCGCATCACTTATACCAAGACGAAGGGCAAGAAAAACCGTACCGTGCCAATATCTCAGGATCTGTATGACGAACTCCCCAAAAACAGAGGGAAGCTATTCACGCCATGCAGAAAAGCTTTTGAGCGTGCAGTAAAAAGAGCTGGTATTGAGCTACCAGAAGGCCAATGCACCCACGTGCTGCGCCATACCTTCGCCAGCCACTTTATGATGAACGGCGGAAACATACTGGTACTGCGCGATATTCTGGGCCACGCAGATATAAAAATGACGATGGTTTACGCTCACTTTGCCCCTGACCACCTCGAAGACGCAGTGACAAAAAACCCGCTTCACAACCTCAATTGGAAACGCTAATTTATGGCGGCATTTTGGCGGCAGGGCATTAAAAACGCGTAAAACGGACGAATACTGAATAATACTAACCCGATGTTTTTAAACGCAATATGTTGTTTTTACTATACTAAAAATGGTATGTAGGAATTTCGGACGCGGGTTCAACTCCCGCCAGCTCCACCAAAATTCTCCATCGGTGATTACCAGAGTCATCCGATGAAGTCCTGAAAGCCCGCATGGCACAAGCCCTGCGGGCTTTTTTGTGTCTTCAATTTGTCCTGCAAAATCTCAAGCAAACTAATTTATTCTGAACTTTTTAGGCCCATTGATAGGCCCAACGAAAAGCTCTATTGTTTTCGTTGGGCCTAAAAGCATGGAGACGACTCATGGCAAGACGAACCAAGCGTTAACAGATACGGAAATCAAAGCCGCCAAACTTAAAGATACCGATTACCAGCTGTATGATGGAAGAAAGACCGGAAACTTCAGTTTAGACTGGCACTGTTTACAGGGGGAAGGTCAGGATGACTCGGTACGAAAGGTTATTTATCTGGCAATCAAGGATGCATCAAAAAAATGGAGTATGCCGATCCAGAATTGGTGACTGGCGATGAGTCGCTTTATTGTCGAGTTCGGTGACCGCCTGAACGATCACCTTTAATATATTGGCAGTTACACAGAATTACTGACAGGCTCAATTTCGGCGGTAGTCACAAATAGCCATATGAGCAGGCCTTTCCACTCGGGAAGACTTTTTCACGTCAGGGATAAGTGATATGCCCTACAATCGCGCAGATGAGTCGATAATCGCTAACGTAGAAGATCTCCGGATTATCCGCACTTTGCTCGCCGATAAAGAAAACCCAAGCTTTATCTTTCAGCCCTTTCCCTTTGGCTTCTATCGCCTCTGTCCGAGCGGCCTCCAGCTCTTTGCGAACCACGGTACGCTTGGCTTTTGACCAGCCAGCCCAATCGATGTAGATCTGGTAGCTTCGAGTGGGTTTAGGTTTACCTGACTCATCTTCCCCCCATTCACCAGACAGTGGAATGATGAGTTTTTCATCATTTTCAGTAAATTTGTTCCAGAGTAGTGGTGCATAAAAGATCTTCGGCTCCGGGTAAGGTTGAATCTCATTCCGGAGCTTTTTAAACGCCGTCATGTAGATTTGACCACTGATACCAGGAACGTTAAGCGACATTCCCCGGTCATGCGGGAACCGGATGAAGGCACGGCAAATATTGCGAATAGCATTCACTTGACGCCGGGATTGTCGTTCGGATGAATTACCTTCACCAGATTGTGAGGATGCTGAACGTGTCGAACTGGATTTACTTTCATCACCAGAGAAACCGGGTTCAACAACCGGGCGTTTTTCGATCAACTTTAATCCCGAGGGCATTAAACCCGGAGCACTGTCCAGTATGTTGCGGACACTCGCCTTCTGGCCTTGGCGAATTACTGTGCTTTCAGCATCAGCATCACATTCATGATGATGTTGAATATGTCGTTTCTTTTTAAAATAGGCTCTGACTTTTTTATCTTTTTCCCATGCAGCAGGATGCATGGTTATACCACACCCCCAGCACACATAGCCTTCCGTATCAACACTATCAAGCAACCACAGATCCTCTGCCTCTACAATCTCACGGGTATGTTTATCACGTGCAGACTCCATCACATTTTCCTTTTGTAGAATAAAAATCCAGCATACCTAGTTTTGGCAGTCAAATGCTCACAAAGATGATTCTCCATAAAACTCGTCGGTAATGTCTCTCGCTGCCAATTCCCCCTAAAAGTTATGAGGTTCCTTGATTTAAGTACGTTGCGGTTACTCACTATGTCAACAAACAGCATACGCATTGAGACTTACACCATCCGACTAAAATATCTGTTAAACCTGTGGCAATTGAATACCATTTCGTTTAAGAGTTGAGAGCAATTCGATTGACCCCGATCTGTCCAAGCAACGTTTTCGTATTGCTTAACAATTGTAGCTTTACATCATTTTCAGGCATTGACCACGCCTGACCCAGCAATCGAACTGTAATATTGAAATCCCATGGCATCACAGTTCGATTGTCAAATTGAGCAAATGGCCCGTCGCTCTCTGGCACAACCTTGTCTTTAGGGAGCTTAGTAGCAAGAGCTTTCCCTGCGGCAGAGTTGAAAGCAGCCGGACCAATACTGAACCAGCATCCCTGTGCTGAAGCATCCCTCAATTCCGCAACACTTCCAGTGAACCAATGTAAAATAGGAATTCCGTGAGAGGGGAACGCTTTTAAGGTAGCTAGCACATCCGGAACGGCCTGTCTTGAGTGAATGCTCATTGCTCGTCCCCCAACATCGTGGCACTTCCTGACCGCCTCGGAAAACACTCGACGTTGCATCGCGTAACTGGTGGAATATCGTTTTGAACCATCCAATCCAATCTCACCTACAGCAGCTACGTTTTGAATCAACTCGAGAAGCATTTCCAATTCCTGGAAACGATCAGCGACAATTTCAGGATGAAGTCCAGGACTGATCATTACCGATTCATGTTTTTCTAAAACATGACTTGTAGCCTGAAAAGCCTTTGGGCTCGTAGTAACTAACCAAGTGAAAACATTACGCTTAATCGCACCGGCATAAACATTTCTAGCCTTGGGATACAAATCAACGTGACAGTGAAAATCAATCAAAGCAATTTATCCTGAGTGAGTACAGTTTCTAGCTCTTTTATACCTTCTTGCAAAACTCTACGGTACATAGGGCGCTCGTTAATCGGTGCAAAAGCCAACGAGCCACCAAGAAATCTATCAAGCCCTCTCTTCCTTACATCAAGGATGGCAAGTGCAACAGCCATAGGATCATCGGGTGCACTTGATTTATCACTGCCAACAACAGACTCAAAGCGGTAAGATGTTGTATCCCCCTCAGGTTTCCATGCAAGGAATGCAGCCCGACGGATCAAGCATGGAACACAGCGTCCACAGTGCTGACGATTATAAGTTCGAAAACGGCCACAACTTGTAGAATCAGCAGCCCATTTTTGCAAGAGGTCTTGGTCAAGACATTCCCGCATCATTTCGCCTTTAGTTTTAAAACGGTAAGGCAATTGAAACTGCACATTAATACCCAAAGTATCCAGAACTCTTTGCAACATATCGATAAACATAGGATGCGTTGTTCGAGTACTCAAACTAGATACACGCCCTGGAACCAAAGGAGGATTAATGGAGATCACCCCATTTTCCGGGATAAATATTGTTGGCTTCGGTTGGTTGATTTTTGTTGAAGCAAGTAGTGCAAATGCATAAAAAGCTAATGAACGACCACGTGTAGAAGGTTCGCGCGATCCTTTGAAGCTGATACCATGACTCCATTGATAATGTGAGCCATTTCCCATCAGCATAGCCGCGTATGCTCTCTGTCGCTCTGAATCTTTATGTGCGAGCTGAGAAACAAATAGAGGTTTTTGGCCTTTAGTTACTAAATCAATCCCACCTATTAGACTATCTAATCCCCCCGATAATAAAGACACGCAGTCATTGCTGAGAAAAGCCCCGTCTCCTTGAGGAGATTCCATGCCTGCATTATTGAAATTTAATAACCAATAATCACCAGTCAGAACTTTTAGCATATCTTCAAGATCAGATTTCAGCGGTAGCCATTTATCTGGATCGCACAACCCAACCGTAAGCTGAATATTCCGGGTCCAGCCATCTGCACTTGTTCTTCTAGGGCTTGATAGATCCGCGCTACATACCGCGAGGCAAAACTGTACGAAATCCCAAATCTCTGTTGAAGGTCGAAACCCACCCCGTTTTAATGCACCATGCCATCGATTCGCAATTGTACCAACACCTGCACGCTTAGCGCCTTTAAAATAGGAGAATACTCGCTCATCAGCAGGAATCTGCGCTGGAATCAGTTCTGCTTTAGCACACATAACTTTAATCATTCTGAAAATACCTCTAAGGCAGACAAGAGAATTGACTGAGCCAAACTTTTCGGTTCTGTATTTTTTGTAGTTTGTTTTTCCAATACCACTCTAACCTCAGCACCGACCCACTCGCGAATATCAGAACGCCGTTCCTGAATTAATAAAGGATCATATTTTAATTTTTCGTAAGTCTGTCCAAGCTGGAGATCTATTCGATTACAAATCTCATTCGCAATGGTCAACCCCATGACTTCAGCTATCTGCGCATCCGTGAGATTAAATATGTCCACGTCCGGATAAAGTTCATAGAGTTGTGCCATAGCCTCCGCGCCAGCATTACGGAGCGATTCGTCATCAACGCTTCCTGTCCCAGGAATAACCTCTTTCAAAATTTCAAGAGTAAGATCTGTTGCCGAAAGGTTCTCTTGACGAACGTGAGTAAGCCAATCAATCACTCGCTGGTCGTTTCCATCCCTAACAGACGTCAGGAACTCACCAAGACTACCGACACCACTGGCAACACCTCGCATAGTAGCGGCTGCTCGTCGCGCGCCCCCCATGCCTTTGGAGACCATGCTTTTTGTCGCACCACGTAAATTATCGTGGCTGCCATTTTGCAGATATCTCCCAAGTAGCGAACGAGCAGGTCCAAACCGTCGTTCTGGTGCTATTGCACCATCAGGAATTACATTTCCACCGTTCTCCTCCGATGGTGAATCAGGCGAATCACCTCCACCTGTTGTAGAGTCACTTTCAGGTTTTAACCATTCAGGATCAAACGGTGAACCTGCACGGCCTCCCCCACTAGAAGTTGATGTTCCCATTAGCGCCTCCTCCCAAGGTTCACAATTGCATTCCTAGTTGTTTTTGGTAATTCGTTAAGATCTTTCCATCGTTCTAAAAGTTGCTGTGCCCATGGCTGAGCACCAAGAGTTGGGATTAAACCTGGGCCAATAAGTTTCAGAGGAGCCTGATCCAACAAGCTGACTGCTTTATTCCCAATTTCCGTGTAAACCTTGCAGCACTCAATCAGCATTACAATTTCTTTGCTACTCTTCCAGGTACGTGAGGTACTATTGCTCTGCCAAGCCTTAGTCATCGCCAACTCTGTCTGTGAAGGTCCTATTTTCCTCATAAGTTCAACTAAGGACTCATGACCATTAGTTGCAACTTTCAGTGCGTCTCTCAATTTTCTAGAATCAGGAGTCATATTGTCATCACCGAAGTCACGAGTTCCAGAGTCACGACTGAGGTGGAGAAGCGGGCGTAGATCCTCGGTTCCCAAAGCTGGCAGGAGTTGGAGCCATTGCTGAGTAAATGGCGTATTCTTGAAAGGCTCAGGTAAACTACTCTGACCCGCTGCAGCAGCTTCAGCATCCGCCAAAACTTGTACCCTACCGTCATTATCCGAATGAACACGACTAGCAAGTTCCTCAGCAAGGCTTTCGTCGCACCTTTCAAGGAGATGCCATTTTGCCAGTGCGGCTATATCTAACGTTATTCCCTGAGGCGCAGAAAGAGCATCACGCAAATAAACAGTATTTAAAAATCTTTTCATTAGCCGGGGATTAGCGTTTACTGCTAAAGAACTATGAAGAAGAGCCGCAAGGCCTTGGGCTAAATCCATTAAACTTTTGAGTGCATTAACATGCTCAACCAGTTCATATAAAAACTCTTGATTGATCGTTTCACCTTTCCAACTATTACGCAGCTTCTCAGGGATAACGCTAAGAGCATGATTGAATCTTTCCTTACTGAAATGACCTGCGTTGGTCTCTCGCTCAAGCAGCAAAAGCACCAGATACGCTTTCGCCTCATTCAAACCAAGGCGAGGAACATGCAGTGGAACCTGTATTAATTTATCGAAATAGTTAGTTGCAACATCGCCCGTAATTCCCGCTCCATCAAAGTGAACCTTCACTGCAGCTTTTATAAAATCATTATCTGCAGCAATAACGAAAGCGCTACGGCGAATAAATAGTAATAAACGAATTGATTCAAGTGTTGAAATTGCTGTTTGTGGCAAACATCTGTCTAAATCATCCACAAATATTACTAGCGTAATTTTCAACTCATCGAGAATACTCTCTAAAGTATCCCTGAATGCCTGAATATGGGCTGGCATCGAGAATGGTTCACTCGGTTTTAGAAGACCACTGGTATTTAGCTCGAGACTATCTGTATCTGATGATCCATTGCTCGATTTGTCATCCGACGCAAACCAACCAGCCAATTTACAAACGGTTTTTCCAAGAGAACCGACAGGAATGCCAGTAGTTAAAGTCAATGCAGCTTCGCCGCTTAATTGAGCGACTCGGAGAAGATTTATCCTTCGCCACAATTCAGATACTTTGTCAGTGATAGTCTTATTTTCATCTGTAAGCCGAACAATCTCGTCCCCCACAATTTGTAACAATGCACTTCTGGCGGACTCAAAATCTTGGTACAGCCATGGATTGAAAGTGAGTACGACGAAGGAATGCTTTTCTTGATTTCTCTCTTCAACCAACGCCCCTTTAACTGAGGAGCTCTCCAGGCGGGATGCAATCATTTTCACCAGAGAAGATTTACCAGCTCCCCAGCCACCTGAGACCCCTATAGAAATAGGTTCCCCATTAGCCTGCTTCAGCAGGCTTGCGCATGCATCAGCAACAACACCAAAATTCAAATAATCAACAGTTGTCTCGTTGTCATGCCACATAGCGAAAAATCCATTTAAAATTAGTTTATATCAATAGGATATGAAAACTGTTGGTATCTGGTTCACAAATTCACTCTTGTGTAGGGCACTTGGCCTGTGGTCAGCAGATCAACACAACGCCCTGCAAAGGCGTTTGGTATCGCAAGAGCAACAAAATTGCGAGCACGGGTTAGGCCAACGTAGAGTACACGCTTTGCCTCAGCATCTACTCGTTCTTGCCATGACTCAAACAGTGCTTCAATTCTGTTTTCAGGGGCTCGATTCGGCGGGACTACGACGCATACTGCATCGTACTCACGACCTTTCACTTCATGTATGTTGCCACATGCAAAACCTAGAGCAGCGGGCGCTTGAAGATGCTTTGACCATTGCGCATTAGGAGGCTGTCGTGAATCGCCACGGATAACCTGGCCCCCTACAGTATCACAGAAGGCGTTGGCGTACCCATTGAGCCAAATTTGAGCCTTCATAAAAGGCCTGGTAAATTTTGTGATTGTTGGGATCGGTAGCTACGGCCTTTTACATCGCTTCAACTCGTTCGGCAAGCATGAATGAAGAGTAATCATCACCAGACGACAATAGTGCAACTGCCCTCTTTCCTGGACTGTTCCGGTACCCCAGGAGAAAGTACTTTATCAGTGTTCATCTCTCTTATGATGCCCGTGAACCCAAATGCGTCGCGGAACCTACTTTTACCTTCTTCTGACAAGAGCAGGAGTCTGGCACGATGAATACCGTTCATGTCCTCCGTTCATCAGGTCCTCTCCGGTAGCCCCTAAGTTTTACTTTTCTCACGGAATTTTTTATTACCGTAGGCGTTATTCAGCATAATCCGAAGACGTGATCCTGCTCACCCAGTCAAACATAACTTGCATATGATTGCCATTGGGTTTCCTCACACCAACCTGACACGCATTTACGCCTGTCGTTTTGCCAGTCAAAACCTGTCCATACTTCATATAGATTTTGATACCGACTCCCTGTTTATAGCACTTATTGCAAATCGAGAAATAATCTCTTCTTGATGGAGTATATTGCTGAAGATTAAATCCGTCAGCCGGTACCAGCGAAAGATTAAAAGCGTCATTACCTGATAATTCTTCAAGAATTGCCAGAGACTCTAGTTTAACTTCAATGCGCTTATTTCCTTTAGGTTTATCCGAAGCCAGAATCAAATTTTCCTTCGGATTAAACTTCGCAATGTAGCCTGTGATTATCCGGGCATTATTACTCACCAATCGAACAGGGATATCATTAAAACGTAGAAATTGAACTCGACGAGCAAGCATAGAATAATCCCGCGGCCATATTTCAGCCTCTCGCCCGTAGGAAATATCATTTACAGCTATACATTCCATAAAGATATATTCATCTATGCTGAATGAAAAAGCCCCGGATTCACGGGGCTGAATAAAACGAAATAAATTAACGTAACAGAGACAGCACGTTCTGTGGGACCTGGTTAGCCTGCGCCAGAACGGAAGTACCGGCCTGCTGCAGAATCTGCGCGCGAGACATGTTGGAGACTTCGGTAGCGTAGTCGGAATCTTCGATACGGCTACGCGCTTCAGACAGGTTGTTTACGGTATTGCCCAGGTTGGTGATAGCAGAGTTGAAACGGTTCTGTACCGCACCCAGGTCAGAACGCAGCGCATCCACCTGCGCCAGCGCGGCATCAATTTTCTGCAGCGGGTTTTCGGTGGTTTTAGCGGCTGCTTCAGCCAGCTCTGGTTGTGCTTTGAAATCATGACCAGCGGCTTTGCTGGCATTGTAGGTTTTACCGTCGATAGTAACGACTTCGGTTTTACCGTCTACACCACCCAGTTGGTTAGCCGCTGTTTTGGTAGTGCCGTCAGCAGCAGTATAACTTGTGGTTTTAGCTTTAATTGCTCCTGTCGCTTCATCGTAATCTGCAGCGTAATACTTATCGCCGGCTTTAAGCGCATAACCGCCTTCAATTGTCTTACCATTTTTATCGGTATAAGACATTTTGACCAATGTCGCGGCACTTGCATCCGCAGATGAAACGCCCCCATCTTGTAAGGCTTTTTTCGTGGCAGCATCTGCTGCTACAGGAGCATTAACCTGTACCTTAGTAACAGCGGTATCACCTGTAACAGTAGATTTAGTTGGGGTAGCACCGAATGATACAGCCCCTGTAGCACTATCAACGGTAACTTCATATTTACCATTTTTGGCAGTATCCCCCGCATCGGTATAACCACTTACAGTGGCATAATATTTACCATCCTTAAAGGATACGGCGGCAGTCAATGTATCGCCAGTTACTGTCGGGTTGCCTAATGCAGCTTTAATATCAGTTGCAGTTGGTGCCGTAATCGCCTGAGTACCATCACTATAGGTAGAGCTGATAACGTCTGTCGCAGAAACATCATACGCTTTCTGCACGTTCAGTGAATCCAGACCCAGGGTCTGAGAGTTGATCTGCTTCAGATCGATATCGATAGTTTCACCGTCGTTGGCACCAACCTGGATGGTCAGGGTGTTGTCCTGCGCCAGGACTTTCACGCCGTTGAACTGAGTCTGACCGGATACACGGTCGATTTCGTTCAGGCGCTGGGTGATTTCAGCCTGGATGGAGTCGAGGTCAGACTGGGAGTTGGTGCTGTTAGCAGACTGAACCGCCAGTTCACGCACACGCTGCAGGTTGTTGTTGATTTCGTTC
>NZ_SNMT01000022.1:0-77102 GCF_013350575.1 Salmonella sp. SG203
CAGCAGGCGCAGCAGGGTGGTTTTTCCGGCGCCGTTGCCGCCGGTGACCTGCACCCACTCCCCGGCGTCCACGGTGAACGACAGCCCGCGAAACAGCGTCCTCTCGTCCCGTTCGCAGTGCAGATCTCTGGCTTCAAGCATCATTGTCATTGCGCATATTCAGGTTGATATGGCGTATAAACACCGGTCAGGCTTTCCAGGAAGGCGACGATATCGTCAATATCGTTTTGCGGCAGATCGGTGCCAACCTGGTAACGCAGCATCAGTTTTACCGCGCCATCCAGCGTCGGTACGTCGCCCCGATGGAAATAAGGCGCTGTTAACGCGACGTTGCGTAAGCCCGGGACCTTTTGCCGTAATTTATCGCGAACCTCTTTGGTGACGTTCATACGACCAATATCCGCTGCGGTAATTTCGCCAAAATTAAAGTCTCGCTTTAATCCCAATGGTTCAAAAGAGCGCCCGCCTAAAATGATACCGCCGTGACAGGTTGCACATTTATTTTCTTTAAATAATTGATAACCGTGTTTCTGTTGCGCGGTCAGCGCATTTTCATCTCCACGTAGCCATTTATCAAAGGCGGAGTCCGGCGTTATCAACGTTTTTTCAAATTCGGCGATCGCATCAGTAATATTTTCCCCGGTAAATCCTTGCGGATAAACCGCCTGGAAATCTTTTTTCAGGACAGGATCTTTATCAAGCTTGCTAATAATTTCATCCCAGGATTTAGAGGCCATTTCAATAGGATTTAACGGTGGTCCGCCTGCTTGCTCCTGCAGGGTTGCAGCACGACCATCCCAAAATTGTTCGATATTAAATACTGAGTTGAATACCGTCGGCGCATTTATTGGTCCTACCGCGCCGCCAACGCCAATTGAGGTTTTTCTGCCATCGACACCGCCCGCATTTAACGCGTGACAATGCGCACAGGATATTGTGCTGTCGCCGGATAAACGTTCATCATGATAAAGCCGGAAACCTAAGTCGACTTTTTTCGCATCGACGGGAATATTGCGCGGAATAGGCTGAACGGGTTCATTCCGGTGCGCGGGGTCGGTATCGGCGCTGGCATAGTTGCGCTCACGCTGATCGGCTATCCAGTTCAGGATGTCAGTACGCTCTTTATCGCTGACGCCCCCCGCCCAGTGCAGCGCGACATAGCGGGTTGGCGGCATAGTCTGATGTTGCATAACCCATTCAATTTTATTCAGTTCGCTTTGCGGCACCGGCGTATCCGCAATCAGGGCGGCCCGTACCGCCTCCAGGTTAAACGACTTGTAACCGAGCTGGATATCGTAATCCATTAGCTGCTTTGCCACCGGAAAAGAGGAATAAAAAGGCAATTCAGCGGAAGGCGTATGACAATAATCACATCCTTTCTCCCTGAAATAACCCAGTATTTTATTATTTTCACCCACAACCGAGGCCTGCACATCGCTTTTTTTACTGCGCTGTTTGTCGTAATACCATACATACCCGGACAAACCTAAATAACATAACAGCCCAACGGTGATAACCGTTGTCGCATAGAGGGTAATTTTTTTCATATCACTATCCTTATGGGGTATTGCGGCATGATTAATTAAATTTTATTTTTTTACTCATGAGGCCCGTCAATACTAAATACAAACCCATCATGGATATTGATTGGTATCAATAATTACAATTGGCTAAACCTATAGATATGATAACCCCCGACTATCGTAAGATTTATTTTGCGATGTCCGTCACAGGGTTTATTCAGCAGCAACAATGGATAAATCCTCTTTTCCGTCATCAAAACGAACGATAGCCAACAATAATTGACTTAACGCAGCATAAAAGCCATAGGGATCATGCTTAAGGCAATTATTTGTAAATTCCGGAAGCCATTCCAGTAATGACGACAATGTTTTCTGGCGTAATTTATTCATTCTCCGTTGTTGGAACGATTCACCCAATGAAAAATGTAAATGGCTGAGTAATTCCAGATAAATCGCCAGGTGGTCGGTCGGCTCTTTAAAATCGTCGTTGACTTCCATCCCGGCTTCAAGCAATAAATGTTTAATCATGCCGGGTTCCTGCTGCGGGTATTGCGAGGCGTAGGGCAACGCCGATTTTTTATCCGTCATCAGGAACAATCCGCAAAAATCTGCGGCCAGCTCCAGCTGCGCATCCTGGCGCAGGCTAAGTGCGGCAATTTTTTGTTCGAGTAACGCCACCGACGCCGCCAGCGCGGGCTGACGCTTTAACAGCGCCAGCCAGTCCGCGATCTCCGCGGACTGTAATTGTATTAACCCTTCATCATCCACTTCCCGGAAAAAGAGTAACGCCAGCCATGCATATACGCAGGCGTACTGTTCCTGAGCAAGCGCTGGCTGCTTAATCATGCGGATTCCCCTGCGATGCGGGTACATATTCACACTGCGCGACCATCTCGACCGGACCGTTAAACGCCGTGACGTTATCCATAGGGCCGGTATATTTTTCAATTTCCACCAGCGTCGTATGCGCGCTGGTCGCCTGCGCGAGCTGTGATGTACCGATATCCAGCGTTAATACGTTAGGGTTGCCGTACTTACATAACGCGTTGAGATCGCCGCCTTTATCAGGATCGTACCAGGCGCCTTCATGAATTCGCGCCACGCCCGGCGCATAGCGATCGGAAACTACCGCTCCCGCCAGTACCTGCCCGCGTGCATTGAATACCCGCACGATGTCACCGTTGCGGATCCCGCGCGCGCTGGCATCCTGTGGGTTAATAAAGACCGGCTCCTTGCCGCCAACGGCATATTGCTGACGCAGCGTTTCCGACTCGCACAGTTGGGAATGCAGACGGAAATCAGGGTGGACGGATTGTAAGTGCAGCGGCCAGCGCTGCGATCCCGGCCCGCCATGCGAGCGTTCGATTTTTTCGAACCACATGGGATGGCCCTGACAATCGTCGTATTGCATGTCGGCGATGGTTTTGGAGTAAATCTCGATCAAACCGCTTGGCGTGCCCAACGGCTCCAGGTCCGGATCTTCACGGAAAGCCTGATGGCGTACAAACATCTGCGGATGATCAAACTCGATGTACTCCTGTTGATTCCAGAACACCTCGAAAGTCGGTAAGTGGATACCGCGACCTTTTCCCTGCTGGCTCCCTTCCTGCCAGATGCGTTTCAGCCAGCCCATTTCATCAAGGCCTTCCGTAAATGCCGCTTCACGGTTAAAGCGTCGGCAGAGATCGCGGAAAATATCAAAGTCGTTACGCGCTTCAAACTGCGGCGACACCACCTGTTTCATGGCGATAATGCCGCGGTTAGAGTGGTTGCCGAACTGATCGAGGTCGTTACGCTCAAATTGGGTGGTAGCCGGCAAAACGATATCCGCAAAGCGGCAGGTCGACGTCCACTGGTTATCAATAGCGATGACCGTTTCCAGCTTGCGCCAGCCTTCAATTATGCGGTTAATTTGTTGGTGTCGGTGGAACGGGTTAGTCCCGGCGAACACGCACATCTTCAGCGGCGGTAATTTAACCGATTTGCCGTTCCAGTTAATGACCTTGCCCGGTTCAAGAATGGCATCCATAAAACGCGCAATAGGAATGGTGCTGCTGTAGCCTTTGTAATCCGTGCTGTCGTGCACTGGCGGAACGGTCGTCGAACCGGAAAAGCCGCTTAAAATGATCCCTTTACGGCCAGGCGTCCCGGCGCCGTTGTAATGCCAGCCAAAACCAAAGCCGCCGCCCGGTAAACCAATCTGTCCCAGCATTGCCGCCAGCACGACGACCATCCATGACCACTGTTCGCCATGCTGCATACGTTGTACGCACCAGCCAGCGATGATTTGCGTTCTGTCGCCCGCCATCTGCCGCGCCAACGCGCGGATGGTGTCGGCGTCAATACCGCACAGTTTTTCCGCCCAGGCGGCATCTTTGGGCTGTCCATCTTTCTCGCCCAGCAAATAGGGGAGGAACTGGTCAAAACCGACGCAGTAGTTATCGAGGAAATTTTTATCGTACAGTTTCTCGCTGTACAGGGTATGCGCCAGCGCCAGTTGTAACGGGACATCCGTCTGCGGGTTAATGGCGATATGTTTGACCTTATCGCGCCCCAGATAATCGTGCGTGGAGGTGACGACCGGGTCGATGCTGATGACCGAGATAGCGCCGCTGGCAACCTTCTCTTTTAATTGTTCATAGTACTGATAGACATCGTGATCCGGGCACCACCAGTTTGCCTGCTGGTTTTTCACCATATCAGAACCCCATAGCACAATCGTTTTACTGTTCTGTAAAACCAGAGGCCATGACGTTTGCTGCTCGTACACTTCCATTGAACCCACCACGCGCGGCAGAATCACCTGCGCCGCGCCGGTCGAATAGTCCCCTCCCGTGCTAACGCTATTGCCATGTAGCGCAATCGCGCGCGCCAGCATCCCGGAGGCGTTATGGAACATGCCGGTAGATTGCCAACCGCTCGCCGTCAGTAGCGCGCTCGGCCCGTAGGTTTTTTGCACCCGCTCCAGTTCCTGATAGAACAGATCCAGCGCTTCATCCCAGGAGACGCGCACAAAACGATTATCGCCGCGCTGCGAGGTGTCGCTTTGATGACCTTTGCGCATCCAGTCGACACGCACCATCGGATAACGGATACGCGCCGCGTTGTGGACGTGATCGGGCAGACCGGCGATCATTTTGGACGGGTATTTATCCTGTTCAAACGGTTTTGCCGCCACAAATCGACCGTCAACCACCGTGGCGCGAATCGCCCCCCAGTGAGAACCGGTCAGGATACCCTCTTTCGTCGCGGCGCCTGGCGCAGCGGCATCCGCTGCGCGGGCGCTACGGGGCGTCAGCAGTGACGGCCCCAGCATTCCTGCCACCGTCAAACCGCCAAGCTGCGCCAGAAAACGTCGACGAGAGACGTGTAGCGTGTCCTTATTTTTCATTGTGTTCTCCCTTATCGCTGTGCGGCGTGTTGGTGGTATCAGACGCATTCATCTGGAGATATTTCAACAAGGTACGTTCTTCACGCTTATCCAGACTGGTGAAACCGATCATGCCGTTGAGCGTGCCGATCCAGCCGTTAGCGTCAAAGTGCGCTTTGTCCGGCGCGCCGTGACACTGATTACAGGTGCCGTTATAGAGGGAGTCGGCATAGGCCCAAATCGGTTTAATGTCATTTACCATGTCACCTTTTTGCATCCACGCGGTTGCCTGTAATTTGCTCCACTGAGTATTGGTCGCCGCGACGGTGGTCTCTTCCAGCGTTTTCACATGCTGTTGCACATCGCCGCGAATCGAGGCGACAAAAATACGTTTACCGGGCAGCTGCGTCAGCACGCGCTGGCGACCGTCCGTCTCCGTCCAGCCTTCGATTTGCACTTGCAGCCAGTCACCGTCCCGTTTAAGGACTTTCACTTCAGAAGCAGGTAACAGCGAACCTGCCGGTTCTTTATCGCCTTTAGCGGCGTAAATCGGCTTGATATCCAGCGAATAGAGCGTATCGCCGTCATTATGCGTACTGGCGCTGGCGCGCAGTTCATCAAACTGTTTGCGGAATCCGCTGCTCATATCCGGTAGCTGGTGGGCAATCCCTTTATGACAGTCGATGCAGGACTGATTTTCTTTCGCGGCGATTTTCATTTGCCGCGCCGCTTCCGGGTTCTGTTTCGCGTGATCCATCGCATCGTAGTTATGGCAGGAACGACAGGTCGCGGAGTTATTCTCTTTCATGCGCGCCCATTCACGCTCGGCAAGCTCGGCGCGTTTGGCTTCAAATTTTTCCGGGGTATCAATCGAGTGGGCGATAAATGTCTGGTAAAGATCGTTGCTGGCTTCCAGCTTACGTTTCACCATGCCTGGAATATCAGGGGGGATATGGCAATCGTGGCATTCCGCGCGTACGCCGGAAGCGTTCTGGAAATGTACGGACTGTTTATATTCCTGATACACCGGCTGCATACTATGGCAGCTGACGCAAAACTCTGTTGTACTGGTCAGTTTGATACCGACGTGAGGTAACACGATCAGCGCAACGCCGATCACAATCCCGACAATGACCAGCGCCAGTATCGACCAACGGGCGCTTGGCCTGAGTAGCGCTCTCCAGAGTTTTCGCATAATAGCCCCTGTAATTATATGGTTTAATGCGCAGATCTTATTCCGCAAATATGAACAGCGTCACTGGTCAGGATGAACGGGATACGGCAATATATGAACAGATATGAACAGAAAGAGACCGCGCGCAGGATGTCACATCACATTGTTATTGTTGAGGATGAACCTGTTACTCAGGCCAGATTACAGGCCTATTTTGAGCAGGAGGGATATCGCGTTTCGGTGACCGACAGCGGCGCGGGCCTGCGCGACATCATGGAGCATGAGCACGTTTCGCTGATCCTGCTGGATATCAACCTCCCCGACGAAAACGGGTTGATGCTGACCAGGGCGCTACGCGAACGTTCCACGGTGGGCATTATTCTGGTGACGGGGCGTTGCGACCAAATCGACCGCATCGTCGGACTGGAGATGGGCGCGGACGACTACGTCACCAAGCCGCTGGAACTGCGCGAGCTGGTAGTGCGGGTAAAAAATCTTTTGTGGCGTATCGATCTGGCCCGCCCCACGCCGCAAAATGCCAGTGAAAACTGCTATATGTTTTCCGGCTACTGCCTGAACGTGATGAATCACACGCTGGAGCATAACGGTGAAGCCATTAAGCTTACGCGCGCGGAGTACGAGCTGCTGCTGGCCTTTGTGACCAACCCAGGCAAAGTGCTGCATCGTGAACGCCTGCTGCGAATGCTTTCCGCCCGCCGCGTAGAGACTCCGGATCTCCGCACGATTGATGTCCTGGTTCGCCGCTTACGCCATAAAATTACGCCGGAACTGCTGGTCACACAGCATGGCGAAGGCTACTTTTTAGCCTCGGAGGTGTATTGATACAGATAGACGGGCCGAAATCCCGGAGGCGATAGCGAACGGCGAACGCGCGCGCTGTCGGCGTTGTTATGCGTCAAAATAAGCACCGGCGGGCTGATATTTTCAGGCACCGGTTGCCCCTGTAAGACCTTAATCGACTGCGTTATCGCTAATTCTCCCTGCCAGGCCATCTGATCGCTGAGCGCCATCAGGATATGGCCGCGTTTTAAACCGCGATAAACCTGATGCGTCAGATAAAATGAGACGATCGTGAGCGGAGTCGTCAAATTTCGCCCTTCGCCCATCGCCGCCTCCGCCGCTATCGCCGACCCGGCGACCACATTGGCGTCCGGATGGCGTTCCAGCATTTCCTGGAGTAAGTTTCGCTGCACTTCAATGTCGTTATCGCCCCAGGCGATATCCACAATGTTGATGGCGCTGCCTTTAATTGCCTGACGAAAACCCGCCACCATCTCCTGACTGCCGCCGGCTTCTTCCGGCCCCGGGAAGAGTAAAACGTTAAGCGTTTTTCCTTTGCGCCACTGCACCAGGAAACGTCCCGGCAGATACCCCATCTGAAACCACGGCAGACCAATGCGGGTTGCGACGCTGGCATCGTGAATCATGTTCACCAGTTCAATAACCGGCACATTACCGGCATACCGTTCCAGTTCCGGGAAACGATCGGTACTGCTGCCAAGCAGAATAGCGTCGGCGCCCCACTCCCGGCACTGCGTCATTTGCTGTTGTTGCGTCGCCAGTTGCCGATAGCCATTCGCTTCCAGCACTTTTAAATCAACGCCATACAATTTGGCCGCTTTTTGCATCCCGTAGTTGACGGACAACCAGTAAGAATCTTTCAGGCTGGGGTATAATGCGCACAGTTTCCAGGGTTTACTCGCATTGACTGACGTTTGCCGCCAGGGAATCGCCCGATCGGCGCGCGTCCAGTGTAGCAGTCCGGTTTCGGCTGACGCCGTTTCTACATTCGAGACGATGATTATCAAAAAAAAGAACGAAATAAGCGCGCGCATGATAGCCCCACCAGCAACAAGGTTTTATCCTAATGGTTTTTCCGGCGGCAACTCAACCCATTTCACCCGCGGCGCATAAATGTCAACGCCTTCACTGACCCGCAGATTATGGCTGGCCTTCGCCCTGATGGCGGCACTCACCCTGCTCAGCACCGTGATCGGCTGGATAAGCCTGCGCGTCATTAGTCAGGTGGAGCAAACCAATACGCAAGCGCTGCTCCCCACGATGAATATGGCCAGGCAGTTAAGCGAAGCCAGCGCTTATGAGCTCTTTTCCGCGCAAAATCTGACCAATGCCGACAGCGAGGGCGTTTGGCTGGCGCAGGGGAAGATGCTGAAAGCGCAAAGCCTTAAAATTAACCATCTTTTGCAGGCATTAAGCGAGCAGGGATTTAATACCTCGGCCATCGCCCGGCAAGAAAAAGAGATTGCGCAAACGCTTGGGCAGCAGGGAACGCTGGTCGGTGAAATTCTCACGCTGCGCGCACAGCAACAGCAGTTAAGCCGCCAGATTGCGGAGGCGGCGGAAAGCATTGCCGCCCAGGCTCACGGTCAGGCCAATAATGCAGCGACATCTGCGGGCGCCACCCAGGCCGGTATTTACGATCTTATCGAAAGCGGTAAAGGGGACCAGGCTGAACGCGCGCTTGACCGGCTGATTGATATCGACCTTGAGTATGTGAATCAGATGAATGAGTTGCGGGTCAATGCCCTGCGGTTTAAGCAACTCATTGTGACCTTAAAAGACGCGCAAGGGCTGAGCGATGCCGAGGAAACCGATGAAAAACTTAATCAGTTGGTTAAAATTTTATCCCGCCGCCAGCAGCGTATAGAAGATCCTACCGTTCGCGCCCAAATCGCCGACGCGCTGGAGAAAATAAATCAGTACACCACACTGGTTACCCTGTTTCGTAAGGAAAACGCCATCCGCGACCAGCTTCAAACGCTCATGGCCAATAACCTCTTTCAGTTTACCCGCTTCAGTACGGAAGTGTCGCAGTTGGTGAATGCCATCGAAAAACGAAACGAGGCTGGGTTAGCGCGTCTTACACACGCCAGTCAGCGTGGGCAAATAGGGTTAGTGATCTTAGGCATCCTGGCGCTGTGCTCATTAAGTTTTATTCTTTGGCGAGTGGTTTACCGTTCCGTATCCCGCCCGCTGGCGCAGCAAACGCAGGCCTTACAGCGGTTACTGGAGGGCGATATTGACTCACCGTTTCCGGAGGCGGCTGGCGTCAGCGAACTGGATACCATCAGCCGTCTGATGGAAGCGTTTCGCGCCAACGTGCGCAAATTAAACCGCCATCGTGAGGATTTGGCGGAACAGGTGCGTTCGCAAACGGCGGAGCTTCATGCGCTGGTGCTGGAACACCGGCAGGCGCGCGCCGAAGCGGAAAAGGCCAACGAGGCGAAATCGACGTTCCTTGCCGCCATGAGCCATGAAATTCGCACGCCGCTTTACGGCATTCTCGGTACGGTACAATTGCTGGCCGATAAACCGCTCATGGCAAACTACCGCGACGACTTACAGGCCATTAATGATTCAGGCGAATCGCTACTGGCGATTCTTAACGATATTCTTGATTACTCGGCGATTGAAGTAGGCGGCACCAACGTTTCTATTAGCGAGGAGCCGTTTGAACCGCGACAATTGTTGAATAGCGCGCTGCATTTAATGCACAGCCGCGTGCAGGTGGCGCTCATCGCCGACTTTAGCGAGCAACTCCCTTCCACGCTACAAGGCGATCCGCGCCGGATACGTCAAATTGTGATTAATCTTTTAAGTAATGCGGCGAAATTTACCGATCGCGGCAGCATAGTGCTGCGCACGTTTTGCGACGATCAGAGCTGGTTTATTGAGGTTGAAGATACCGGATGCGGTATCCCTGAAGCAAAGCTGACGGCTATTTTCAAACCGTTTGTGCAGGCGACTGGACGCCGGGGCGGGACGGGCCTGGGGCTGGCTATCAGCGCCAGCCTGGCAGAGGCGATGGGCGGGACGCTAACCGTCACCAGTACGCTTCATGTTGGCAGTTGTTTTCGTTTACAACTGCCGGTTTGCCACTCCAAACCCGCAAGTAAAAGTGCGTTCAGGGAACCGATAAATCTTAACGGACTACGCTTGTTGCTGATTGAAGATAATATGCTGACGCAGCGTATTACCGCTGAAATGCTCACGGGTAAAGGGGTGAAAGTCTCAGTAGCTGAAAGCGCGAATGACGCGCTACGCTGTTTAGCCGAAGGCGAGTCCTTTGATGTCGCGCTGGTGGATTTTGATTTACCGGATTATGACGGCTTAACCCTGGCGCAGCAGTTGATGAGCCTGTATCCCGCCATGAAACGCATTGGTTTTAGCGCGCATGTGATAGACGATAATCTTCGTCAGCGTACCGCCGGTCTTTTCTGCGGGATTATTCAAAAACCCGTTCCCCGCGAGGAGCTTTACCGCATGATAGCGCACTATTTACAGGGCAAATCTCACAACGCGCGGGTGATGTTGAATGAACATCAGCTTGCCGGCGATATGGCGTCTGTCGGCCCGGAAAAACTCCGGCAATGGGTCGCCTTATTCAAAGACAGCGCGCTGCCTTTAGTCGAGGAGATCGAGGCGGCGCGCGCCATGAATGACGACGTTAACATTAAGCGGCTGGCGCATAAATTAAAAAGCGGCTGCGCCAGCCTGGGGATGACGCAGGCAACCGAAGCCTGTCGGGAGCTGGAATTGCAACCGCTTAGCGATATAGATATTAAAACTATCGTGACGCAGGGAGTGACGGCGCTCGACGCATGGATAGCCGGTCATCCTTCGCCATAATAGCTTCCGGCTCGCCACGGCCAACTTATCCGACGCGTTTCACATCGCCCACTAACAGGATGTAAGACAGCGCACCCAGCAGGGCCACAACGGAGATATAGACCAGCGCCGGAGCAAAACCGTAGCTTTGCGCCAGATAACCAATCACTAACGGTACGCTAATCCCGCCCAACCCACCGATAAAGTTAAACATACCGCCGGTAAGGCCAATCAACCGCATCGGCGCAAGGAAAGAGATTAACGACCAGGTAATGGACGCAAATCCATTGCCGAAGAAAGCTATCGCCATCAATGCCATAATCCACAACGGATCGTTAGTGTAGTTAGCGCCCATAATGCACGTGGAGATGAGCAAACCGCAAATAATCGGCGTTTTGCGCGCCACGCCCAGCGAGAAGCCTTTTTTCACCAGTTTATCCGCCAGCCAGCCGGAGAGCAGTACGCCAAAAAAGGCAGCCAGGAACGGTACGGTCGTCATAAAGCCCGCTTTTAGCGCGGTAATGCCTTTTTCCTGGGTCAGATAATTAGGGAACCAGGTCAGAAAGAACCATAGCGTAGAGTTTACGGCGAACTGACCGAGGTAGACGCCCACCAGCTTACGATGGAACACCAGTTTCCAGTCGGCTTTCGTCAACGGCTGGCGGGCCTCTTTTTTCGCTGGCGCATCGCCATCCACCAGACCGCCGCCATCGCGAATATACTCCAGCTCCGCCTGGCTAAGGCTTTTCGTCAAACGCGGCGGTTGATAAACCTTAAACCAGACCAATGACCAGATAATCCCGATACCGCCGGTGACGATAAAGACCCAGTGCCAGCTCAGCATTTCCTGAATCCAGATCAGCAGCGGCGTAAGGAATGCCAGTCCGACGAACTGTCCGGAGGTGTAGAACCCGACTGCGGATGCGCGCTCATGCTCCGGAAACCAGCTAGTGACCATCCGGTTATTTGCCGGAAAGGCCGGCGCCTCGAAAATCCCGGTAATAGCGCGCAGGCCGATAAGCGACAATAGTCCCGTCGCAAACCCCTGCAATAGCGTCGCGACTGACCAGCCGAAGATAGCGATAAAATAGGTCAGCCGGGACCCAATACGGTCGAGAAACCAGCCGCCAGGGATCTGGCATAACGTATAGAGCCAGGCAAAAGCGGAGAAGACATAGCCCATTTCCGCTTTGGTAATGCCGAATTCTTTTTGAATATGCATGGAAGCCACGGCAAGGTTGGCGCGATCGACGTAGCAAATCACCACGGTAATAAAGATCATCACCAGCGTCAGATAGCGGCGACGCCCCGGCTGTGCTGCTGTAACTGAAATATCCATCGTCATCTGTCTCCAGATTCTGGGCATAGCGAGGCCGCTCACCATGCCCTGTAAATTACAGAGGGTGTGTTTTTATATTTAAATTGGGTTGCCCGGAGGGCGACGTTTGTTGAGCCTACTGCGTGGCGATCACCACTCGGCTACCGATCCGTCAGCGTGCCGCCACAACGGATTACGCCAGTCCGGCGCGCTTTTGCTAAGTTCAATCACCCTGGCCTCGTCAATGTCTACGCCAAGACCCGGTTTGGTTAAGGGTTTAAAGAAGCCGCCGTCCATGCTGAAGTCTTCTTTGTTTTTCACAAAGTCGAGTAGTTCCGCGCCCTTGTTATAGTGAATGCCCATGCTCTGCTCCTGGAATACCGCGTTGCGCGAAACAAAATCGATATGCAGGCAGGCAGCCAGGGCGATTGGACCCAGCGGGCAATGCGGCGCCAGCGCCACGTCATATGCTTCCGCCATTCCGGCGATTTTATAGCATTCGGTAATGCCGCCCGCGTGGGATAAATCCGGCTGTAGAATCCCCAACCCGCCCGCGTCCAGCACGCGTTTAAATTCAAAACGCGAGAACATACGC
The DNA here is from genome assembly GCF_013350575.1 of Salmonella sp. SG203. NCBI lineage: Bacteria > Pseudomonadati > Pseudomonadota > Gammaproteobacteria > Enterobacterales > Enterobacteriaceae > Salmonella > Salmonella sp. SG203. The sequence continues at coordinate 12,631 of NZ_SNMT01000022.1, forward strand.
TCGCCTGCGGCAATCGGAATATGCGTTTGCGCCGCCAGGCGTGGATAATATTCCGCCTGTTCCGCCAGCACCGGCTCTTCAATAAACAGCGGGCGATAGGGTTCCAGTTCTTTAATCAGTACCTTCGCCATCGGCGCGCTAACGCGACCGTGGAAGTCGAGCCCAAACTCAATTTCACTGCCGAAAGCTTCACGGATTTGCGCCACGGTATTGACCGCCGCATCCACCGCACGGGAATTATCAATCACGCCCATCTCTTCACAGCCGTTCAGCTTGAAGGTGTCAAAACCAATACCGCGCAATTTTTCAATACCGTCAATGACGTCTGCCGGACGATCGCCACCCACCCAGCTATAGGCCTTGATTTTGTCGCGCACCAGGCCGCCCATGAGCTGCCAGACCGGCGCATTCAACACCTTGCCTTTGATATCCCACAATGCCTGGTCAATACCGGCGATGGCGCTCATCATAATCGGGCCGCCGCGATAAAAACCGGCCCGGTACATTACCTGCCACAGGTCGTTGATACGCGCCGGATCTTTCCCTATCAGGTAGTCGGCAAACTCATGTACTGCCGCCTCTACAGTACGTGCCCGACCTTCAATGACCGGCTCTCCCCAGCCAACCACGCCTTCATCCGTTTCGATTTTCAGGAACATCCAACGTGGAGGTAAACGGTACGTGGTGATGTGAGTTATTTTCATTTCACTGCCTCTCGATACGCATTAACAAATGCCGCAGCCTGCTGCGCGGTGCGTTCAACGGATTGCCCGGCGCGATAGAGATCGCTACCCAGTCCCGCGCCCACACAGCCTGCTTTAATCCATTGCGCCAGGTTTTCCGGCGTCACGCCGCCGACGGCAAATAGCGGAACATCCGGCGGAAGTACCGCTTTCAGCGCGCTGATGTAGCCCGGACCAAACGCCGACGACGGGAAAATTTTTAACGCCTGTGCGCCTGCATCCAGCGCAGAAAAGGCTTCCGTTGCCGTGGCGCAGCCCGGACACACGGTCATGCCATAGCTCACCGCCCGGCGGATCACCTCCGGTTGGATATTCGGCGTGACGATCAGCTTGCAGCCCATCCCGGCAAGCTGGTCTACCTGTTCCGGTTTCAGTACGGTACCAGCGCCAATAAGCGCCCTGCCGCCATACGCCTTCACCACGGAAGAAATGCTTTTTTCCCACTGTGGGGAGTTAAGCGGAATTTCTATAGCGTCAAATCCCGCATCCACCACCGCGCCAACGTGCGCCAGGGCATCATCGGGCGTAATACCGCGTAAGATAGCGATGAGAGGGAGATTAGTTTGCCACTGCATGAGCGATGCTCCTTATTCCAGCCTGAAATGCCATATCGCCATCCACGGTTGAAACATCACGCCCAATAGCACTAAACGCCTGTTGGTAACGTGAGATCAGCGCGGGTCCAGCGACGAGAGTGATAGCCTGTTGCGCCGCGAAGGATTCGCTCATGCTGGCGACTTCCGCGCCAATCAACAGGCCGGAGAGGAAGTCGCTGACCTGCTCACGCGCAAGATGCCCCAACACGTGCGAGGCGCGAACCTCAAAAAGAGAAGGCAGGACGGCAGGAGAATTAAGACCGCGCTCCAGCCCCGCGGCATAGGCGTCGCCAGAAGCTTCCTGTTCCGGCAAACCAGCCCCGACCAGCGAGTGACGCAGCAACAAGTGATGGAGTTCGCCTGTCATCACAGTACGAAAATCATGAATTTGTTGCGTATCAGTCTGTACCCATTTGCAATGCGTGCCGGGCATGACATAGACAGAAGAAGGAGAAAGTTCGCGGGCGCCAAGCAGTTGCGTCTCTTCGCCGCGCATCACGTTGTGGTTATCCTCGCGTGAGACACACAATCCGGGGATGATCCAGATGTTGTCGCCAACGGCGGTTAACTGTTCGCCAATAGCGGAGAACAGGGCGGGAACCGGCAGATAAGGCGCATTTTGCCAGCCTACGTTACTGCCGATCATGCCCGCCATTACCACGGGGGTGGCGCTGTCGCGCCAGTGTGTTGTGACTTCTGCTAACACCGCGTCAGGAGATTTACCGTTCAGGCGTGTAACGCCTGCTTCTGATTGCCTGCTCTCCAGGCATTTGTCGCCCTGGTAAAGCCAGGCGCGCAGATTGGTCGATCCCCAGTCAATTGCGATGTAGCGAGCTGTCATGTGATTTCCTTTAACCTTCGTGTCGAGCTGGCGATCATGGTTAATGCCGCCTGCTCTGCCGCATCGCCATCCTGATGCCGTATCGCATCGAATAGCGCCTTATGTTCCTGGAGCGTTTTCGGCATGTTGGCCGCATCGCCCATCCAGGTCCGTTCAAATACCGCTCGCTGTAGCGAGCTGATCGCTACATTTAACTGTTGCAGTACCGGGTTATGCACCGACTGCAACACTGCTTCGTGATAGCGAATATCCGCCTCGTTAAACGCTTCCCGGTCCTGGTTGTTGGCAATCATGTCGTTTAGCGCCGACTCAATTTCAGCCAGATCGCTTGATGTTGCCCGTTCCGCCGCCCAGCGTGCTATTGCTGGCTCCACCAGGTTTCGTATTTCGCTCATCGCGCTGATAAGCCTCGGGTCGTAGTCATTTTCCAGCACCCATTGCAGCACGTCGGTATCGAGATAATTCCACTGGTTACGCGGTGCGATAAACGCGCCGCGATAGCGCTTCATTTCAATTAGCCGCTTCGCCATAAGCGAACGAAACACTTCGCGAATGATGTTGCGCGACGTTTCAAACTCCTCGCACAGATCCGCTTCCGCTGGCAGCGCCGAACCGGGTACGTATTTACCGCTGACAATCTGTTTGCCCAGCGTGATAACGATGCGATCGGTTTTATTGAGAGTCATAGAGAGTCCTTGTGCTCGATGTGAACTCTCTTACTTTACCGCGATAGCTGAATTACGCCGCAATTTTGTAGTACTAGCGTGATATCAACCGTCGTTATCATGCCATTAATGTAGTACAACAGAATTATGTTGTACTACAATTTAGATCACAAAAACGACAATTGGTTATGAGAACGTTATAAGACGTAAACGAAAGACATAAAAAAACCCGCAGCAAGTGCGGGTCGTTAAGCGCGTATTTGCCCGATGGCGACTATGCCTTATCGGGCGGGAAAATGGCCGGATGAGTGATCGGGGTTCAGCACAAATTTTTCAATCGCCCAGGCAACACCATCTTCAAGGTTCGATTTAGTCACAAAGTTAGCCACCTCTTTGACCGACGGAATGGCGTTGTCCATTGCCACGCCCATGCCGGCGTATTCGATCATCGCAATGTCGTTTTCCTGATCGCCAATCGCCATCACCTCCTCTGGCTTAATACCCAGCGCCTCGGCCAGTGATTTTACGCCGGTGCCTTTATTAACCCGTTTATCGAGGATTTCAAGGAAGTACGGCGCACTTTTCAGCACGGTATACTTTTCCTTCACCTCTGCCGGTATACGCGCAATCGCTCGGTCGAGAACGGCAGGCTCATCGATCATCATAACTTTCAGGAACTGGGTGTTCGGGTCCATCTTCTCCGCTTCACAAAATACCAGCGGAATGGTCGCCACATACGACTCATGCACCGTGTAGTAGCTGATATCGCGGTTAGCGGTATAAAGCGTATTTCGGTCTAATGCGTGGAAGTGAGAACCCACCTCACGGGATAGTTTTTCCAGATAACGGTAGTCATCATAGCTGAGCGCTGTTTGCGCCACCGTACTGCCATCCCCTGCTTTCTGCACCAGCGCCCCGTTGTAGGTGATGCAGTAGTCGCCGGGTTGTTCCATATGAAGTTCTTTCAGATAGCTGTGCACACCCGCATACGGACGGCCTGTGGTCAGCACCACGTTTACCCCTTTTTCACGCGCAGCGGCAATCGCGTTTTTAACCGCCGGAGAAATGGTGTGATCGGGCAGCAAAAGGGTGCCATCCATGTCGATAGCAATGAGTTTAATAGCCATGAAATCCCCGCATTAAATGAGTCCTGACTCATGCTAACGCGATTCCGCTCAAAAAACAGCAAAAGAGTCAGGGATAAACGAGGCTAAAGAATAAGACAAACCTTCCTCTTTTGCTCAGTACAGAAGGCGAGTTTTGTGCAGTGAATACTCACATTTATTAGATAACCTCATTAATCAAACAGAAAATACCGTTTTTCTAATCTCATCGATATTGTTACCCTGGTCATAAATCACCCTATTGTAAAAATAAACAAAAATGATGTTAATTTAATTAAAGGAGATCGCCAAATGTCGATGGCCCTTACCGCCCCGCCTGGCAGGAAAAGATTTTTAATCGTTGCCTGTTTATTTATTGGAATATTCATTGCCTATCTCGACCGCGTTAATGTTTCGGTATTAGCCGCAAACGAACCCTTCTTAGCCTATATGGGTATTGAAGGTATGCCATTGCAAATTGGCATGATGATGACCGTTTTTCTGGCCGCTTATGGTATCGCTAATGTTGTATTATCACCACTTGGCGACTACCTTGGTCCGAGAAAAGCGATGATGCTTTGTATCCTAATCTGGACCATCGCCTTAATTATTGGCGGAGTTGCGACATCGTTTGCATTAATTATTATTTGCCGCATATTACTGGGTATCGGAGAGGGTTTTTATTATCCGCTGCAAAGCGTATTTATTAAAAACTGGTTTCCGAAGCAGGAGCGTGGCCGGGCAAACGCAGCGTGGATCGTCGGCCAGTCGGTCGCGCCCGCCATTGCGATGCCTTTTTTCACCTGGTGGATAGGCACCCACGGCTGGCGTTCCAACTTCTTTTTATGCGCCGCTCTCGGGTTAATTCCACTCTGGCTGCTATGGCGATATGTTGCTGATAAACCAGAACAACTTAAAGGTATCAGCGAGCAGGAACTGGCTTATATCAAAGCCGGGCAGGAAACGGAAAGCGCAAGCAGCAGCGAAAGTTTTATGTTGCGGGTAAAACCGGTGATTACCAACTATTGCTACTGGTTGCTGGTGCTGTGGTACCTGTGTCTGCAATGCCTGTACTGGGGGATGATTACCTGGCTGCCAACCTATCTTAAATCAGCCAGAGGATTTAGCTGGGCAGAAATGGGCTGGCTGGCGTCGCTGCCGTTTGTCTTGTCGATATTTTCCAAAGCCGCCGCGGGCGTCTTCGTCGATAAAATAGGACGCAGCGCCCCCATATTAATGGTGTTAATGTTTTTCGCCGGTATCAGTATCTATTTCGGCACAATAACCGAACACAAATATATGTCAGCGGTACTACTCTCTTTCGCCGTCGCTTTTTGCACGATGGGTACGCCTGTTGCGTGGACATTATTACAAGGGATGGTGTCCGGAAAATCTATTTCCGCCGCCAGCGGCGTAATGAACGGCGTCGCGAACGGCCTGTCATCATTATCACCAGTATTTATCGGTTTATTTATCTCTATTACAGGAACCTATACCGGCGGCTTATTATGTCTGGTTTTCATCAGCGCTATCGCCGTGGTATCTGCATTCGTTTTAACGATTAAAAAATATTAATCACAAGGAGTAAATGATGAAAATTACCAGCATTGATATTATTGATGTTGCTAATGATTTTGCGTCCGCCACCAGCAAATGGCGTCCGGTGGTGGTAAAAATTAATACCGACGAGGGCATTTCCGGTTTTGGCGAAGTCGGGCTGGCTTACGGCGTCGGCGCCTCTGCGGGCATCGGCATGGCAAAAGATTTAGCCGCCATTATCATCGGCATGGACCCGATGAATAACGAAGCTATCTGGGAAAAGATGCTCAAAAAAACCTTCTGGGGGCAGGGCGGCGGCGGCATTTTTTCCGCGGCGATGAGCGGCATCGATATCGCGCTGTGGGATATCAAAGGCAAAGCGTGGGGCGTACCGCTGTATAAAATGCTTGGCGGCAAAAGCCGCGAGAAAATCAGAACCTACGCCAGTCAGCTACAGTTTGGTTGGGGGGACGGCAGCGATAAAGATATGCTGACCGAGCCGGAGCAGTATGCACAGGCGGCGCTGACCGCCGTCAGCGAAGGCTATGACGCGATAAAAGTGGATACCGTCGCAATGGATCGCCACGGCAACTGGAACCAGCAAAACCTCAACGGGCCTCTCACCGATAAAATCCTGCGTCTGGGCTACGACCGTATGGCCGCCATTCGCGATGCAGTCGGCCCGGATGTGGATATCATCGCCGAAATGCATGCCTTTACGGATACCACCTCGGCGATTCAGTTTGGCCGCATGATCGAAGAACTGGGCATCTTCTACTACGAAGAGCCGGTCATGCCGTTGAACCCCGCGCAGATGAAGCAGGTTGCCGATAAGGTCAATATTCCACTGGCGGCTGGCGAACGCATTTACTGGCGCTGGGGATACCGTCCTTTCCTGGAAAACGGCAGCCTGAGCGTTATTCAGCCAGATATTTGCACCTGCGGCGGCATCACCGAAGTGAAGAAAATCTGCGATATGGCGCATGTTTATGACAAAACGGTGCAAATCCACGTTTGCGGCGGGCCGATTTCCACAGCAGTGGCGCTGCATATGGAAACCGCGATCCCGAACTTCGTCATCCACGAACTGCACCGGTATGCGCTGCTGGAGCCGAATACGCAAACCTGTAAGTACAACTACCTGCCGAAAAACGGCATGTACGAAGTCCCGGAGCTTCCCGGCATTGGCCAGGAACTGACCGAAGAAACCATGAAAAAATCACCAACCATCACCGTAAAATAAACTAACTGTCTGCCTGCGGCGCAGGCAGACCCCCTGTATTTGCGAGTCGTATCAACGCGACCTTATCCAGCCTGAGATAAAATCCTCTCAGTAGAGGGGTAACACAGGTGGCAAATGAATTTAACTATCCGGCAATTTCGCGCGTTTCTGGCCGTCGCGGATTTGCGTAGTTTTACCGCCGCCAGCAAATATCTTTGCATCACGCAGGGAGCTGTTAGCGGTTTAATCAACGAAATGGAAAGCCAGATGGAGGTTTCCCTTTTCGACCGCACTTCGCGCGTGGTGAAGCTATCGCCCGACGGCGAAAAGTTTTTACCCGCCGCCATACGGGTTGTTGAAGAGTTTCAACGGGCCGAAAATTATGCCCGCGACCTGAAAGAGATCAAAAAATCCCTGGTGCGGGTGGTCGGCGCGCCGCTGATCGCCTGTGCTTTTCTACCGCAAATTATCCACGCCTTTAAGCGGCAGCATCCGCATACCCATGTACAGTTAATCGATAAGCCTATGTCTCAACTGCAAAAAAGCATTATGCTGGGGGAAGCGGATTTCGGTATCGGCCCGGAGCGGCCGCTGGAACCAGAAATCGACAAACAAACCCTGTTTACAACGGAAATCGCCCTGTACTGCCATCCGGACTATCGGCTGCATAAAAAAACGGTGCGTTGGGAAGAGATTCAGAGCGAAGAGCTGATTGCCGTAGGCAACGAATCCATTCCGATGATCTCCGCGACCGCTGGCGTGCGCATTAAGCCCAAAATGACGGTGGAACATATGGCGACCGCCATGTCGCTGGCGGCGCAGTGTGAAGGCGTGGTGATCGCCGGAACCTTTTCCCGCCATTACGCCAAAAGCTACCAATTAGCGACCTGTTCGCTCACGCCTCCGCTGCGGCGCAATATGAACGTGTATTACCATGCGTGGCGCGCGCAAACGCCCGCCACGCAGCGCTTTAAAGAGTTTCTATTCAGATATATGGATGAACATCATGATGCCCCGGCCAGCCAGCGGCGGGCCGGGGATTAAGGCAGGTTAAATATCGATGTTCGCCGCTTTCAGGGCGTTCTCTTCGATAAAGGCACGACGCGGCTCAACGGCATCACCCATCAGCGTAGTGAACAGCTGGTCGGCAGCAATCGCATCTTTGACGGTCACACGCAGCATACGGCGGCTTTCCGGGTCCATGGTGGTTTCCCACAGCTGATCCGGGTTCATTTCACCCAGACCTTTATAACGCTGGATAGCCAGACCGCGACGTGATTCTTTCACCAGCCACTCCAGCGCCTGCTCGAAGCTGGTTACCGGCTGGCGACGCTCGCCGCGTTCGATAAACGCGTCCTCTTCAATCAGACCGCGCAGCTTCTCGCCCAGCGTGCAGATACGACGATATTCCGCGCCGGTCACAAACTCGTGATCCAACGGATAATCGGTATCCACGCCATGCGTACGCACGCGAACGATCGGCTCGAACAGATTCTGTTCCGTATTAGTATGAACATCGAACTTCCACTGACTGCCGTGCTGCTCTTTCTCGTTCAGCTCGGTAATCAGCGCATTCACCCAGCGCGTTACAGTCTGCTCATCAGAAAGATCGGCTTCGGTCAGAGTTGGCTGATACACCAGCTCTTTGAGCAGCGCTTTCGGGAAGCGACGCTCCATACGACCAATCATTTTCTGCGTGGCGTTATATTCAGAGACCAGTTTTTCTAACGCTTCGCCGGATAGCGCCGGCGCATGGGCGTTCGCGTGCAGAGTCGCACCGTCAAGCGCGATGGAAATCTGGTACTGATCCATCGCTTCGTCGTCTTTAATGTACTGTTCCTGCTTGCCTTTCTTGACTTTGTACAGCGGCGGCTGCGCAATGTAGACGTGGCCGCGCTCGACGATTTCCGGCATCTGACGATAGAAGAAGGTCAACAGCAGCGTACGGATGTGCGAGCCGTCGACGTCCGCATCGGTCATGATGATGATGCTGTGATAGCGCAGCTTGTCCGGGTTGTACTCGTCGCGACCGATACCGCAGCCCAGCGCGGTGATCAGCGTCGCCACTTCCTGAGAGGAGAGCATCTTGTCGAAGCGCGCTTTCTCGACGTTGAGGATTTTACCTTTCAGCGGCAGAATCGCCTGGTTCTTGCGGTTACGCCCCTGCTTCGCAGAGCCGCCCGCGGAGTCCCCTTCCACCAGGTAGAGTTCGGACAGCGCCGGGTCGCGTTCCTGGCAGTCCGCCAGTTTGCCCGGCAGACCGGCTAAATCCAGCGCGCCTTTACGACGGGTCATTTCACGGGCGCGACGCGCCGCTTCACGCGCACGCGCGGCGTCGATAATTTTGCCGACGACAATTTTCGCGTCAGATGGGTTTTCCAGCAGGTATTCGCTCAGCAGTTCGTTCATCTGCTGTTCCACCGCCGATTTCACCTCGGAAGAGACCAGCTTATCTTTGGTCTGTGAGGAGAATTTCGGATCCGGTACTTTTACGGAAACCACCGCAATCAGACCTTCACGGGCATCGTCGCCGGTGGCGCTGACTTTGGCTTTTTTGCTGTAGCCTTCTTTGTCCATGTAGGCGTTCAGCGTACGGGTCATCGCCGCACGGAAGCCTGCCAGGTGAGTACCGCCGTCGCGCTGCGGAATGTTGTTGGTAAAGCAGTAGATGTTTTCCTGGAAACCATCGTTCCACTGCAGCGCTACTTCGACGCCGATACCGTCTTTTTCGGTGGAGAAGTAGAAGATATTCGGGTGGATCGGCGTTTTGTTTTTGTTGAGATATTCAACAAACGCCTTGATGCCGCCTTCGTAGTGGAAATGATCTTCTTTGCCGTCACGCTTGTCGCGCAGACGGATGGAAACGCCAGAGTTCAGGAATGACAGTTCACGCAGGCGTTTCGCCAGGATCTCATATTCAAATTCAGTGACGTTAGTGAAGGTTTCGTGGCTCGGCCAGAAACGTACCATCGTGCCGGTTTTATCGGTATCGCCAGTGACGGCCAGGGGTGCCTGCGGCACGCCGTGCTCGTAGATCTGACGGTGAATTTTGCCATCTCGCTGGATAACCAGTTCCAGTTTTTGCGACAGAGCGTTGACTACCGAGACGCCCACGCCGTGCAGACCGCCGGAGACTTTATAGGAGTTATCGTCAAATTTACCGCCCGCGTGCAGAACGGTCATGATCACTTCCGCCGCCGAGACGCCTTCTTCCGGGTGAATACCGGTCGGAATGCCACGGCCATCATCCGTTACGGACACGGAGTTATCGGCGTGAATAGTCACGACGATATCTTTACAGTGACCCGCGAGCGCTTCGTCGATAGCGTTATCTACCACCTCGAATACCATGTGGTGCAGACCGGTGCCGTCATCCGTGTCGCCGATATACATACCCGGGCGCTTACGCACCGCATCCAGCCCTTTCAGGACTTTGATACTGGAGGAGTCATAAGAATTCGACATCAACGTTTCTCGCTCATTTAATCTTGGGTTAATCCGTTATTTTACCCTTTTCCACGGTAAACATCTTCGAATTTTCATCCGACATGTCTATAACGTGTTCAGCGCTAATTGCGCTGACAAAGACCTGCGATTGCGTGGCTTTTAAGCGGCTGGCCAGCAGTCCGCGACGCGCATCGTCAAGTTCAGAGGCAAAATCATCTATCAGGTACAGGCAGCGCTGCCCGCTTTCGCGGGTAAGGAACTCGCCCTGCGCCAGACGTAAGGCGCACATCAACAACTTTAGCTGACCGCGCGACAGGGTATCTTCCACCGGCGCGCCGTCAGCGCGAATGCGAAAGTCCGCTTTATGCGGCCCGTGCGCGGTGTAGGTCAACATACGGTCACGCTCAAAGCTTCGCTCCAGCACGTCCGCATAGTCTGTCTCTTTCTCCCAGCCGCGCTGGAAAGAGAACGTCAGGGAAAATTCAGGTAAAAACTGCTGACAGGTATCCGCCATGTCCTGTGCGATAGCGCTACTGTACTCCGCCCGCCAGGTACTAATTTGTTCCGCCAGCGGAATCAGCTCTTTATCCCACGGGCGCAATTGCTCATAACGACTCACCTGGCGCAGCGCGGCATTACGCTGTTTCAGCAATCGTTTCAGGTTGCTCCAGGCGGTGAAGAATCCGGCTTCGTTGTGAAAGCATCCCCAGTCAAGGAACGCTCTTCTGTATTTGGGGCCGCCGTTGAGTAAAGTAAACCCCTCCGGCGTAATCAACTGCATCGGCATTAAATGCGCCAGCTCCGCGATCTTGTGACCGTCGGTACCGTCGATACGGACCTTGCTGTCGCCCTGCTTATCTTTGGTTAAGCCAATCGACGTCTCACGCTCTTCGCCCTGTAATCGCCCGTGAAGAACAAACGCTTCCTGCTCATGACGAATCACGCGGCCAGGCTGCAAACTGCGAAACGCCCGACCATGGCCAAGCGTATAGATAGCTTCCAGCACGCTGGTTTTGCCGCTGCCGTTGGCGCCAACCAGGAAGTTAAAGCCGGGGGATAAAGCGAGATCCGCATTTTCTATGTTGCGGAAGTCTTTGATTAAAAGGCGCGTCAGTGACATATATTAGTACATTCGTCCAGGGGCGTGTGTGTCGCAGCCAGTTCGTCTACCGCCAGCGCGCAGAAAGCGGAGCGTACACGAAGTACGTGAGCATTTCGAGCACTGCCGGGAGGCGAAATGGCAAGTAAACCAGCCCCTTTTCAGATTCTACAGCCTCATTGGCATAACAACATAGGCAGCCGACTGTGACGCCGCATCCTCAATCTGTACGCTGGATACGGAATCCGTCAGCATAATGCGCACGGTTTCGCACTTCAGCGCATTGAGCACGTCCAGCACATAGCTAACGTTAAAGCCGATTTCCATCTCCGTCCCGCCGTAGCTCACGTCCAGAATCTCTTCCGCTTCTTCCTGCTCCGGGTTATTGGCGGTGATTTTGAGCTGATTCTCACTGACGTACAGACGCACGCCGCGGAATTTCTCATTCGAGAGGATTGCCGCGCGGGCAAACGCCTGCTTGAGGATATCGCAGCCCGCTTCCAGATGTTTATCCGGATTCTTCGGCAGAACGCGACGGTAATCCGGGAAGCGACCATCCACCAGCTTCGAGGTAAAGATAAAGTCGCCGACGTGCGCGCGGATATTATTACTGCCAATCTGCACGCGCAGCGGGTTTTCGCCGCCGTCGAGCATACGCATCAGTTCAATCACGCCTTTACGCGGCACAATCACCGAGTGGCTGGGTAAAGACGCCTCCAGCGGCATTGAGCACACCGCCAGACGGTGGCCGTCGGTCGCAACAGTGCGCAGTTCGCTGCCTTCCGTTTCAAACAGCATACCGTTTAAGTAGTAGCGCACATCCTGATGGGCCATCGAAAACTGGGTCGCTTCAATCAGGCGCTTCATCGTGGCCTGCGGCAGCGTAAATTCAACTTCGCTTTGCCAGTCGTCAAGATTCGGGAAATCGGCGGCAGGCAGCGTAGACAGCGAGAAGCGGCTACGACCAGAACGCACCAGCATCCGATCGCCTTCCAACTGAACGGCAATCTCCGCGCCCTCCGGCAGGCCGCGGCAGATATCAAAGAATTTCCGCGCCGGCACGGTAGTGGCGCCTGGCTCATGCGGCTGAGAAAGCGTAACGCGCGCGACCATCTCCATTTCAAGATCGGTGCCGGTCAGAGAAAGCGTACCGTCCGCTACCTGGAGGAGCAGGTTACCGAGAATCGGCAGCGTAGGACGACCGCCCAGCGGGCCGCTGACCTGCTGAAGCGGTTTTAATAAATGTTCACGTTCAACGGTAAATTTCATAGGATCACGACGACAATGTTCTGATTAAATTAGAAAAATCTTCTTTGATATCGTGGCTTTCTTCACGCAGTTGCTCAATTTTACGACAGGCATGAAGTACGGTAGTGTGGTCGCGCCCGCCAAACGCATCGCCGATTTCCGGCAGACTGTGGTTGGTGAGCTCTTTTGCCAGCGCCATAGCCATCTGGCGCGGACGTGCTACCGAGCGAGATCGACGCTTAGAAAGCAGATCCGCAATTTTGATTTTGTAATACTCGGCCACCGTCTTCTGAATATTGTCGATGGTGACAAGTTTTTCCTGCAACGCCAGTAAATCGCGCAGCGCTTCGCGCACAAAGTCGATAGTAATCGCCCGGCCGGTAAAGTTGGCATTGGCGATCACCCGGTTCAGCGCGCCTTCCAGTTCACGTACGTTAGAGCGTAGACGCTTGGCGATAAAGAACGCTACTTCGCCTGGCAGACGAATATCATTTTCGTCCGCTTTTTTCATCAGGATCGCCACGCGGGTTTCCAGTTCTGGCGGTTCGATCGCCACTGTTAGCCCCCAACCAAAGCGGGACTTGAGACGATCCTCAACGCCGTTGATCTCTTTCGGATAGCGATCCGACGTCAAAATGATCTGCTGATTGCCTTCCAGCAGAGCGTTAAAGGTATGGAAAAACTCTTCCTGGGATCGCTCTTTATTGGCGAAGAATTGAATATCGTCGATCAGCAATGCGTCAACGGAGCGGTAGTAGCGTTTAAACTCTTCGATGGCGTTATTTTGCAGGGCTTTTACCATGTCCTGCACAAAGCGCTCGGAGTGCATATACACGACTTTCGCGTTGGGTTTACGCGCCATAATGCCGTTACCCACCGCGTGCAGCAGGTGAGTTTTACCCAGACCGGTGCCACCATAGAGGAATAACGGGTTATAAGCGCCGCCAGGATTATCCGCCACCTGACGTGCCGCCGCGCGCGCCAGTTGGTTGGATTTACCTTCGACGAAGTTATCAAATGTATGTTTTACATTGACGTTGGAGCGGTAGGTCGGCTCCGCCGGCGCTGGTACGTTATCCCAGCCCGAACGGGCCGCAGGCGCTACGCGCTGCGGCTGCGCCGTCGTTGTCTGCGCGGGCGCGACAACGTTATGCACAGGCGTTTTTAGCGTTTGCGTAACGGGCTTTGTTCCCACTTCAAAACGCAGTTGTGGGGCATCCGCGCCGCAGAATGTGTTGAGTAATCCATTGATATTGTTGAGGTACTTATCTCTTACCCAATCGAGCACAAAACGGTTTGGCGCATACAAAGCCAGCGTGTTATCGCTCAGTTCCGCCTGCAACGGGCGTATCCACATACTGAATTCTGTGGCTGGTAACTCATCCTGCAATCGGGCAAGACACTGCTGCCAAAGCGAAAGTGACACGGCGGACTCCACTCGAACAAAAGTCGATAAATGACAAAGGCTGATACATTAATGATTGTTGGCGCACGTCGATAAGACCCTGCATGAAGGGTGACGCACGAACCGCTGTCTGCGGTTTTCACGGATCTTTCAAACGATCGCGACTTCACGCAGTCTGAAAGATTTCGTGTTCATGCCTGACCAGGATCGTTTGAAACGATCAGGACCGCGGATCATAGCCTAAACTGAGCAAGAGATCTTCTGTTTCTCACAGATTCTTCCCGATTTATCCACAGGGCTTTCCAGGAAAGGATAAGTGTAATCGATCCAGGGGAACTCCTGTACGCTTTCGCGCGCATATTGAAAAAATTAATAGGTAAAGGTGAGCAGACGCCTAAAAGATCGCATAAAGATCCAGGGCGATCCTTGCGCTTTACCTGGCAGTCCGTATAATTCTCCACCCGTCGCGCAATGCCCGTCATATGGCGTCAACGCTGCTTATTTTCCGCACAAAAAGGCGTGGAAAATCGCGGGAAAATAAGGAAAGAGAATTGACTCCGGAGTGTACAATTATTACAATCCGGCCTCTTTAATCACCCACACTGTGGCGTAAGTCGTTCAAAGTTTGTTCGGGTATACGCAAAAGTCAGTGAATTTATTCAAGTTTAGGTAGAAATCGCCATGAAACGCACTTTTCAACCATCTGTACTGAAGCGCAACCGTTCTCACGGCTTCCGTGCTCGTATGGCTACTAAAAATGGTCGTCAGGTTCTGGCACGTCGTCGTGCTAAAGGCCGCGCTCGTCTGACCGTTTCCAAGTAATAAAGCTAACCCCTGAGTGGTTAAGCTCGCATTTCCCAGGGAGTTACGTTTGTTAACTCCCGCTCATTTCACATTCGTCTTCCAGCAACCTCAACGGGCTGGCACGCCGCAAATCACCATCCTCGGCCGCCTGAATTCGCTGGGGCATCCCCGTATCGGTCTTACCGTCGCCAAGAAAAATGTTCGACGTGCGCATGAACGCAACCGGATTAAACGTCTGACGCGTGAAAGCTTCCGTCTGCGCCAGCATGAACTTCCTGCAATGGATTTCGTGGTGGTGGCGAAAAAAGGGGTTGCCGACCTCGATAACCGTGCTCTCTCGGAAGCGTTGGAAAAATTATGGCGCCGCCACTGTCGCCTGGCTCGCGGGTCCTGATAGCCCTTATTCGGGTCTATCAACGCCTGATCAGTCCGCTGCTTGGGCCGCATTGTCGTTTCACGCCAACGTGCTCAAGCTACGGAATTGAGGCATTGCGCAGGTTTGGAGTGATAAAAGGCAGTTGGTTGACGGTGAAACGCGTATTAAAATGCCACCCTTTACACCCTGGTGGTGACGATCCCGTCCCGCCCGGACCATTTGATACCAGAGAACACTAACGATGGATTCGCAACGCAATCTTTTAGTCATCGCTTTGCTGTTCGTGTCTTTCATGATCTGGCAAGCCTGGGAGCAGGATAAAAATCCGCAACCTCAGACTCAACAGACCACGCAGACAACGACCACCGCAGCGGGTAGCGCCGCCGACCAGGGCGTACCAGCCAGTGGCCAGGGGAAAATGATTACGGTGAAAACCGATGTGCTTGATTTGACTATCAACACCCGTGGTGGTGATGTCGAGCAGGCCTTGCTCCCGGCTTACCCGAAAGAACTGGGTTCCAACGAACCGTTCCAGCTGCTGGAAACCACCCCGCAGTTTATCTATCAGGCGCAAAGCGGCCTGACAGGCCGCGACGGCCCGGATAACCCGGCGAACGGCCCGCGTCCGCTGTACAACGTCGAGAAAGAGGCGTTTGTACTGGCCGACGGTCAGAACGAACTGCAGGTTCCGATGACTTATACTGACGCCGCAGGCAACACGTTTACCAAAACGTTTGTCTTTAAGCGTGGCGATTATGCGGTTAACGTGAACTATAGCGTGCAGAACACCGGCGAAAAACCGCTGGAAGTCTCCACCTTTGGTCAGTTAAAACAATCCGTCAACCTGCCTCCTCATCGCGACACCGGCAGCAGCAACTTTGCGCTGCATACGTTCCGCGGCGCAGCGTACTCCACGCCGGATGAGAAGTATGAGAAATACAAATTCGACACCATTGCCGATAACGAAAACCTCAACGTCAGCTCCAAAGGCGGTTGGGTGGCAATGTTGCAGCAGTATTTCGCTACCGCATGGATTCCGCGTAACGACGGCACCAACAATTTCTACACCGCCAATCTGGGCAACGGCATTGTCGCTATCGGCTATAAAGCGCAGCCGGTACTGGTACAGCCAGGCCAGACTGGCGCGATGACCAGCACCCTGTGGGTCGGCCCGGAAATTCAGGATAAAATGGCGGCTGTTGCACCGCACCTGGATTTGACCGTGGACTACGGCTGGTTGTGGTTCATCTCTCAGCCGCTGTTCAAGTTGCTGAAGTGGATCCACAGCTTTGTGGGCAACTGGGGCTTCTCCATTATCATCATTACCTTTATCGTTCGCGGTATCATGTACCCGCTGACCAAAGCGCAGTACACGTCAATGGCGAAGATGCGTATGCTGCAGCCGAAAATTCAGGCGATGCGCGAACGTCTTGGCGATGATAAACAGCGCCAAAGCCAGGAGATGATGGCCCTGTACAAAGCGGAGAAGGTTAACCCGCTGGGCGGCTGCTTCCCGCTGATCATCCAGATGCCTATCTTCCTGGCGTTGTACTACATGCTGATGGGTTCCATTGAACTGCGTCATGCGCCGTTCGCTCTGTGGATTCATGACCTGTCCGCACAGGACCCGTACTACATTCTGCCGATCCTGATGGGCGTAACGATGTTCTTCATTCAGAAGATGTCGCCGACCACCGTGACCGACCCGATGCAGCAGAAGATCATGACCTTTATGCCGGTCATCTTTACGGTGTTCTTCCTGTGGTTCCCGTCAGGTCTGGTGCTGTACTATATCGTCAGCAACCTGGTCACCATCATTCAGCAGCAGCTGATTTACCGTGGTCTGGAGAAGCGTGGCCTGCATAGCCGCGAGAAGAAAAAATCCTGATTCGGTGTAGGCCGGATAAGGCGGAGCCGCCATCCGGCAAGGCGCGCCGGTCAGCCTGATGGCGCTAACGCTTATCAGGCCTACAATCAAAAGGCGGTCATATGACCGCCTTTTTTATTGCAACAAAGTTGAGACTAACCATGAGCCATAACGACACTATCGTCGCCCAGGCAACCCCACCGGGACGCGGTGGCGTGGGTATCCTGCGTATCTCTGGTCTGAAGGCGCGCGACGTTGCGCAAGAGGTGCTGGGCAAGCTGCCGAAGCCGCGCTATGCCGACTACCTGCCGTTTAAAGACGTTGACGGCAGCGCGCTGGATCAGGGTATTGCGCTGTGGTTCCCCGGCCCGAACTCCTTCACCGGTGAAGATGTGCTGGAGCTACAAGGGCACGGCGGTCCGGTGATCCTGGACCTGCTGTTAAAACGTATCCTGACGCTTCCAGGCGTGCGCATTGCCCGACCGGGCGAGTTCTCCGAGCGAGCGTTCCTCAACGATAAGCTCGATTTAGCCCAAGCAGAAGCCATTGCCGACCTGATCGATGCCAGTTCCGAACAGGCGGCGCGTTCGGCGCTAAACTCGTTACAGGGG
Source organism: Salmonella sp. SG203 (assembly GCF_013350575.1). NCBI lineage: Bacteria > Pseudomonadati > Pseudomonadota > Gammaproteobacteria > Enterobacterales > Enterobacteriaceae > Salmonella > Salmonella sp. SG203. Next base: position 30,197 of record NZ_SNMT01000022.1, read on the forward strand.
GCATTTTCCGCCCGCGTTAACCACCTTGTGGAAGCACTTACTCACCTGCGAATCTACGTCGAAGCGGCTATCGATTTTCCGGATGAGGAGATCGACTTTCTCTCTGACGGCAAAATCGAAGCGCAGCTCAATGGTGTCATCGCCGATCTTGACGCCGTGCGCACCGAAGCGCGCCAGGGCAGCCTGCTGCGCGAAGGGATGAAGGTAGTGATTGCCGGACGCCCGAATGCCGGGAAATCCAGCCTGCTGAATGCGCTGGCAGGCCGTGAAGCGGCCATTGTTACCGATATCGCCGGCACCACGCGCGACGTGTTGCGCGAGCATATTCACATCGACGGGATGCCGCTGCATATCATCGATACCGCCGGACTGCGCGACGCCAGCGACGAAGTTGAGCGTATCGGCATCGAACGCGCCTGGCAGGAGATTGAACAGGCCGATCGCGTGCTGTTTATGGTGGATGGCACCACGACGGACGCCGTTGACCCTGCCGACATCTGGCCGGACTTTATCGCCCGTCTGCCCAAAAATCTACCGATTACCGTGGTACGTAACAAGGCGGATATCACCGGCGAAACGTTGGGTATTAGTGAAGTAAACGGTCACTCACTGGTTCGCCTCTCGGCGCGTACCGGCGAAGGCGTCGACGTGTTGCGTAACCACCTCAAGCAGAGCATGGGGTTTGATACCAATATGGAAGGCGGCTTCCTGGCCCGCCGCCGTCACCTACAGGCGCTGGCGGAAGCCGCTGACCATCTTGAACAGGGCAAAGCGCAGCTATTAGGCGCGTGGGCGGGGGAACTGCTGGCGGAAGAGTTGCGCCTGGCGCAGCAAAGCTTAAGCGAGATTACCGGCGAGTTTACCTCCGACGATCTGCTGGGACGGATTTTCTCCAGCTTCTGTATTGGTAAGTAACGTTGTGTAGCCCGGTGGCGCGATGCTTACCGGGCCTACAAAACCCGTAAGCCGGATAAGGCGTTTACGCCGCCATCCGGCAACAATAATTTCCCATGCGGAAAACACTGTTGTCCAAATGGCAACTCGTCTCGCGCAACGTCGCCCCGTATTCTTAGCGCCACACTTTTCGTGAGGCCGCTATGAAACGTTTTCTACTGTGTAGTTTTGCCCTGGTTTTACTCTATCCTGCCGGTATTGATATGTATCTGGTCGGTTTACCGCGTATAGCCGCCGATCTGAACGCCAGCGAGGCGCAGTTGCATATCGCCTTCTCCGTTTACCTGGCCGGAATGGCGACGGCCATGCTGTTTGCCGGGAAGATAGCCGACCAGTCAGGCCGCAAGCCGGTCGCGATCGTCGGCGCGCTCGTCTTTATGATGGCCTCACTGCTTTGTTCACGGGCGTCGGAAGGCTCGCTATTTCTGAGTGGGCGTTTTCTTCAGGGAGTAGGCGCAGGCGGCTGCTATGTGGTGGCGTTCGCCATTCTGCGCGACACGCTCGACGAGCATCGCCGGGCGAAAGTGCTGTCATTATTGAATGGGATTACCTGTATTGTGCCGGTACTCGCCCCGGTGGTGGGGCATTTGATTATGCTTCGTTTCCCCTGGCAAAGTCTGTTCTATACGATGTCCGCGATGGGCATTATTGTGGGCCTGTTATCACTGTTTATCCTGCGCGAGACGCGCCCGGTAAGGCTGGCTCCACGCGATTTATCACGATCGTCGCCCGCCGCCGAGTCGCTGATTAACCGTTTTTTCGTTAGTCGACTGGCGATCACCACCCTTAGCGTGTCGGTGATCCTGACCTTTGTCAATGCCTCTCCAGTGCTGCTGATGGAGGTGATGGGATTTAGCCGTGGCGACTATGCCATTACCATGGCGCTCACCGCAGGCGTCAGTATGGTCGTCTCTTTTTCCACCCCTTTTGCGCTTGGGTTATTTAAGCCGCGAACCTTAATGCTCGTCTCACAGGGGCTGTTTTTGACGGCTGGCGTGACGTTAAGCCTTGCTCATACCAATACCGTCACACTCTTTGGCCTGACGCTTATCTGCGCCGGATTCTCGGTTGGTTTTGGCGTCGCGATGAGCCAGGCGCTGGGGCCGTTTTCGCTGCGCGCCGGAGTGGCCAGTTCCACGCTCGGTATCGCGCAGGTTTGCGGTTCATCACTGTGGATTTGGCTGGCGGCAATACTCGGTATCAGCGCGATGAATATGCTGATCGGGATTCTGATTGGTTGTAGCATAGTGAGTATTCTGCTGATCTTCTCCGTCACGCCCAACAGGTCCGTAGCCGAGCATGAAGAAATCCCTTACCAATCTCGACCTTAATTTGCTGTTATGCCTACAGTTACTCATGCAGGAGCGCAGCGTCACTAAAGCTGCAAAACGGATGAACGTAACGCCCTCAGCGGTCAGCAAATCGCTGGCGAAACTCCGGGCATGGTTTGACGATCCGCTGTTCGTCAATACGCCGCTGGGCCTGGCGCCGACGCCGCTGATGGTCAGTATGGAGCAAAGTCTGGCGGACTGGATGCAGATGGGGAATCAACTGCTTGATAAACCGCATCATCAAACGCCGCGCGGTTTAAAATTTGAGTTGGCAGCAGAGTCGCCGCTGATGATGATTATGTTTAATTCACTGTCGCAGCAGATTTATCAGCGCTATCCGCAGGCTACCATTAAGGTTCACAACTGGGATTATGACTCGCTGGAGGCGATTACGCGTGGGGAAGTCGATATCGGATTTACCGGACGCGAAAGCCATCCCCGCTCGCGAGAATTGCTCAGTCTGTTACCGCTCGCGATTGATTTTGAGGTACTGTTTAGCGATTTACCGTGGGTCTGGCTGCGGGAAGATCATCCGGCGCTGCGCGAAGCGTGGGATCTGGACACTTTTCTGCGCTACCCGCATATCAGTATTTGCTGGGAGCAAAGCGATACCTGGGCGCTGGATGATGTCCTGCAAGAAATGGGACGCAAACGCCATATTGCGTTGAGCCTGCCGGGGTTCGAGCAGTCGCTCTTTATGGCCGCCCAGCCGGATCACACCCTGATAGCAACCGCGCCGCGCTATTGCCAGCACTACAATCAGCTCCACCAGCTACCGTTAGTGGCGCGCCCCCTGCCTTTTGATGCGCAACAGCGGGAAAAGCTGATGGTGCCGTTTACCCTATTATGGCACAAACGTAATAGTCATAATCCCAAGATTGTGTGGCTACGACAGGCTATCAACACGCTCTGCCGTCGCCTTATCTGACCACCTGCGTTGATAAATTCACCTTCCTTTTACCAGAAATGTCACCGTCTGATTAAAGAACCTTCTGAAATTGAATTTTTAGCGCGTAAAACCTGTCCATAATTTACGTTAATGTTACTCTCGTCATTATCACGGCCCATTAATCACGGAGCGAAAAATGGCGACTCACTTTGCCAGAGGGATACTTACGGAGGGACAGTTGGTTTCAATTCGTCTCTCTTCGTCTTGCCATATTGAAGCCAGAAACCTGCCTGCTCACCGACGAACGCGTTTTCTCGCCTCCAGAGGCCTTCTTGCCGAACTGATGTTTATGCTGTACGGAATTAGCGAGCTGCCGGAAATCATTATTCAGGCGAAAGGTAAACCCGCGTTTCGTGACAAAAATCTGCCAGGCTTTTCTATCTCCTACGCCGGAAATATGGTTGGCGTGGCGTTGACCACCGAAGGAGAGTGCGGGCTGGATATGGAATTACAGCGCACCTCCCGCGGCTTTCACCATCCGCATTCGCTCGAACGCCACCCTTTCTCCCGTAATGAAAACTTATGGGTAGCCAATCAAAACGATCCCAACGAAGCGCGAGCGCAACTCATCACATTGCGCCAGAGCGTGTTAAAACTCACCGGCGATGTCATGAATGACGATCCGCGGGAGCTGCAACTTTTACCCGTTGCCGGACGCCTGAAGTGCGCGCATGTCACGCAGCTTGAAGCCGTGTGCGATGCGGAAGATGTGCTGGTATGGTCCGTAACCGTTACGCCAGCGATAGAAAAATTAAAAGTGTGGGAGTTCGATGGCAAACTGGGCTGGAAAAGCCTGCCCGATATCCAGACGCGCACCAATGAGCCAACCGGCCGTCTGATGCGATTCGCCCAACTCCCCGCCGCCAAATCGTATACGCTTAATCGTTCATAATGAAAAAAGGGGCACGTATGTCTGAAACGCTGAATGTGGTTACATTGCTGGGAAGTTTACGCAAAGGTTCCTTTAACGGGATGGTGGCGCGTACGCTGCCTAAAGTCGCGCCGGCAGGAATGACGGTATCGCCGCTGCCTTCAATCGGGGATATTCCGCTGTATGACGCCGATATCCAGCAGGAAGAGGGATTTCCAGCCAGCGTAGAGGCGCTGGCTGAGCAGATTCGCAACGCCGACGGCGTCGTCATTGTGACGCCGGAATATAACTATTCCGTTCCCGGCGGCCTGAAGAATGCCATCGACTGGCTATCCCGTCTGCCTGAGCAGCCGCTGGCGGGTAAGCCCGTTCTTATCCAGACCAGCTCAATGGGGGCGATTGGCGGCGCGCGCTGCCAGTATCATCTGCGCCAGATTCTGGTGTTCCTTGATGCAATGGTGATGAACAAACCGGAGTTTATGGGCGGCGTGATTCAGAATAAAGTCGACCCGCAGACTGGAGAAGTGGTGGATCAGGGAACGTTAGATCATTTGACCGGTCAGCTGACCGCATTTGGCGAGTATATTCAGCGCGTTAAAGCGTAAGTTATTTAAAAACCCTCCCCCCGATGGGGCGAGGGTTCATTTCATCAGTGTGCATCAATAAACACAATCTTCAGCACAAATAACAGCGCGACAATCACTACGCACGGGCTAAGGTCGCGCAGGCGACCGGTACCAATCTTCATCACGCAGTAAGAGATAAAGCCCAGCGCGATACCTTCGGTGATCGAGAAGCTAAACGGCATCATTACCGCCGTAATAAACGCCGGGACCGATTCGGTTAAATCCTGCCAGTTTACCCGCGCCAGGCTGGAGGTCATCAGCACGCCGACGTAAATCAGCGCGCCCGCCGCCGCGTAAGGCGGCACCATGCCCGCCAGCGGCGACAGGAAGATAACCAGCAGGAACAAAATACCGACCACTACCGCCGTCAAACCGGTGCGACCGCCCACCGAAACGCCGGAAGAGGACTCAATATAAGCGGTCACAGAAGACGTTCCGACAAATGCGCCAGTGACGGAAGATATACTATCAACAAACAGCGCCTGCTTCATGCGCGGGAATTTGCCTTTCTCATCCGCCAGGCCGGCTTTATCGGTCACGCCAATCAGCGTACCGGAGGAGTCAAACAGGTTTACCAGCATGAAGGAGAAAATAACCCCCGCCAGGCCAAGATTGAACGAGCCTGCCAAATCGACATGCCCTACCACGCTGGTGACGCTTGGCGGCGCGGAGACAATGCCGTTGTAGTGTACATCGCCCATCATCCAGCCAAGCAGCGTCGTGACGATGATGGACACCAGCACCGCCGCATGAATGTTGCGCGAAGCGAGAATCGCAATAATAAAGAATCCGAGAACCCCCAGCAGCACGCTGTGCGAGGTCAGGTTGCCGATGCTGACCAGCGTTTCCGGGTTAGCGACGATCACGCCGGCGTTTTTCAGCCCCATCATGCCGATAAACAGGCCGATGCCGCTGGTGATGCCCACGCGCAGGCTGACCGGAATGTTGGCGATCATCCAGTAACGCACGCGGAAGATAGTCAGCAATAAAAGACCAACAGCGCCCCAGAAAATGGCGCCCATGCCTACCTGCCACGGCAGTCCCATTGCCTGCACAACCACGAAGGCAAAGAACGCATTCAGCCCCATCGCGGGCGCCAGCGCCACCGGCAGGTTAGCGAACAGACCCATCAGAATACTGCCAAAGGCCGCAATCAGACAGGTGGTCACAAAGACGGCGCTGGTGTCCATGCCAGCTACGCCCAGAATTTGCGGGTTAACAAAAACGATATAAACCATCGTCAGGAAAGTGGTAAAACCGGCGATCACTTCGGTTCGTGCCGTCGTGCCATGTTCGCGCAGTTTAAACACGCGTTCCAGCATACCCTGACCAGAAGCCTGGGTGGTGTGTTGTTGACTCATTATCAATTTCCGGAGAAAGGAGGGAAAATTCGCCGTTATCCTATACCAAAATGCGACACCTGGCGCAGTTGTGTGGTAATTTTTTTCACTCAATTTGTTAGTACGGCAACGATTGCGTCCCCTCATTCAGCATTACGTAAACGTTAAACTTGTTAAAATGGAAATGACATGTCCCAAATCGAAGCGGTGTTTTTTGACTGTGACGGCACGCTGGTCGACAGTGAAGTAATTTGCTCGCGCGCCTATGTCACTATGTTCCGGCAGTTCGGCATTACGCTTAAGCTCACGGAAGTATTCAGACGCTTTAAAGGCGTAAAGCTCTACGAAATTATCGATACCATCAGTAAAGAGCATGGCGTTGCGCTGGCAAAGGCGGAGCTGGAGCCGGTGTACCGCGCGGAAGTGGCGCGTCTGTTCGATACCGAACTGGAAGCGATCGCGGGCGCAAATACGCTGCTGGACAGCATTAAGACGCCCATGTGCGTGGTATCCAACGGGCCGGTCAGTAAGATGCAGCATTCGCTGGGTAAACTGGGCATGTTGCATCATTTTCCTGATTTGCTGTTTAGCGGTTACGATATTCAACGCTGGAAGCCCGATCCGGCGCTGATGCTCCATGCGGCGAACGCCATGAAGGTCAATGTTGAGAAGTGTATTCTGGTGGATGATTCCAGCGCAGGCGCGCAGTCAGGAATTGCGGCGGGAATGGAAGTGTTTTATTTCTGCGCCGATCCGCATAACAAGCCGATCGATCACCCTAACGTGACGACTTTTACCGATTTGGCGCAGTTGCCGGGATTGTGGAAAGCGCGCGGGTGGGAGATTACGCGTTAACTGAAATGCCGGATGGCGCTGACGCTTATCCGGCCTACAGCATCTGTACCTGTAGGCCCGGTAAGCGCTGCGCCACCGGGCAAAAGAATGAGATTTACTCTTTCGGATCTTTCCCCGCCAGCAGTTTATCCAGCTCATCGCCGCCGACGTGACGGAAATCCTGCCCCTTCACGAAGTAGAAGATGTATTCGCAGATATTCTGGCAGCGGTCGCCGATACGCTCGATAGAACGAGCGCAGAATAACGCGGTCAGCACGCTGGGAATGGTGCGCGAGTCTTCCATCATGTAGGTCATCAGCTGACGCACGATGCCTTCATATTCCTGGTCAACTTTCTTATCTTCACGATAGATACGCACCGCTTCATCGAGATCCATGCGCGCGAACGCATCCAGCACGTCGTGCAGCATCTGCACGGTGTGGCGGCCCAGTGACTCCAGGCTGACCAGCAGCGGCTGGTGCTGCTGGGAGAATTTCTCCAGCGCGGTACGGCAGATTTTATCCGCCACGTCGCCAATGCGCTCCAGTTCGGCGATGGTTTTGATAATCGCCATTACCAGACGCAGATCGCTCGCCGTCGGCTGGCGCTTGGCGATAATACGCACGCAGGCTTCATCGATGGCGACTTCCATCATATTAACCTGATGATCGCCTTCTACCACGCGCTTCGCCAGCTCGCTGTCCTGGTTGTGCATGGCGGTGATAGCGTCAGAAAGCTGCTGCTCCACCATGCCGCCCATGGTCATTACCTGAGTGCGGATGCTTTCCAGTTCGGCGTTGAACTGGCCGGAAATATGTTTATTAAGGTTCAGACTGTCCATTACGCACTCCTGAATTAACCGTAACGACCGGTGATATAGTCTTCTGTTTGTTTCTTCGCGGGCTTGGTGAACAGATCGTCCGTGTTGCTGAACTCAATCAACTCGCCCAGGTACATAAACGCCGTATGATCGGAGCAACGTGCCGCCTGCTGCATGTTGTGGGTCACGATCACCACGGTGTAATCCTGTTTCAGCTCGGTGATCAGCTCTTCGATACGCCCGGTGGAGATCGGGTCCAGAGCTGAACATGGCTCATCCAGCAGCAACACTTCCGGACGAATGGCGATACCGCGCGCAATGCACAGACGCTGCTGCTGACCACCGGAGAGAGAGTACCCGCTCTGGTGCAATTTATCTTTGGTTTCGTTCCATAATGCGGCTTTGGTCAACGCCCACTGCACGCGCTCGTCCATATCGGCACGAGACAGCTTCTCAAACAGACGCACGCCAAAGGCGATATTGTCATAGATGGACATCGGGAACGGCGTCGGCTTCTGGAATACCATCCCCACTTTTGCGCGCAGCAGCGCGATATCCTGGGTGTTGGTGAGAATATTGTCGCCATCCAGCAGAATTTCACCTTCCGCGCGCTGCTCCGGATAAAGCGAATACATTTTATTGAAGGTACGCAGTAGCGTTGATTTACCGCAGCCGGATGGCCCGATAAATGCCGTTACCTGATTCTTCGCGATATCCAGATTAATGTTCTTCAGGGCATGGAATTTGCCGTAGTAGAAGTTCAAATCACGAACCTGAATCTTACTCGGGGCAGTTTCAACCATACTCATTTCACTCTTTTCCTCATCCAGCGCCGCATCCGCCACGCCGTAAAATAATGCCTGATGGCGCTACGCTTATCAGGCCTACAATGTCTTTAACCGTGTTTTTTCTTCGCGAAAACAACACGCGCCAGAATATTCAGCAGCAGTACGCACAGGGTAATAATCAGCACGCCCGCCCAGGCTAATTGTTGCCATTCGGCAAACGGACTCATCGCGAATTTAAAAATGGTCACCGGCAGGTTGGCGATCGGCTGCATCATGTCGGTGCTCCAGAACTGGTTCGAGAGCGCGGTAAACAACAATGGCGCCGTTTCCCCGGCAATACGGGCAATAGCCAGCAGAATACCGGTCATAATGCCGGAGATAGAGGCTTTCAGCGTAATCGCGGAGATCATCTTCCACTTCGGCGTACCCAGCGCATAAGCGGCTTCACGCAGGCTATCCGGTACCAGCTTGAGCATGTTTTCAGTGGTACGGATAACGATCGGTACCTGCAACAGCGCCAGTGCAATCACCCCAGCCCAACCGGAGAAGTGCTGCATCTGCGCCACCACGATGGTGTAAACAAACAGCCCCACAACAATTGACGGCGCGGAAAGCAGAATGTCGTTAATAAAGCGAATGACTTCGGCGAGCCAGGATTTACGGCCATACTCGGCCAGGTAAATACCCGCCATAATCCCCAGCGGCGTACCCAATACGGTAGCCCAGAGAATCAACAATCCACTCCCCGCCAGGGCGTTCGCCAGCCCGCCGCCCGCCGTGTTCGGCGGCGGCGTCATTTCGGTAAACAGCGCCAGCGACATACCATCAATGCCGCGCGTGATGGTGGACATCAAAATCCAGATCAGCCAGAACAGGCCAAATGCCATCGTCGCCATTGAGAGCGTTAGTGCGATACGGTTCTTCATGCGGCGACGCGCCTGCATCTTGCGACGGGATTCCGCGAGCTGCGCGGTGTTCTGCATATCAAGCGTAGCCATTAACGTGCTCCCTCGTTCTTCGCCAGACGCATAATCATGAACTTAGACGCCGCCAGGACGATAAAGGTGATCACAAACAGGATCAGCCCCAGCTCCATCAACGCTGCCACGTGCAGGCCCGATTCCGCCTCAGCGAATTCGTTCGCCAGCGCGGAAGTGATGCTGTTGCCCGGCATATACAGCGACGCGCTGTCGAGCTGGTAAGTGTTGCCGATGATAAAAGTGACCGCCATCGTTTCACCCAGAGCACGGCCCAGCCCCAGCATAATGCCGCCGATCACGCCATTTTTGGTGAACGGTAGCACGATGCGCCAGATAACTTCCCAGGTAGTACAGCCGATACCGTAAGCGGACTCTTTCATCATTACCGGTGTTTGCTCGAAGACGTCGCGCATAACCGCCGCAATGTAGGGGATGATCATGATGGCGAGGATGACGCCCGCCGCCAGAATGCCGATACCAAAGGCCGGGCCGGAGAACAGCGCGCCGACAAACGGAATGTTGGAAAGAATATTGCCGACCGGCTCCTGGAAGTACGTCGCAAACAGCGGCGCGAAGATAAACAGCCCCCACATGCCGTACACGATACTGGGAATTGCCGCCAGCAGTTCAATGGCGATGCCGAGCGGACGCTTTAGCCAGCCTGGCGCCAGCTCGGTTAAAAACAGGGCAATGCCGAAACTGACCGGAACGGCGATCAGCAGTGCGATAAAGGAGGTCACCAGCGTGCCATAAATGGGCACCAGAGCGCCGTAGATATCGTTTGGCGCGTCCCATTCCTTAGTCCAAAGAAATGAGAAACCAAATTTCTGAATACTTGGCCAGGAGGAGATGATCAATGAGACGATAATACCGCCCAACATCAATAGCACAATCAGCGCAGCCAGTTTTACCAGCGCGCTGAAAATCATGTCGCCTTTTTTACCCGGCGGGTTAAAAGCAGGCTTGGTTGCAGCCATAAATTACTCTTTCCATTAAACGCATTTTACGACGTTGCCCCTGCCGGATGGCGCTACGCTTATCCGGCCTACAACGTGGGCCTGCGGTCGAAACCGTAGGGCGGATAAGCGTAGCGCCATCCGCCAATTCGTTAATTAATACAGCGCCTTACCGTTGCTGTCTTTTATACTGGTCTTCCATGCAGCACGAACCTGCTCAACAACGTTATCCGGCAGGCTGGCGTAGTCCAGATCATTCGCCTGCTTAGCGCCATTTTTGTAGGCCCAGTCGAAGAACTTCAACACTTCAGCACCCTGCTCAGGTTTCTTCTGCGCTTTGTGGACCAGGATAAACGTGGTGGAAGTGATTGGCCACACATCGTCACCTTTCTGGTTGGTCAGATCCTGCGCGAAGGTTTTGCTCCAGTCTGCGCCTTTCGCCGCATTAGAGAAGCTCTCTTCCGTCGGGCTTACCGGTTTGCCGTCGGCAGAAACCAGTTTGGTGTAGGCCAGGTTGTTCTGCTTAGCGTAAGCGTATTCAACGTAGCCGATAGCGCCTGGCAGACGCTGTACAAATGCCGCGATGCCGTCGTTACCTTTACCGCCCAGACCGGTTGGCCAGTTCACGGTAGAACCCGCGCCCACTTTCGATTTCCACTCGTCGTTGACTTTCGCCAGGTAACTGGTGAACACGAAGGAGGTACCGGAACCGTCAGCGCGACGCACCACAGCGATATTCTGTGAGGGCAGCTTCACGCCTGGGTTCAGTTTGGTGATGGCTTCATCATCCCACTTCTTGATTTTACCGAGGTAGATGTCACCCAGCGTTTTACCATCCAGCACCAGTTCACCGGATTTGAGGCCTGGAATATTCACCGCCAGCACCACGCCGCCGATCACCGTCGGAAACTGGAACAGGCCTTCCTGATTCAGTTTTTCGTCAGACAGCGGCGCATCGGAAGCGCCAAAATCAACGGTATTCGCGGTGATTTGTTTCACGCCGCCGGAAGAGCCTATCCCCTGGTAATTGACTTTGTTACCGGTTTCTTTCTGGTAGGTATCCGCCCATTTGGCATACACCGGCGCAGGAAACGTTGCACCGGCACCTGTCAGGCTTGCTGCTGCAAAGGCAGAGAACGCGCTCATCGATAAGGTCGCGGCGACAACAGTTGCGACAGTGGTACGCATAACTTTCATAATGTCTCCTGCACGGTTTCGGTAAATCGTTGTTTGAGTTGCTACGATGAGCAAAATAGGACAAATTGATGACAGTTATATGTCTTGATTATGACGGTTTGATGACAATGGAAATAAAAAAGCTGGCCCGGGGAGACACCAGACCAGCCTGCAGGGGGAGATGAATTAAACTGTTTGCGCAACCGCAGACGGTTTCAACAGCGCGTACATCAGGCCGCAGACAATCGTGCCCAGGGCAATCGAGAGCAGGTACTGCATCACATGTTCTACCGCATGCGGGATCGCCAGGACAAAGAGGCCGCCGTGTGGCGCCATCAGTGTACAACCGAAATACATGGACAGTCCCCCGGCGATTGCGCCACCGACCATCGTAGAAGGGATGACGCGCATCGGGTCACGCGCGGCGAAGGGAATCGCCCCTTCAGAGATAAAGCACAGCCCCAGGATAAAGGATGCGTTACCCGCTTCATGCTCAGAAGCAGTGAATTTCGCTCTGGCCGCCCAGGTTGCGACGCCCATCCCTAATGCCGGTACCATCCCTGCCGCCATAATGGCCGCCATCGGCATATACGAATGAGAAGCCAGTAAACCGACGCCGAAGGTATACGCAGCTTTATTCACCGGCCCACCAAGGTCAAAACCTTGCATTGCGCCCAGCAACATTCCCAGCAAGATAGCATTCGTAGAGGTCATATTCCCCAGGAACGTCGTCAGCCCTTCCATCACCGCAGAAACGGGGCCACCCACCACGTAAATCATGATTAGGCCGGTAATCAGCGTAGACAGTAGCGGCAGAACCAGCACAGGCTTAAGCGCTTCCATTGACGCTGGTAGCTTAATATTTTGCGCCAGAAACCGTACGCTGTAACCGGCCAGAAAACCGGCCACAATCCCTCCCAGGAAACCAGCACCGCACAGGCTGGCCAACATCCCGCCAATAAGCCCCGGGGCCAGACCCGGACGATCGGCAATTGAGAAGGCAATAAACCCAGCCAGTACCGGCACCATCAGCGCAAAGGCCGCCTTACCACCAATTTGAAATAACGCAGCCGCCAGCGTGCCCGGCTCGTTGAAGGCCTGGATACCGAAGACAAAAGAGAGTGCGATACACAACCCTCCCGCCACCACCAAAGGAAGCATATGGGATACGCCGGTCATTAAATGCTTATAAACGCCAGGTAGCTCTGTTTTACCAGCTGAAGAAGATCGCCCGGCACTCCCCTGATAGACCTCGGCGCTATTGAAAGCATTATCCATTTCCTGCGCACTCTTTTTTAGCGCCGCGCCGGTACTGGTGCGATAGAGTCTTTTGCCAACAAAGCCTGACAGATCCAGCTCAATATCCGCCGCGATAATCACCACATCCGCCTGCGCTATCTCTTCCGCGGTCAGCGTGTTCTTCGCCCCGACGGAACCGCGGGTTTCAACCTTGATCCAGTCACCACGCTTGCGGGCTTCAATTTCCAACGCTTCTGCCGCCATAAAGGTATGGGCGACGCCCGTCGGACAGGCCGTCACAGCAACAATTTTTTTAGTCATAGTAGGGTACCCTGTTCTTTTAATTTAAAGAAAAAGCGGGAAAAAATGTTACAGACGTGACCAGGCCGCGGCTTTCTGAAACAGCACGTCATCCGGGCGAATCCCGGTATAAAGGACAAATTGCTCCACGGCCTGAATAGCAAACACTTCGGAACCGGTAATCACGGTTTTACCGCGTTCACGGGCGTAGCGGATCAGCGGCGTGACGGGCGGTAGCGCCACCACATCAAAGATAACGCTCGCCTTATCCACTTCCTGTTCGGAATAAGAGAGTTTGTCGGCATCATTACCGCCAGCCATTCCGATAGGCGTGGCGTTAATTAACAAATCGGCTTCAATACCGTCGGTATCCGGGCGCCATTCATAGCCATAGAGTTCGGCCAGTTGTTTACCTGACGCTTCATCAATCGCGACAATATAACCACGGGTAAACCCCGCATCCTTCAGCGCGCAGGCCACCGCCTTTGCCATACCACCGCTGCCACGCAAAGCAAACACCAGGTCGGGAGAGACCTTGTAACTCGCCAGCAAGCGAGCTATTGCAATGTAATCGGTGTTGTACGCCTTCAGATGGCCATTGGTATTCACAATGGTATTAACTGAGTGAATGGCCTGAGCGGAAGCATCCAGTTCATCCACCAGCGGAATGCAGGCTTCTTTAAACGGCATAGAGATCGCGCACCCACGGATCCCCAGACCGCGCACGCCGCTAATGGCCTGCGTAAGATCGGTCGGCGAGAAAGCTTTGTAGAGATAATTGAGATCCAGCGCTTCGTACAGATAGTTGTGAAAGCGTGTACCGAAGTTACTTGGGCGTGCCGCCAGGGACATGCAGACCTGAGTATCTTTATTAATGCGCTTTGTCATGATGAATCCTCATAGAAGTTGCGATAGAGAAAATCATCGGCTAAAAAGGGGATATTAAAAATTGCTCATTCCCGTTCGGGAAATTTCACCTTTTATGACAACCCGGCACACTGAACAAAAATACTTAAAGCTACTCCAGCACTATGGCGATAAGCCCGTTAGCGTGACGCTACAGGAGCTGGCGGATGTGTTGTTCTGTACCCGGCGGCATATGCGTAATCTGTTGCTTCAGATGCAGGAGGCAAAGTGGCTCATCTGGCAATCACAGGCCGGACGTGGGCATCGCGCCCGGCTTCACCTGCGCTATAAACCAGAACAGCTGTTAAGCGAAAAGGCGGAGCAGTTACTGGAGTCTGGTCATGTTGATCAGGCCATTCAGCTGCTGGGTAAAAATAAGCACCAGGTGGCGCAACTGCTGCGCTCAAAACTGGGCTATAGCGTGCGGGCAGACTATCAGCGGCTGTGCATCCCCTATTACCGGACAATGCCGTCGCTGTGCCCCGGCACGCCGTTGCGCCGCTCTGAACAGCATCTGGTCAGGCAGATTTTTAGCGGCCTGACGCGCATAAATGAGGAAAAAGGTGAAGTCGAAGCCGATCTTGCCCACCACTGGCGGCAGATTGATCCACTGCGCTGGCGTTTTTATCTGCGCCCCGCCGTCCTCTGGCATGATGGTCAGGAGCTGACGATCGACGCGGTTATCGCTTCACTGACCCGCAGCGCTAAGCTGCCGTTGTTCTCGCACTTGCAGACCATTCAGGCCACCGGGCCGCTGAGCCTTGAAATTACGCTGGCGCACCCGGATAACCGACTGCCTCTGCTGCTCAGCCATATTGATGCCATGATCCTACCACCTGACCATACACAACGCGCTGATTTCCCGGCACATCCTGTGGGGACTGGCCCTTATGAGGTGGTGGAAAACAATGGCTTTCATCTGCAAATGAAGGCCTTTGACCACTACTTTGGTCTGCGCGGGCTGCTGGATGAAGTGGAGGTCTTTATCTGGCCGAATTTAACGGAGACAGACAATCTGGCGGAATCGCTGTCGGATAACGACACGGCAGCCTGGCTCAGCTCCAGCCTGAGCGATGAGGATTACGTTTCCGGACGGCTTAGCCAGGTATCAGGCAAACCTTCTGACAACCTGCGCGAGATGTTTCTTGAGCGTGGAGGATATTTTTTATTATGCGACAGCCGCTCCCCGCACTGGCATACCGCCGAACATCGCCGCTGGCTACGGGAAACACTCAGCCCTTACGCCATACTCCAGCATCTGAGTGAGGCAATTCGCCCCTTCTGGGTACCGGGCGGCAGCCTGCTGTCCTCCTGGTTTCATACTATTGAGGCGGGCCCGGCCTGTTCACCTTTTATTTCGTCGTCGCCCTACGCGAAACTGCGTCTGGCCTATCACGATCAGCACCCTGAATTTCCAATGCTCCTGGATATCATGCAAGAGATCATGCGCCAGCAGGGCATTTTACTTGAGGGCGTTGAGCTGAATTATGATGACTGGGCGAATGGCAAAGCCAATGTGGATCTCTGGCTGGGGACGGTCAATTTCCCCATTCCCGAAGAGTGGAACGTCGGTACATGGCTACTGGGCTCCCCTTTACTGCGCCACGCCATCAGTGGTGGGGATGATGCGCTGCTGGCCCAATGGGAAACCCAGTGGCATGCCGAAACCATCAGCGCGGAACAACTGGTCAGGGAAACCACCCGTTCAGGCTGGCTACAGCCGCTTTTTCACCACTGGATGCGACTCAAAAGCCCCGACCGGGCCAGGGGGATCCACCTGAATAACCTGGGGTGGTTTGATTTCCGATCCACCTGGATTGAGCCAGGGCCTTAAAGAAGAGAATGTGACCGGGTGCCCGTAGCGCAGGCAGGCGTAGCACCTCTTAGTCGCTCTTCAGCCACCATAGAGAAAGAACAGCGCCTGTCACAGCGCACAAAAAAAGGCCGTCTGTCGACGGCCTTCTGCCTGGTGCAACATTTGTACTTACTCTACCGTCACCGATTTCGCCAGGTTACGCGGCTGGTCAACGTCGGTGCCTTTAATCAGCGCCACGTGATACGCCAGCAGTTGCAGCGGAACGGTGTAGAAGATAGGCGCGATCACTTCTTCCACATGCGGCATCTCGATGATGTGCATGTTGTCGTTGCTGACGAAACCCGCATCCTGATCGGCGAAGACGTACAACTGACCGCCACGTGCGCGAACTTCTTCGATGTTGGATTTCAGTTTCTCCAGCAGTTCGTTGTTCGGCGCCACCACAATCACCGGCATATCGGCGTCAATCAGCGCCAACGGCCCGTGTTTCAGCTCGCCTGCAGCATAGGCTTCCGCGTGAATGTAAGAGATCTCTTTCAACTTCAGCGCGCCTTCGAGCGCAATCGGATATTGATCGCCACGCCCCAGGAACAGTGCATGGTGTTTGTCAGAGAAATCTTCCGCCAGGGCTTCGATACGTTTGTCCTGCGACAGCATCTGCTCAATACGGCTCGGCAGCGCCTGTAGGCCATGCACGATATCATGCTCAATGGACGCATCCAGACCTTTCAGACGCGCCAGTTTCGCCACCAGCATCAACAGCACGGTTAACTGGGTGGTGAAGGCTTTGGTAGATGCTACGCCAATTTCCGTTCCGGCATTGGTCATCAGCGCCAGATCGGATTCACGCACCAGCGAAGATCCCGGCACGTTACAAATGGCCAGAGAGCCCAAATATCCCAGCTCTTTCGACAGACGCAGGCCAGCCAGGGTATCTGCGGTTTCGCCAGACTGTGACAGGGTAATCATCAGGCTGTTACGACGCACGGCAGATTTGCGATAGCGGAATTCAGAGGCGATTTCAACGTCGCACGGAATACCTGCCAGCGATTCAAACCAGTAACGGGAAACCATACCGGAGTTGTAAGACGTACCGCAGGCGAGGATCTGAATATGCTCAACCTTCGACAGCAGTTCGTCGGCGTTCGGTCCCAGCTCGCTTAAATCCACCTGACCGTGGCTGATGCGCCCGGTAAGGGTGTTTTTGATCGCGTTCGGCTGCTCGTAGATCTCTTTCTGCATATAGTGGCGGTAAATGCCTTTATCACCGGCGTCATACTGCAGATTGGATTCGATATCCTGACGTTTTACTTCCGCGCCGGTGTTATCGAAGATATTTACCGAACGGCGAGTGATTTCAGCGATATCGCCCTCTTCAAGGAAAATAAAGCGACGAGTCACTGGCAACAGCGCCAGCTGGTCAGAAGCGATAAAGTTTTCGCCCATACCCAGGCCAATCACCAGCGGGCTACCTGAACGGGCAGCCAGTAGGGTATCCGGGTGACGGGTATCCATGATCACCGTGCCATATGCGCCACGCAGTTGCGGGATCGCACGCAGAACCGCGTCTCGCAGAGTGCCGCCTTGTTTCAGTTCCCAGTTTACCAGGTGTGCAATCACTTCGGTGTCGGTTTCAGAAACGAAGGTATAGCCACGCGCTTTTAACGCTTCACGCAGCGGTTCATGGTTTTCGATGATGCCGTTATGCACCACCACAATATGTTCAGAAACATGCGGATGCGCGTTAGCTTCTGAAGGTTCACCGTGCGTCGCCCAGCGAGTGTGAGCAATACCGGTGCCGCCATGCAGCGGGTGTTCTTCCGCTGCCTGAGCCAGCATCTGGACTTTACCGAGGCGACGCAGGCGGGTCATATGACCTTCTGCATCCACCACGGCCAGACCGGCAGAGTCATATCCGCGGTATTCCAGACGACGTAAACCTTCGAGAAGGATTTCAGCTACATCACGCTGCGCGATAGCGCCAACAATTCCACACATAGTTTTATTTCCTGATTATGGCATTACGCCATGCGTTGTCGCTGACCTGTATGCCCGTCGTTGCGGGCGCCCCGAGCCTTGTAGAGAGTGGGGTTATTTTTATAAGTACTGCTCATGGAGCGGAGGATTATTTTATCCTCTCATCTCCGGTCTGCCGGATGGCGCTGACGCTTATCCGGCCTACAAAATCACTTTTTCTTCACC
The DNA here is from genome assembly GCF_013350575.1 of Salmonella sp. SG203. Taxonomy (NCBI): domain Bacteria; kingdom Pseudomonadati; phylum Pseudomonadota; class Gammaproteobacteria; order Enterobacterales; family Enterobacteriaceae; genus Salmonella; species Salmonella sp. SG203. The sequence goes on from NZ_SNMT01000022.1 coordinate 48,285, forward strand.
GGACGCTGCCAGCCTTGCTTATGCACCTGCGGCACGCGGCTTAATACCAGTTCATTGTCGGCTACATTACGGGTGACGGTAGTCCCTGCGGCGATGGTGGCCCCTTTACCAACAGTAACCGGCGCCACCAGTTGGGTATCGGAGCCGACAAACACATCGTCGCCAATAACCGTTTTGAATTTGTTCGCGCCATCATAGTTACAGGTGATGGTCCCCGCGCCAATATTCACGTTGTCGCCAATTTCCGCATCGCCCAGGTAGGTCAGATGGCCGGCTTTAGAACCTTTACCCAGACGCGCTTTTTTCATTTCAACGAAATTGCCGACGTGAGCGCCCGCTAACAACTCAGCGCCGGGACGCAGGCGAGCAAACGGGCCGATGGTGCAGGCCGCTTCCAGATGCGCATCTTCCACCACGCTGTATGGGCTAATTTCGCAGTCATCGCCAATAACGCTGTTTTTAATAATGCAGCCCGCGCCGATCTTCACGCGGTGACCGAGCGTTACATAACCTTCGATGATAACGTTAGCGTCAATTTCGACATCCATTCCACAATGAAGGGTGCCGCGGAGATCAAAACGTGCCGGATCGCGCAACATAACGCCGGATAACAGCAGTTTCTCCGCCTGTTCGGCCTGGTAAATACGCTCCAGACGAGAAAGCTGTAGACGGTTATTCACGCCGTCCGTTTCGCTGATGCGAGCCGGATGCACCGCGGCGATTTCCCGTCCTTCCTGATAAGCCAGCGCGATGATATCTGTGATGTAATATTCACCCTGCGCATTATTGTTAGTCAGCTTAGACAACCAGCGTTTCAGGTCCGCGCCGTTGGCGATCAGAATACCAGTGTTAATTTCCTGGATCTGACGCTGTTCATCAGTGGCGTCTTTATGTTCAACGATGCCGGTCACTTTACCGTTTTCACGCGTAATACGGCCATAGCCGCTCGGATCGTCCAGCTTCACGGTTAATAACCCAATACCACCCTGCGGTTTGGCATCGCGCAGGCGCTGTAAGGTTTCAACCGAAATCAGCGGCACGTCGCCGTAAAGCATTAAAATATCTTCATCGTCGCTAAAGAAGGGCGCGGCCTGCTGCATTGCGTGACCTGTACCCAACTGTTCCGCCTGAAGCACCCAGTTTAGCTTGTCATCTTTCAGGGTCTGTTTTAACAACTCGCCACCGTGGCCATAGACCAGATGAACCTGTGCGGCCCCTAATTTAGTAGCTGCATCAATGACATGCTGCACCATGGGTTTACCCGCCAGCGTGTGCAGCACTTTAGGAATATCGGAATACATGCGCGTGCCTTTACCTGCGGCAAGGATCACTACGCTCATAGCACTATTTAACATACGCGTCCTGACTGTAATTTGAGAACGAATTTATACTGTTTCACGTTGAAAATACTACATTTTTTTCATCGTAAAATGGAAGAAGGATAAAACGCTCACCGGGATAACATCCCCGCCTGCTAATGAATCATTTTCGTTCATTACCGCGCCTCTTGTCTCCTGAAAAGTAAAAACACCCGCGTATTGGCAACGTAGTCCGATGTTTTTGCTGTTTTTTTACACCATAAATAAAGAAGATAACGTAATAAAGCGCAGGGGAGTCAGAAAAGCAAAAACCAGCGACAGAGGCCGCTGGTTTTCCGTTGCACGTATTTTTTACTTAATTACGCGACATAAAAATCCGCAAAATATACCAGAACATGGTCGCGATAGAAGCGAACAGATGTAATGCCGCGCCAGCAGGGCGATCGGTAGGGTAATGGTGAATAATGTTAGAAGTGTCGTAAAGTATAAACCCGGCGCACAGCAGTACCATTAGCGCAGAAAACCAGACGCCCAGCGAGAAGCCGCAGATGACGCTGGCAATAATCGCGCCAAAAGCAATGAACCCAGCCATAGTCAGAAACGAGCGCAGAAAAGAAAAGTCTTTTTTTATGGAAAAAGCGGTAAACGTCAGACCACCAACCAGCAACAGGGTCGTTATTGCCGCCGCGCCAATGCTCGACGGGTTAATATACGCCGCCACCGTTAACAGGGGGGCAAAAATCAGGGATTCTGCCAACACATAAATCCCCAGCCCGATAAGTTGCGTTTGATTAGTCCCCGCATTATCCGCCAGACGGGTCGCCAGCATTCCCACCAGCATAAAAGCGCCGAGAACAACCAACCAGCTATATCTTCCACCAGCCAGCAGCACATCAAGCGCATACTCCCCGACCCCTATAAAACTCCACGCCGCGCTCAATACGATAAAACCGACGATGGCGCCGGCGAGATGAAGATAAGCGCGACGAATAAAGGTAGTACGATCAATCCTTGAGTCGGGTTGTGGACCCGCAAAGGATGGCTGAAATGACATAGTAATAATCCCTCATTTTATGCAATAAAAACGCATCCATTCCTTCCTTCTTCGCACAATGTGCAGATGCCAATGACAGAAAGAAAGATTTAATGAAAACAGCGCTGTCGCTGAAAACGCGTCGCCTTCAGCCGCTTGTTTTTTTCGTTGCTAGTTTATCGAATAAAAATTGAGAGGATAAAAAAAAACCAGTCCGCAATCAGACTGGTTTTATGCTTTCAAGCCGGTGTTACATCGCTTTTTTGGTCAACTCGATAACGCGCAGTTTAGCGATCGCTTTGGCCAGTTCCGCAGACGCCTGAGCGTAATCCACGTCACCGTGCGAGCTCTTAATGTGCTCTTCGGCTTTACGCTTCGCTTCCAGGGCTCGCGCTTCGTCGAGATCCTGACCGCGAATCGCGGTATCCGCCAGAACGGTCACGCTGCCAGGCTGCACTTCCAGAATGCCGCCGGACAGATAGATAAACTCTTCATGACCGTGCTGCTTAACGATGCGAATCATACCAGGCTTAATGGCGGTGAGTAGCGGCGCGTGCCCCGGGTAAATCCCCAGTTCGCCTTCGCTACCCGTAACCTGGATTTTCTCGACCAGACCGGAGAACATTTGTTGCTCCGCGCTGACGACATCCAGGTGGTAAGTCATTGCCATATCACCCTCCGATTAAGGCGTTAAAGTTTTTTGGCTTTTTCCACGGCTTCGTCGATGGAACCGACCATGTAGAACGCCTGCTCCGGCAGGTGATCGTATTCGCCTTCCATGATGCCTTTAAAGCCACGGATGGTGTCTTTCAGGGAGACGTATTTGCCCGGAGAACCGGTAAATACTTCCGCCACGAAGAACGGCTGGGACAGGAAGCGCTGGATCTTACGCGCGCGAGCTACCACCAGTTTATCTTCTTCAGACAGTTCATCCATACCGAGGATGGCGATGATGTCTTTCAGTTCCTGATAACGCTGCAGGATGGACTGAACGCCACGCGCGGTGTCGTAGTGTTCCTGACCAACAACCAGCGGATCCAGCTGACGGCTGGTGGAATCCAGCGGGTCAACGGCCGGGTAGATACCCAGGGATGCGATCTGACGGCTCAGTACCACGGTTGCATCTAAGTGCGCAAAGGTGGTGGCTGGAGACGGGTCAGTTAAGTCATCCGCAGGTACGTATACCGCCTGTACGGAGGTGATAGAACCGGTCTTGGTGGAGGTGATACGTTCCTGCAGAACGCCCATCTCTTCCGCCAGAGTCGGCTGGTAACCTACCGCGGAAGGCATACGACCCAGCAGTGCGGATACTTCCGTACCGGCCAGGGTGTAACGATAGATGTTATCGACGAACAGCAGTACGTCACGACCTTCGTCACGGAATTTCTCCGCCATGGTCAGGCCGGTCAGTGCAACGCGCAGACGGTTTCCCGGCGGCTCGTTCATCTGGCCATACACCAGGGATACTTTATCGATAACGTTGGAGTCGGTCATTTCATGGTAGAAGTCGTTACCCTCACGAGTACGTTCACCTACGCCCGCAAACACAGAGTAACCGGAGTGCTCGATCGCGATGTTACGGATAAGCTCCATCATGTTTACGGTTTTACCTACACCCGCACCACCGAACAGACCGACTTTACCGCCCTTCGCGAACGGACACATCAGGTCGATAACTTTGATACCGGTTTCCAGCAGTTCCTGAGAGTTTGACAACTCTTCGTAGGAAGGCGCTGCGCGGTGAATCGCCCAACGCTCTTCTTCGCCGATCTCGCCTTTCATGTCGACCGGTTCGCCCAGGACGTTCATAATACGACCCAGCGTAGCTTTACCTACCGGGACTTCGATCGGGTGTTCGAGATCTTTTACATCCAGACCGCGACGCAGACCGTCAGAAGACCCCATCGCGATGGTACGCACGATACCGCCGCCAAGCTGCTGCTGAACTTCCAGCACCAGCTTCTCATTACCATTCTGCACCTCAAGGGCATCGTACACGCGTGGTACGGCATCCTGAGGGAACTCGACGTCGACCACGGCGCCGATTACCTGGACAATCTTTCCAGTAGCCATCTTAAATCCTCTACGAAATAACCTGGTTAAACCGCGGCGGCCCCCGAGACGATCTCGGTGAGTTCCTGAGTAATGCTGGCCTGACGAGCTTTGTTGTATACCAACTGCAGCTCTTTAATCAGGCTGCCGCCATTATCGGTTGCGGCTTTCATCGCCACCATTCGTGCGGCCTGCTCGCTGGCCAGGTTTTCTACCACGCCCTGATAAACCTGAGACTCCACATAACGACGCAGGAGAGTATCCAGCAGCGCTTTCGGGTCTGGTTCATACAGGTAATCCCAGGCTTTACGCTTCAGATCATCATCTTCTGACGCCGGCAGCGGCAGCAGTTGAGTGATCGTCGGCACCTGAGACATGGTGTTAATAAATTTGTTGCTGACAATGTAAAGCTTGTCCAGACGGCCTTCGTCGTAGGCCTGCAACATCACTTTAACCGGACCGATCAGTTCGGACAGAGAAGGGTTATCCCCCATACCTGTCACCTGAGCGACAACGTTGCCGCCTACGGAATTAAAGAATGACACGCCCTTAGAGCCGATCATTGCGAGTTCGCACTGAACGCCTTTATCGGACCATGCCTTCATATCCGCCAGCAGCTTTTTGAACAGGTTAATGTTCAAGCCACCGCACAAACCACGGTCGGTCGACACTACCAGGTAGCCCACGCGTTTAACGTCGCGCTCTTCCAGGTAGGGGTGCTTATATTCCAGATTACCGTTCGCAAGGTGACCAATCACTTTGCGCATGGTCTCTGCATAAGGACGGCTGGCCGCCATGCGATCCTGCGATTTACGCATTTTGGAAGCGGCGACCATCTCCATCGCTTTAGTGATCTTTTGCGTGTTCTGGACGCTTGCGATCTTACTACGTATCTCTTTTGCGCCGGCCATGAGCTTCTCCTCAATGCCTTACGGCCTGCCCTAAGGCAAGCCGCCAGACGTTACCAGGACTGGGTTGCTTTGAAGGAATCGAGGATGCCTTTCAGCTTGCCTTCGATTTCGTCGTTATAGCCACCGGACTGGTTGATCTCTTGCATCAGCGGAGCGTGATCACGGTCGACGTAAGCCAGCAGTGCGGCTTCGAAGCTACCGATTTTCGCCAGTTCGACATCCGCCAGATAACCACGTTCTGCTGCGAACAGAACCAGAGACTGCTGCGCGACGGACATCGGCGCATACTGTTTCTGTTTCAGCAGTTCGGTCACTTTCTGACCGTGGTCAAGCTGTTTACGGGTGGCATCGTCAAGGTCGGATGCAAACTGAGAGAACGCCGCCAGTTCACGATACTGCGCCAGCGCGGTACGAATACCACCGGACAGTTTTTTCATGATCTTGGTCTGGGCTGCGCCACCTACACGGGATACCGAGATACCCGGGTTAACCGCAGGACGAATACCGGCGTTAAACAGGTTAGATTCCAGGAAGATCTGACCATCGGTAATGGAAATTACGTTGGTCGGAACGAACGCGGAAACGTCACCTGCCTGCGTTTCGATAATCGGCAGCGCGGTCAGAGAGCCGGTTTTCCCTTTCACTTCACCTTTGGTGAAGGCTTCGACGTAGTCGGCGTTAACACGCGCAGCACGCTCCAGCAGACGAGAGTGGAGGTAGAATACGTCGCCCGGGAATGCTTCACGTCCTGGCGGACGACGGAGCAGCAGGGAGATCTGACGGTAAGCAACAGCCTGTTTAGACAGGTCATCGTAAATGATCAGCGCATCTTCGCCGCGGTCGCGGAAGTATTCGCCCATTGCGCAACCGGCATACGGCGCCAGATATTGCAGCGCAGCGGATTCGGACGCGGTCGCCACCACAACAATGGTGTTAGCCAGCGCGCCGTGTTCTTCCAGTTTACGCACCACGTTAGAGATGGTGGACGCTTTCTGGCCGATAGCGACATAGATACATTTGATGCCGGAGTCGCGCTGGTTGATGATGGCGTCGATAGCCAGCGCGGTTTTACCGGTCTGACGGTCACCGATGATCAGTTCACGCTGACCACGACCGATTGGGATCATGGAGTCAACGGCTTTATAGCCGGTCTGCACCGGCTGATCGACAGACTGACGATCGATAACGCCCGGCGCAATCGCTTCAACGGCAGAGAAGCCGTCATTATCAACCGGACCTTTACCGTCGATTGGCGCACCCAGGGTGTTTACCACACGTCCCAGCAGGCCGCGGCCAACCGGAACTTCCAGGATACGGCCCGTACATTTAACCTTCATGCCTTCGGCAAGGTCAGCGTATGGACCCATGACTACCGCACCCACGGAGTCGCGCTCCAGGTTCAGTGCGATAGCGTAACGGTTACCCGGCAGGGAGATCATTTCACCCTGCATACAATCGGCCAGGCCGTGAATGCGGATAACACCGTCACTGACAGAAACAATAGTACCTTCGTTGTGAGCTTCGCTCACCACATTGAACTGAGCAATGCGCTGCTTGATCAGTTCGCTGATTTCGGTGGAATTCAGTTGCATGCTCCAGTCCCCTTAAGACTGCAAGACGTCTGCAAGGCGCTCAAGACGGCCGCGTACGCTGCCATCAATGACCATATCACCCGCCCGGATGATAACGCCTGCCATTACAGACTTATCGATTTTGCAATTCAGCTTCACTTTGCGTGACAGACGTTTTTCCATCGCGGCGCTGATTTTCGAAAGCTGCTCTTCACTCAATGCGGTTGCCGACGTAACTTCTACCTCGGAGGTAGCTTCACTGGCGGCACGCAGATGAATAAACTGCTCCAGAACATCCGGGAGCGCGTTCAGACGATTATTTTCAGCCATCACCCGAATCAGGTTCTGACCGTTTTCGTCTAACTGCTCACCGCAGACTGCGATAAACGACTCAGCGAGCGTTTCCGGCGCCAGCGCGCCAGAGAGAAGCTCTGCCATTTGTTCGTTCTTGGTTACCTCGGCGGCAAACGCCAGCATATCCTGCCAGCGCTCTACACTTTGGTGTTCAACGGCAAAGTCAAAAGCTGCTTTGGCGTAGGGGCGAGCTACCGTAACAAATTCAGACATCAGCCCCTCCCTCCTTACAGTTCAGCGACAAGTTTATCCACGATGTCGCTGTTAGCAGCTTCATCCACGGAACGTTCGATGATCTTCTCGGCGCCAGCAACAGCCAGGATAGCAACTTGCTTACGCAGCTCTTCACGGGCGCGTTTACGCTCGGCTTCAATTTCCGCCTGCGCCTGCGCCACGATTTTAGTACGTTCCTGCTCTGCTTCAGTTTTGGCTTCGTCCAGGATCTGAGCGCGGCGTTTGTTTGCCTGCTCGATGATTACCTGAGCTTCCGCTTTCGCTTTTTTCAGCTGGTCGGTCGCGCTGGCCTTTGCAAGGTCAAGATCCTTATGTGCTCGTTCAGCAGAAGCGAGACCGTCAGCAATTTCTTTCTGACGTTTCTCGATGGCTGCCATTAACGGCGGCCATACGTACTTCATGCAAAACCAGACAAAGAGAATAAACGCGATGGCCTGGCCGAGGATTGTTGCGTTAAGATTCACAGCACAATGCCTCTATCTAGTTAACCTTCTGATATTGCTCTTAATTCAAGCAACGCTTACTACGCGACAGCGAACATCACGTACAGACCCAGACCTACAGCGATCATCGGGATAGCATCCACCAGACCCATAACGATAAAGAACTGAGTACGCAGCAGAGGAATCAGATCAGGTTGACGCGCCGCGCCTTCCAGGAATTTACCCCCGAGGATGCCGATACCGATCGCAGCACCGATTGCCGCCAGACCCATCATCACAGCGGCAGCCATGTACAGCAGATCCATATTCAGGTTTTCCATGACAGTCTCCAGTTTGTTTCAGTTAAAACGTAGTAGTGTTGGTAAATTAATGCTCTTCGGACGCCATCGACAGATAGACAATCGTCAGAACCATGAAAATGAAGGCTTGCAGCGTAATAATCAGGATGTGGAAAATGGCCCACGGCACATTCAGAATCCACTGTGACCACCACGGCAACAGACCAGCAATCAGAATGAAAATCAGCTCACCGGCATACATGTTGCCGAACAGTCGCAGACCGAGAGAAACCGGTTTGGACAGCAGACTTACCCCTTCAAGGATTAAGTTGACAGGAATGAACGCCCAGTGATTGAACGGCTGCAGCGTCAACTCTTTTGCGAAGCCGCCGATGCCTTTCATTTTGATGCTGTAGAACAGAATAAGGATGAATACGCCCAGCGCCATCGACAGGGTGATGTTGACGTCAGCAGACGGCACCACGCGCGTTGCCGGCAGACCCAGCCAATGCTCAGCGATATACGGCAGCAGGTCGATAGGCAGTAAGTCCATCAGGTTCATAAGGAATACCCAGACGAAAATCGTCAGGGCCAGCGGCGCAATCAGCTTGCTTTTGCCATGGTACATGTCTTTGACGCTGCCATGCACAAAGCCGACTATCAGCTCAATCGCGGTCTGAAACTTGCCTGGCACGCCGCTGGTCGCTTTTTTAGCAACGCTACGGAACATCACCAGAAACAACAGACCCAGCACCACCGAGAAGAACATGGAGTCAATATTGAGCGTCCAGAAGGTGGCTGGGGGGTTCTGCGGATCCACCAGCGAGAAAGTACGCAGGTCCAGCTGAAGGTTATTCAGATGGTGTCCTATGTATTCCTGCGGCGTCATATTTTCTGAAGCCATGATGCCTTTTACCCTTTGTTGTTAATTACAGCCGGCGCCAGTATCTGAACCACCAGCACCAAAACCCACGTAACGATCAGCGGCAAAAACACCGCCTTTAAAACCGCCAACGCCACCACCAGTAAAACCAGCATCGCTAACACCTTGAAGGCTTCACCGAAGGCGAAAGTCCAGGACACGCGGCCCTTAGCAGGTGTATGCGCCTGGTGACGCCAGGCAAATATCATAAACAACATATTAGGCAGTGCCACTGCCAATCCCCCACATACTGCGGAGATGCCCCAGAAGGGGTCTTTGAGGCAAAACAGCAATCCACTTGCTATTACCGCCAGAAACTGAATGAACAGAAGCTTACGAGCAACGTTTCGACTCACGAGCGACACAGACATCACGTTTTTACTCCTGCTCACTTCGAGGTATGCCGCGTGTCGTATAAAACGTTCTTTAAGACTTAGAGTCAAGCATCAAAAAGCGGTCAAATTATACGGTGCGCCCCCGTGATTTCAAACAATAAGTAGCCAAAAGGTGAATAAATGTTTAAATATTTTTCTCTGGCCCGCATTTTTAACTTTTAGCCAAAGTGTGAACGATCGTACAAAACTGCAAATAGCGCGAAAACACTGGCGATAAAGCGTGCACCAGATCACACATTAAACATATTCATGCTTACGCAATTCATTTACGTGTCAATTCATGCCTTTTCATCTTTTTGATATTTAAGCGTAAAACCAGGTACTGTTTTAAAAATACCAGCTTACACCTTAAAAACGCCCCATTGACATTTATAATAAAAATTTAACAAGCAAAAGTGATTTTTCGATTCGATTTTTAGCAGACTGATATTTACAAAGTTGATTACTCTCTGTTTTAACAAAAGAAGCGACGTTGTCATGTTGAAACGAAACCGTAAATCCAGAGTTAAATGTAACAACGCTGAAATGCGTTATACCTGTCGATTTTTAACACAAGCCGCGTCGTTTTTTTTCTATTTTTTTTGATAAAAATTAAACTTTGTTTGACTTAATAATCACCAGATGCCGCTCGCCTTCCAGTTGCGGAACGCGTAATTTTTCAACAGATTCGACGCTAAAATTGTCAGGTAGTGAGGCAATTTCATCCCCTGGCAATTGCCCTTTTAAGGCATAAAAACGCCCTTTCTCTCCCGGCAGATGGTGACACCAGCTCACCATATCATTCAACGATGCGAAAGCGCGGCTGATAACGCCATCAAACGGTGGTTCGGAGGGATAGGCTTCAACGCGGCTTTGAACCGGCGTGATGTTTTCCAGTTTCAGTTCGTGCTGGACCTGACGCAGAAAACGTACCCGCTTGCCCAGGCTGTCGAGTAAGGTGAAATGCGCGTCAGGGAGAACAATAGCCAGTGGGATGCCCGGCAGCCCCGGTCCTGTTCCTACGTCGATAAAACGCTGTCCCTGAAGATACGGCGCAACGACTATGCTGTCGAGAATATGGCGTACCAACATTTCGTTGGGATCCCGCACTGACGTCAGGTTGTATGCTTTGTTCCATTTGTGCAGCATATCAACGTAGGCGACCAGCAGCGTTTTCTGGTGATCGGTAAGAGAAATACCGGCATCAGCCAGCAGACGAGAGAGTTTGTTGAGCACGGTCATTACCTGTTAATAATCAAATGCCCGATGCGCTTTCGCTTATCGGGCCTACAAATTTGTAGGGCGGGCAAGCGAAGCGCCCCCGCCAAATTAGTGTTATCAAGCGCTACGACGCAGCATACCTTGTTTTTTCAGCCATACCAGCAGAATGGAGATTGCCGCTGGCGTAACGCCGGAGATACGCGATGCCTGGCCGATAGACGCCGGTTTATGATCGTTCAGCTTGGCGATAACTTCGTTCGACAGACCGGAAACCTGACGATAATCCAGCGTGGCAGGCAGCAACGTATTCTCGTTACGTAGTTGTTTTTCAATCTCATCCTGCTGGCGAGCGATATAGCCTTCGTATTTGACCTGGATTTCCACCTGCTCAGCGGCTTGCTCATCTTCAAGCGCAGGCGCGAATGCGGCAAGCGAAGTGAGCTGCGCGTAGGTCATTTCCGGACGACGCAACAGATCTTCGCCGCTGGCCTCACGGGAGAGAGGCGTGGTCAAATGCGCATTCACTTCATCGGCGGATTCCGCAGACGGCGTTACCCATGTCGATTTCAGCCGCTGACGTTCGCGTTCGATACTTTCCAGCTTCTCGTTGAAGCGCGCCCAGCGTTCATCATCCACCAGACCCAGCTCGCGGCCCATTTCGGTCAGACGCAGATCGGCGTTGTCCTCACGCAGCATCAGGCGATATTCGGCGCGGGAGGTAAACATGCGATACGGCTCTTTGGTGCCCAGCGTACAGAGATCGTCCACCAGCACGCCGAGATAAGCCTGAGAACGCGCAGGCGCCCAGCCCTCTTTGTCGGCGGAAAGACGCGCGGCATTCAGACCAGCGAGCAAGCCCTGCGCCGCAGCCTCTTCATAGCCGGTAGTACCGTTGATTTGACCAGCAAAGAACAGGCCGTGAATAAATTTACTTTCCAGAGTCGGTTTCAGATCGCGCGGGTCGAAGAAATCGTACTCAATCGCGTAACCAGGGCGAACGATCTTCGCGTTCTCCATACCCTGCATGGAACGGACAATCTGCATCTGCACGTCAAACGGCAGGCTGGTGGAGATACCGTTAGGGTAAATCTCGTTAGAGGTCAGTCCTTCCGGCTCAAGGAAGATCTGATGCTGGTTACGATCGGCAAAACGCATCACCTTGTCTTCGATCGAAGGGCAGTAGCGTGGGCCGATCCCTTCGATCACGCCAGCGTACATTGGGCTACGATCGAGGTTATTACGAATCACGTCATGGGTTTTCTCATTGGTATGCGTGATGTAACACGGCACCTGTTGCGGATGCTGAGAAGCATTCCCCATAAACGAGAAAACCGGCATCGGGTTATCGCCATGCTGTTGAGCCAACACGCTGAAATCGATAGTACGCGCATCAATACGCGGCGGTGTGCCGGTTTTCAGGCGACTGACGCGTAGCGGAAGCTCACGCAGACGGCGAGACAGCGGGATGGATGGCGGATCGCCAGCACGACCGCCGCTGTAGTTATCCAGACCAATATGAATTTTGCCATCCAGGAAGGTTCCGACGGTCAGTACCACCGCTTTCGCGCGGAATTTGAGCCCCATTTGGGTCACGGCGCCGACAACGCGATCGTTTTCGACAATCAGATCTTCAACAGCTTGCTGGAAGATCATCAGATTCGGCTGATTCTCCAGCGCGGTACGCACCGCCTGGCGGTATAAGACTCGATCCGCCTGAGCCCGGGTAGCGCGAACGGCCGGACCTTTGCTGGCGTTTAGTATCCTAAACTGAATACCTGCCTGATCGATCGCTTTCGCCATCAGACCGCCGAGCGCATCCACCTCTTTTACCAGATGTCCCTTTCCAATACCGCCGATCGCCGGGTTGCAGCTCATCTGTCCCAACGTGTCAATATTGTGTGTCAAAAGCAGAGTCTGTTGACCCATACGCGCTGCGGCCATCGCGGCCTCAGTGCCTGCATGACCCCCGCCAATAATAATGACGTCAAAAGGATCCTGATAAAACATGGTAATTGCCTCGCATAACGCGGTGTGAAAATGGATTGAAGCCCGGGCGGTGGATTCTACTCAACTTTAGCCGATGGAGAAAGCCCCGGGATCCGGGCTATTAAAAAGAAGATCTTTTTATTTAGAGATCTGTTCTATTGTGATCTCTTATTAGGATCGCACCAGGCTGTGGATAACCCGGATCCTGTAATAAAGATCAATGCGTTGGAAAGGATCACTAGCTGTGAATGATCGGTGATCGTGGCCCGTATAAGCTGGGATCAAAACGGGTACTTATACACAACTCAAAAAGTGAACAACGGTTATTCTTTGGATAACTACCGGTTGATCCAAGCTTTCCACCAGATTTATCCACAATGTATCGCACGATCTTTACACTTATTTGAGTAAATTAATCCAGGATCCGAGCCAAATCTCCGCTGGATCTTCCGGAATCTCATGTTCAAGGATGTTGATCTTCAGTGTTTCCCCAACCTGTTTTGCGCCAGCGCCTTTCAGTTCCGCTTCTATTTTCTCAATCGCGCCGCAAAACGTGTCGTATTCTCGACTACCAATGCCAATTGCGCCGAAACGTACCGCGGAAAGATCGGGTTTCTGCGTCTGAAGGTCTTCATAGAAAGGGGTCAGGTTGTCCGGAATGTCTCCGGCACCGTGCGTTGAGCTGATTATCAGCCAGATCCCGGAAGTTGACAGATCCTCTAATAACGGACCGTGCACCGTTTCGGTTGAAAAACCGGCAGCTTCCAGCTTTTCCGCCAGATGTTCCGCGACGTATTCAGCGCCACCCAGGGTGCTGCCGCTGATAAGAGTAATGTCTGCCATTGATCGCTCGCTCAGGTAAAGAGGCTGCATTGTACTCTGTGAACGAGCTGGGATCTACCTGTGGAAAAATGTGGGATTAAAAAAGCCGATCATGGCTTGATGGTGCGCATGATCGGGTTCTGCAAGACGATCAGTGTCTCAGTGGACTGAATTTCATCAATTGTTTGGATCTTGTTGATAAGTACGTGCTGAAGCGCGTCGATTGATTTGCACATCACTTTTATAAAGATGCTGTAGTGACCGGTGGTGTAATACGCTTCCGTCACCTCATCCAGGCTTTCCAGCCGGGCCAGTGCGGAGGGATAGTCTTTGGCGCTTTTGAGGATGATGCCAATAAAGCAGCCCACATCGTAGCCCAGCTGTTTAGGGCTGACGTCAATCCGTGCGCCCGTAATGATCCCGGCCTGCTTCATTTTCTCGACGCGAACGTGAATGGTTCCAGGGCTAACGCCAAATTGTTTGGCCAGTTCGGCGTAGGCGGTGCGGGCATTTCCCATTAAGGCGTCAAGGATGCCGCGGTCCAGATTGTCGATCTGATAATTTTCCATCGCTTTTTCTTATGCTGATTAATGATTATCTCTATTTTAGCCATTATTTTTAACGAATCAAAATCGAAGTTGGCTTTTTATCTGTTGATTATTGAATAGTGCTCTCGTTTTGTTGCTTAATCATAGGCAACAGGACGCAGGAGTAAAAAAATGAAAACCGCTTACATTGCCAAACAACGTCAAATTAGCTTCGTGAAATCACATTTCTCTCGCCAGCTTGAGGAGCGTCTGGGTCTGATTGAGGTCCAGGCGCCGATCCTGAGTCGCGTAGGAGATGGTACGCAGGATAATTTGTCCGGCTGTGAAAAAGCGGTGCAGGTAAAAGTGAAAGCGTTGCCTGACGCCCAGTTCGAAGTGGTGCATTCACTGGCGAAGTGGAAACGTCAAACCCTGGGGCAACATGACTTCAGCGCGGGCGAAGGGCTGTACACGCACATGAAAGCCCTTCGCCCCGATGAAGACCGACTCTCTCCGCTCCACTCGGTCTATGTGGATCAGTGGGACTGGGAGCGTGTCATGGGCGATGGCGAGCGCCAATTTTCCACCCTGAAAAGCACAGTAGAGGCTATATGGGCAGGAATTAAGGCGACGGAAGCAGAAGTGCATAAACAGTTTGGTCTGGCGCCGTTCCTGCCAGAGCAAATTCAGTTTGTTCACAGCCAGGAGCTGTTGTCTCGCTATCCGGATCTGGATGCGAAAGGGCGCGAACGCGCGATCGCCAAAGAACTTGGCGCCGTTTTTCTGGTGGGGATCGGCGGTAAACTGAGCGATGGCCACCGCCATGATGTACGCGCGCCGGATTATGATGACTGGAGCTCCGCATCTGAGCTGGGCTACGCCGGTCTGAACGGCGATATCCTGGTGTGGAACCCGGTGCTGGAAGATGCGTTTGAGCTTTCCTCTATGGGTATCCGCGTAGATGCCGATACGCTGATGCGCCAGCTGGCGTTGACCGGTGATGAAGATCGCCTGCAACTGGAGTGGCATCAGGCGCTGCTGCGCGGCGAAATGCCGCAGACCATCGGCGGCGGGATTGGGCAGTCTCGTCTGACGATGTTGCTGCTGCAATTGCCGCATATTGGTCAGGTGCAGTGCGGCGTATGGCCCGCGCAGGTTCGCGAAAGCATTCCTGCTATTTTATAAGCCGTTAACGCCGCCAGCGTCTCAGCAGGCGGCTTCGCATCCCGGTGTCAAAGCGCCAGATATGATCGAAAATGCGCATGATGCCGGGTTTGCCGTGCGCCGACATCGCCACCGCATGGAATCGATGCTGGTGAAGACGCTGCAACTCTCCCACTTTGCTCACCACGTCATCCGGCAAGCGCTGGGCGATAAAATCCGAAATGACCACCGCATCGGCATCAAACCATTCCCGTCCCTGCATTCTTTCAATAATGGCGCGAAAACAGCTGGCGATATCCGTGCCGCCGCGAAAACGTTGACTTAAAAAGCGGATAGCCTGCTCGATACCTTCCGGGCCGGAGAGTTCATAACGCACAACGTCAGTGGAAAACAGCATAATAAAGCAGCGGCGGTTATCCGCCAGCGCAACGCGCATCAACGCCAGGCAGAACGCTTTTGCGCACTGCTCGTTAAATCCTCCCATCGAGCCTGAAGTATCGACGCAGACAATAAACGGTCCGCGCGGCTGCTCGTCGACATCCTGGTGTACTACCGGCCGTTCGGTCACTTTCTCACGCCATGCTTCGCCATGCAGGCGATAGGTGAGGAGCTGTTTTTCCACTAACCGGCGGTAGAATTCATATTCCAGCTCGGTGATACCGAGCGTCGCCAGCTCTGGCGGCAACAGGCGCAGAATATCATCGCTTTGCTGTATACCGTCAACCTGCTCCGGCACCGTTGCGGGTTCGCGCACCAGTGTACGAAAGGTTTCCATCGGCGCGTCTTTTTTCGGTACCGATTTGGCTTCCCGCGAACGTCCCAGTTGTTCAGCCAGTTGCATTAGCTCCGGCTGGGCGGCGAGAAATTCGCCGTATTTTACGATCAGTTGATAATCACCACGTTTAAGCTGGCCCGCGCTCATATCCCACAGGCGGCCTGCGGCATTATCATTTTCCGCCAGCGTCGGTTCCAGTTGCCCGCTCAGCGTCATCCGTTCCTGAACGTCACTCAGCAACTGCTCGCGCTCTTCTTCCAGTAGTTGTTGGTTTAACGTGGTGGCCTGCACGACCAGACTTAACCGCCAGCGTTGCAAAAAAAGCGTGTGTAGCGCAGGGGTAAAGGTACTGTTGCTCTCCGTCAACTGCTTCGCCTGCGCGGCATACGGTGAATGCAGGCGGTGAAGCAACGCCAGTATTTGCGGCAGTTGCACGATGAACTGTGGGGTAGAGAGAAGTTGGCTTTGCTGATAACACATGACCTCTTCCGTGAGTTCCGGCGGAACGCGTGCGTCTTTAAGACGGCTGCGTAGCGCTTCCCGCCAGCGCGGGAGATCGGCGGTCACGGCGTTTTTTAAACGCGGAAACTTTTCAAAGAAAATGACCAGCTGTGGGGAAGCCAGTAGCGCGAGGATCATCTCTTCGACCATTCCCTCTTCGCTGACGGCCAGCATGGTATTTAGCGTATCCAGCGTCAGCATTGTTGCGCCTGGCGGATCTGTTCTCCTACATCCTGCAGGCTGGCCTCAATGCGCCCTAACCAGTCGCTGTGAATAAACAGGCAATGTTGCTGCTCGCTGAAGCGGGTATGCTGCTGGCGCCAGTCGTTTTCTAACGTTTCCAGCTGCTGTTTGATCTCCGCAGGCATACTGTCTTCAGCCGCTCCCGGTAACGCCAGACGGGTACCTTGTAGACTGATGTCGCGCACCACCAGATGTTGAGCGTTATCGACTTCCATATTCAGCGTTTGGGCAAAGCCGATCCCGTTCAGTTTGCCGCGGATCTCGCCGCCTTTGGTCAGCCAAAGTTCCAGCGCGCTGCGGTCAAAAGTAATATGGATCACTTCCATATCATGCAGTTTTAGCGGTTTTTGTAGCAATAACGTCAACGTTGACGCACTGGCTTCCGGCGGTAAAGTGTAATGCGGGCGGCGGCTGAACATACCGCCTTCTTTAATGACGGTGAAGGCGGTTTTATCGCTTTGCTGTTGCTGCAACTGAAGGCGACGCTGGACGATACCGCCGAGGCGAGTCAGCATGGCCTGCTGCTGCCAGGCGTGTCCGGTCATCAATATTTCCAGTTGCTGTTGCATGAGATTCAGACTCTGCGCGTCATACCACAAGCAATCTTTTAGCAGGATAAGGTCAATCGGCGCAACCGCGTCGCGTCCGCTAAAGAAGGCGCTGGCCTGTAACAGGCGGATGGCTTTCTTCCAGCGACGGTCGGAGACATAAGGCGCATTCGGCAAATTATCCAGCTGTTGGCGCAAAGTAAATATCAGCTCAAAGACCGGATCAGGCAGCGAAATCGCGCCGATATCTTTTTGCCACTGTTGATATTCTTCGTCGCTAACCTGTAACGAGGCGGGGACCGGGTTATCACTCTCATCCTGCTGACTAATCAGCATGGAGCGGAAATTGGCTTTATCCTGAACTTTATCCAGCCACAGGCGAATCAACATTCGGTCGTACAAGGCTTCCAGGCTGCTGTCCGCTTCGGGCAGTTCGTTAGAGGCCGCCACCAGCAGCCGCATCGGAATTTTTTCCTCAAATGCGCCGTTGCGGAAATGGCGTTCGTTAATGGCGGTCAGCAATGTGTTCAGGATAGCGGGCCCGGCTTTCCAGATTTCATCCAGAAAAACGATTTCGGCTTCGGGAAGGTAGCCGGTCGTTAAGCGTTCATAGCGACCTTCATCTTTCAGCGCCTGAATAGAGAGCGGGCCAAAAACCTCTTCCGGCGTGGAAAAGCGTGTCATCAGATATTCAAAAGCGCGGGCGCGCTGGAAAGCAAACTTCAGGCGGCGGGCAATCAGACTCTTGGCGATACCGGGCGGGCCCAACAAAAAGACGCTCTCACCGCTTAACGCCGCCAGTAGGCACAGGCGTATGGCGTGACTACGTTCATACAGCCCCTTCTCAAGGGCGCTGCTCAGACGGGAAATTCTTTCCGCTAATAAATGTGGGTGAGCCATAATAAAGAGGCGTCCTTTCGACAAATGGATCATGCTAATTGCGAGTATAGACGTTTCACCACCGGGGCTGTAATCGTCTGACGCGCTGTTTATTTTTCTTTGAGCCAGGTTAATCTGGCTTCATTTAGGGGTACGATTTTATGATTAATCGTGCATACTGTGCGCTTTTTTGTGGGCCAAGGGACTAAGCACACATTTCATATCTATACACTCATTCATTCAAACTACATCAAGGCGGCAAAGGAGTGAATCCCCTGGCACTGACTTAAACGTGTGACTGGGGTAAGCGAATGCAGCCGACAAGGAGGTAGTGTGAAGGGTGACGTGTATAAACGAAAGATGAGTCTATGAGCACTGATAATAAGCAATCGTTGCCTGCGATTACCCTCGCAGCTATTGGGGTTGTCTACGGTGATATTGGTACCAGCCCGCTTTATACGCTTCGTGAATGTTTGTCCGGTCAGTTTGGTTTTGGCGTTGAACGAGATGCCGTGTTTGGTTTTCTGTCGCTGATCTTCTGGCTACTCATCTTTGTGGTTTCCATCAAATATCTCACCTTCGTGATGCGCGCCGATAACGCGGGTGAAGGTGGAATTTTGACGCTGATGTCGCTTGCCGGGCGTAATACCTCGGCGCGCACCACATCCATGTTAGTTATCATGGGACTGATAGGCGGCAGCTTTTTCTATGGCGAAGTGGTCATTACGCCGGCGATTTCAGTGATGTCGGCGATTGAAGGCCTGGAAATTGTCGCGCCGCAGCTGGATACCTGGATTGTCCCGCTTTCCATTATTGTGCTGACTCTGTTGTTTATGATTCAGAAGCACGGTACGGGAATGGTAGGGAAACTCTTTGCGCCGATCATGCTGACCTGGTTTTTAATCCTGGCGGTACTTGGCCTGCGCAGTATTATCGCCAATCCCGAAGTGTTACATGCGCTGAATCCTGTCTGGGCGGTACGTTTTTTCCTTGAATATAAAACCGTATCGTTTATTGCGTTGGGCGCGGTGGTGCTGTCGATTACCGGCGTAGAGGCGTTGTACGCCGATATGGGACACTTCGGTAAGTTCCCGATTCGCCTGGCGTGGTTTACCGTGGTATTGCCGTCGTTAGTACTGAACTACTTTGGTCAGGGCGCATTGCTACTAAAGCATCCGGAAGCGATTAAAAACCCCTTCTTCCTGTTGGCACCGGACTGGGCGTTAATTCCGCTGCTGATTCTGGCCGCGCTGGCGACAGTGATCGCCTCCCAGGCGGTTATTTCTGGCGTCTTTTCGCTGACGCGTCAGGCCGTGCGTCTTGGCTATTTGTCGCCAATGCGCATTATCCATACCTCCGAGATGGAGTCCGGTCAGATCTATATCCCTTTCGTTAACTGGCTGCTTTATTTCGCGGTCGTGGTTGTTATTGTTAGCTTTGAGCACTCCAGCAACCTGGCGGCGGCCTATGGTATCGCCGTGACCGGCACGATGGTGCTGACGTCTATTCTTTCTACGACCGTGGCGCGTAAGAACTGGCACTGGAACAAATATTTTGTCGCGCTGATCCTCATCGCGTTCCTGTGCGTGGATATCCCGCTGTTCTCGGCTAACCTCGATAAATTGTTGTCCGGCGGTTGGCTGCCGCTGAGCCTGGGTCTGATCATGTTCACGATCATGACCACCTGGAAGAGCGAGCGTTTCCGTCTGTTGCGTCGTATGCATGAACACGGTAATTCGCTGGAAGCGATGATTGCTTCACTGGAGAAGTCACCGCCGGTTCGGGTGCCGGGTACTGCCGTATACATGTCGCGCGCGCTCAGTGTGATCCCTTTTGCTTTATTGCATAACCTGAAGCACAACAAAGTGTTGCATGAGCGCGTAATCTTACTGACGTTGCGTACGGAAGATGCGCCTTATGTGCATAACGTTCGCCGGGTGCAGATTGAGCAGTTGTCTCCGACATTCTGGCGCGTGGTGGCTAGCTACGGCTGGCGCGAAACGCCAAACGTTGAAGAGGTGTTCCACCGCTGCGGTCTGGAAGGGCTTAGCTGTCGGATGATGGAAACGTCGTTCTTTATGTCGCACGAGTCGTTGATTGTCGGCAAACGCCCGTGGTATTTGCGTCTGCGCGGCAAGCTGTATTTGTTGTTGCAACGTAACGCCCTGCGCGCGCCGGATCAGTTCGAGATCCCGCCTAACCGTGTGATTGAGTTAGGTACGCAGGTCGAGATTTAACCTCCCATCAACATGCCGGGGGCCGCGTTGGCTTACCCGGCCTGGCCAATCCGTAGATTCCCACAAGATAATCGCCTGATTTCCGCTAGCGAAACGTTTCGACGGCGATCACAATTCTGTTACGTCATGATGGTTTTATGAACACATCCAGGGTTACACTGCGGCCAGCGAAACGTTTCGCTAGTGGAGCAGAAAAAATGAAGAAAGGCACCGTACTCAACTCTGAAATCTCGTCGGTCATTTCCCGTCTGGGGCATACTGATACTCTGGTGGTCTGTGATGCGGGTTTACCCATCCCGAATAGCACCGCGCGTATCGATATGGCACTAACCCAGGGCGTACCTTCTTTTATGCAGGTGGTGGATGTCGTGACCCGGGAAATGCAGGTTGAGTCGGCGATTCTTGCAACGGAAATCAAACAACAGAATCCGCAGCTCCACGAAACGTTGCTCACTCACCTTGAGCAACTGCAGCAACACCAGGGAAACACCATAAAAATTAGTTATACGACACACGAACAATTCAAAAAATTGACTGCAGACAGTCAGGCGGTGATTCGCAGCGGGGAGTGTTCCCCGTATGCGAACGTCATTCTTTGCGCTGGCGTCACGTTCTGAGGCCGCTATGGACGCATTACTGCAACTCAAAGGGATCGATAAAGCGTTCCCCGGCGTGAAGGCTCTCTCCGGCGCCGCGTTAAACGTTTATCCTGGCCGCGTTATGGCGCTGGTGGGGGAAAACGGCGCCGGAAAATCCACCATGATGAAAGTATTAACCGGCATCTATACGCGAGATGCGGGATCGTTGTTATGGCTGGGTAAAGAGACCACCTTTAATGGGCCTAAATCGTCTCAGGAAGCCGGGATCGGCATTATTCATCAGGAACTGAACCTGATTCCGCAGTTGACCATTGCGGAAAACATCTTCCTGGGCCGTGAGTTTGTGAATCGCTTTGGCAAAATCGACTGGAAAAAGATGTATGCCGAAGCCGACCACCTCTTAGCCAAACTCAATCTGCGTTTTAAGAGCGATAAGCTGGTGGGCGAACTCTCTATCGGCGATCAGCAAATGGTGGAAATCGCCAAAGTGCTGAGCTTCGAATCCAAAGTCATCATTATGGATGAACCGACCGATGCGCTGACCGACACTGAAACCGACTCTCTGTTCCGCGTTATCCGCGAATTAAAATCGCAGGGGCGCGGCATTGTCTATATCTCCCACCGTATGAAAGAGATCTTCGAAATTTGCGATGACGTGACGGTCTTCCGCGATGGGCAATTTATCGCCGAGCGTGAAGTGGCCACGTTGACCGAAGATTCTCTTATCGAAATGATGGTGGGACGTAAGCTGGAAGATCAGTACCCGCATCTGGATAACGCGCCGGGTGAGATTCGCCTGAAGGTCGATAATCTGTGCGGACCGGGCGTGAATGATGTCTCTTTTGTGCTGCGAAAAGGCGAGATTCTTGGCATCTCCGGCCTGATGGGCGCCGGTCGCACCGAGCTGATGAAAGTATTGTACGGCGCGATGCCGCGAACCAGCGGTTACGTGACGCTCGATGGACACGAAGTGGTGACGCGTTCTCCGCAGGACGGGCTGGCCAATGGCATCGTTTATATCTCTGAAGACCGTAAGCGCGATGGACTGGTGCTCGGCATGTCAGTTAAAGAGAATATGTCGCTGACTGCGCTGGATTATTTCAGCCGCGCTGGCGGAAGCCTGAAACACAAAGATGAGCAGCAGGCGGTGGGGGATTTTATCCGTCTGTTCAACGTCAAGACGCCGTCAATGGAACAGGCGATAGGCCTGCTTTCTGGCGGTAATCAGCAAAAAGTGGCGATTGCTCGCGGGTTGATGACGCGCCCGAAAGTGCTCATTCTCGACGAGCCGACCCGCGGCGTGGACGTCGGCGCCAAGAAAGAGATTTACCAGCTTATCAACCAGTTTAAGGCCGACGGCCTGAGCATCATTCTGGTCTCATCTGAGATGCCAGAAGTATTAGGCATGAGCGATCGCATCATCGTCATGCATGAAGGGCATCTCAGCGGTGAATTTACTCGCGAGCAGGCCACCCAGGAAGTGTTAATGGCTGCCGCAGTGGGCAAGCTTAATCGCGTGAATCAGGAGTAAAAAAGATGACAACCCAGGCTGTTTCTGGTCGCCGTTATTTCACTAAAGCGTGGCTTCTTGAGCAGAAGTCGCTCATTGCCCTGCTGGTGTTGATCGCGATTGTTTCGACGTTGAGCCCCAACTTTTTTACCGTTAATAATCTGTTCAATATTCTTCAACAGACCTCCGTCAACGCCATTATGGCGGTGGGGATGACGTTGGTGATTCTGACATCGGGGATCGATCTGTCCGTCGGTTCCCTGCTGGCGCTCACCGGTGCGGTTGCCGCTTCAATCGTCGGCGTTGAAGTGAATGCGCTGGTCGCGGTTGCCGCCGCGCTGGCGCTGGGCGCTGCGATTGGCGCCGTCACTGGCGTTATCGTCGCGAAGGGCCGCGTACAGGCGTTTATCGCTACGCTGGTGATGATGCTGCTACTGCGTGGCGTGACGATGGTTTACACCGACGGTAGCCCGGTCAACACCGGCTTTACCGATAACGCCGATCTGTTTGGCTGGTTCGGTATCGGTCGTCCGCTGGGCGTTCCTACGCCGGTCTGGATCATGGCTATCGTCTTTATCGCCGCCTGGTATATGCTGCATCACACCCGTCTGGGACGCTATATCTACGCGCTGGGCGGTAACGAAGCGGCGACGCGTCTGTCTGGCATTAGCGTGAGCAAAGTGAAAATTATCGTCTATTCACTTTGCGGGCTGACAGCATCGCTGGCGGGTATCATTGAAGTGGCGCGCCTCTCTTCCGCGCAGCCGACGGCGGGTACCGGCTATGAGCTGGATGCTATTGCCGCCGTGGTGCTGGGCGGCACCAGCCTTGCAGGCGGTAAAGGACGCATTGTTGGGACATTGATCGGCGCATTGATTCTCGGCTTCCTTAATAATGGTTTGAATTTGTTAGGTGTTTCCTCCTATTACCAGATGATCGTCAAAGCGGTGGTGATTTTGCTGGCGGTACTGGTAGACAACAAAAAGCAGTAACAACGACTACAGGACATCTGAAATATGAACATGAAAAAACTGGCTACCCTGGTATCTGCTGTTGCGCTGAGCGCCACCGTGAGCGCGAATGCAATGGCGAAAGACACCATTGCGCTGGTGATCTCTACCCTCAATAATCCCTTCTTCGTGTCGTTAAAAGACGGGGCGCAAAAAGAGGCGGATAAACTGGGTTATAACCTGGTGGTGCTGGACTCCCAGAACAACCCTGCCAAAGAGCTGGCGAACGTGCAGGATTTAACCGTTCGCGGGACCAAAATTTTGCTGATCAACCCGACTGACTCCGATGCGGTGGGTAACGCGGTGAAGATGGCTAACCAGGCGAAGATTCCGGTTATCACACTTGACCGCCAGGCAACCAAAGGTGATGTCGTCAGCCATATCGCGTCTGATAACGTGCTGGGCGGTAAGATTGCTGGCGACTATATCGCGAAAAAAGCTGGTGAAGGCGCCAAAGTGATTGAGCTGCAAGGCATTGCCGGAACATCTGCGGCGCGTGAGCGTGGCGAAGGTTTCCAGCAGGCGGTAGCCGCCCACAAATTTAATGTCCTGGCCAGCCAGCCTGCCGATTTCGACCGTACTAAGGGTCTGAACGTCATGCAGAACCTGCTGACCGCGCATCCGGATGTTCAGGCTGTCTTCGCCCAGAACGATGAAATGGCGCTGGGCGCACTGCGCGCGCTGCAAACTGCCGGTAAAGCAGATGTGATGGTGGTTGGATTTGACGGTACGCCGGATGGCGAAAAGGCCGTAAAAGATGGCAAACTGGCAGCGACTATCGCTCAGTTACCGGATCAAATCGGCGCCAAAGGCGTTGAAGTAGCGGATAAGGTGCTGAAAGGCGAAAAAGTTCAGGCCAAATATCCGGTTGACCTGAAACTGGTCATCAAGCAGTAATAAACGACACGGGTCAACTATGGCCTGATGGCGACAGAAATACGCGAGCCTCCGCTGAGGTGAACGTAAAAAAAGAAAAGCAGGGCACGCGCCACCCTAACCGGTGGCGCACTTTGACGTGGAACCCCGAATATGAAAACCGCAGGTAATCTCATCGTCCTTGGCAGCATTAATGCCGATCATATCCTTAATCTTGAGTCCTTCCCTACCCCGGGTGAAACGGTAACCGGTAGCCATTATCAGGTCGCGTTTGGCGGGAAAGGCGCGAATCAGGCGGTTGCTGCGGGACGTAGCGGGGCAAATATTGCGTTTATCGCCTGCACGGGCGATGACGATATTGGCGACAGTATTCGTAAACAATTAGTCAGCGATCGTATTGATATCGCGCCAGTTAGCGTTATTAAAGGCGAGTCTACCGGGGTGGCGCTGATTTTCGTTAACGGCGAAGGCGAGAACGTCATCGGTATTCATGCCGGAGCGAATGCCGCGTTATCGCCGGCGTTGGTTGATGCGCAACGTGAACGTATCGCGCAGGCGGATGCGTTACTGATGCAGCTGGAATCGCCGCTGGAAAGCGTACTGGCGGCGGCGAAAATCGCCCATCAACATCATACTACTGTTGCGCTGAACCCGGCGCCTGCCCGTGAGCTACCGGATGAACTGCTGGCGCTGGTGGACATCATCACGCCAAATGAAACGGAAGCTGAAAAGCTGACGGGCGTGCGTGTGGAAAATGACGACGATGCCGCGAAAGCTGCGCAGGTTTTGCATGATAAAGGCATTCGAACCGTATTAATTACCTTAGGAAGCCGTGGCGTCTGGGCCAGCGTAGACGGCGAGGGCCGCCGCGTTCCTGGATTTAGCGTTGAGGCTGTCGATACCATTGCCGCCGGAGATACGTTTAACGGCGCCTTTATCACCGCGATACTGGAGGAGACGCCGTTGCCGGAAGCGATTCGCTTTGCCCATGCCGCCGCCGCGATTGCCGTAACGCGTAAAGGCGCGCAGCCGTCCGTTCCGTGGCGCGAAGAGATAGAAGCGTTTTTACATCAGCAGGGGTAACGCTTGGCTACTATGAAAGATGTTGCCCGCCTGGCGGGAGTCTCTACATCGACGGTCTCTCACGTTATTAACAAAGATCGCTTTGTGAGTGAGACGATAACCGAAAAAGTTGAAGCGGCGATTAAATCACTTAACTATGCGCCTTCTGCGCTGGCGCGAAGCCTCAAGTTAAACCAGACCCGCACGATTGGTATGCTAATTACCGCCAGTACCAACCCTTTTTATTCCGAACTGGTGCGCGGCGTTGAGCGAAGCTGTTTTGAGCGCGGTTATAGTCTGGTGTTGTGCAATACCGAAGGCGACGAGCAACGGATGAACCGCAACCTGGAGACGCTGATGCAAAAACGGGTAGACGGTTTACTGCTGCTGTGTACCGAAACGCATCAGCCTTCTCGTGAAATCATGGAGCGTTATCCGTCTATTCCTACCGTCATGATGGACTGGTCGCCGTTTGATGGCGAGGGCGGTAGCGATCTCATTCAGGATAATTCGTTGTTAGGCGGCGATCTTGCCACCCAACACCTTATCGATAAAGGATTTACCCGAATAGCCTGTATTACCGGTCCGCTGGACAAAACGCCAGCGCGTTTGCGGCTGGAGGGGTATCGGGCGGCGATGAAACGCGCAGGGCTGGCTATTCCGCAAGGCTATGAGATCACCGGCGATTTTGAGTTTGGCGGCGGCTTTGACGCCATGCAGGCGTTACTCGCCCATCAACAGCGACCGCAAGCGGTTTTTACCGGAAACGATGCGATGGCTGTCGGCGCCTATCAGGCGCTATATCAGGCGGGGCTTCGTATTCCGCAAGATATGGCGGTCATTGGCTATGATGATATTGAGCTGGCGCGCTATATGACGCCGCCGCTGACGACTATCCATCAGCCGAAAGATGAATTGGGCGAGCTGGCTATTGATGTGTTGATTCATCGGATGGCGCAGCCCGCCTTGCAACAACAGCGACTTCAGCTTACTCCGGTTTTGACGGTGCGTGGGTCGGTTTAGATTTATGCCGTTCTTTAATCAGATTGTTGCCGTCTTTGGCTCTTAGCAGCATAAACATCAGCGCGGACACGATAGTGATCGCCCCCATCGTGATAAAGGTATAGTGGAACTGTTCCACGGTACTGGTGCCCGCAAAACCTTCATAAATACGTAACACCGCCGCGCTGATCGCCACGCCTAAACTGATAGACAATTGCTGCGTAACCGCCAGAACGCTGTTGCCGCTGCTGGCGTTATCGTCCGTCAGATCCGCAAGAGTAATCGTATTCATTGCCGTAAATTGAGTGGACATCGCCATTCCAAGAATGAATAGCGGCAGTACGAGCATCCAGATCGGCATGGCGGGAGATTGAAACGAAAACTGGGCAATCATCAGACCGATAAATACCGTAATGCCGACCAGAGTCTTCCGGTATCCCAAACGTCGTAAAACCTGCGTTACGGTCGATTTCGCGATAATAGAACCCAAAGCTGTCGGCGCCATCATGCAGCCGGCGATCAGAGCCGGGTAGCCAAAACCAACCTGTAGCATTAACGGCATCAAAAAAGGTACGCAGCCTGTCCCCAGACGCGTGGCGAGGTTGCCGGCAATGCCAACGGAAAATGTGCGTGTCTTAAACAGCGATAGTGATATTAACGGTGTCGGATGACGGCGGGCGTGGCGGATATAGGCCAATAGTAGAACGATACTGCAAAAAATAATGGCGGATGCGATCCATGTCGCCACAATCTTTTCGCCAAACAGTTCCATTCCGCTGGAAAATAAAACCAGACTTAACCCAAAAAGAAAGAAGCCGGTCATGTCAAACTTGCGACGCGGCGTGGTGAAGTTGGGCATATATTTGCGGGCATACAGAATGCCTGCAACCCCAATGGGAATATTAATCAGGAAGATCCAGTGCCAGCTTGCCCAGGTCACCAGTACGCCGCCTAATACCGGCCCCAAAATCGGACCTACCAGCCCCGGCATAGTGACAAAGTTAAGAACGGGCAGCAGCTCACTACGCGGATAGGCTCGCAATAACGCCAGCCGCGCCACTGGCATCATCATCGCTCCGCCAACGCCTTGTACGACGCGAAAAATAACCAATTCAGATAGTGAGCTGGAGAGCGCGCAGGCCAGCGAGCCTAACGTAAACAGGCTTACGGCGACCATAAAGACGCGACGCGTACCGAAGCGGTCAGCCAGCCAGCCGCTTACCGGAATTAACATGGCTACTGTCAGGGTATAACTGATAATAGCGGACTGCATGGCGAGTGGGGAACGGTTAAGGCTATGCGCAATAGCCGGTAAAGCGGTATTCAAAATGGTGGCGTCTAGCGCCTGCATAAAGAAGGCCATTGCCGCGATCCACGGCAGGCCAGCCATACTGCGCGCTTTTTTGCTGGTCATTCAATATCCTGTTAATTATCTGGTCTCTCATTGGGCGCTATTAACAACGCCTGGCAGGCCTGGAAAGCGCGTTCGCCGTCGCCATCAGCGATGGCATCAACAATGGCCTGGTGCAAATCCAGCTTTACCACCTCGTTATAGGTGATTGAGGTAAAGTAAGTGTGATAAACCGAATGAAATAGCGTAGCAAAAGAGATTA
The DNA here is from genome assembly GCF_013350575.1 of Salmonella sp. SG203. NCBI lineage: Bacteria > Pseudomonadati > Pseudomonadota > Gammaproteobacteria > Enterobacterales > Enterobacteriaceae > Salmonella > Salmonella sp. SG203. The sequence goes on from NZ_SNMT01000022.1 coordinate 76,351, forward strand.
GAAAGGGATTGGCGCTCATTTCGTAGATATGCTCGTGCCACGCCATATCCACTTCAATCCAGCGTTCACGCTTAAAATGCTTTTTCAGCGCTACCATCTCTTCCATTAAGGCATTAAGCCGCGCTTTCTGCTCCGGTGTGCCAAGCGTCGCCGCCAGCAGGCAGGCTTGCGGCTCCAGGCTAATACGCATCACCAGAAAATGATCCACCACCTGATGAAAATTTTCTTCCGTCATCCACCAGGTCAGCAGCTCTTGATCCAGAAAGTTCCAGTTTCCCTGCGGCATCACCCGCGTACCAATGCGCGGACGGGGTAGCACCATGCCTTTAGCCGTCAACGTTTTCACCGCTTCGCGAACTGCCGTTCGACTTACGCCGTACTGCTCGCCCAGTTCTATTTCGCCGGGAAGAATCGTACCGGGGGCGTAGTCACCCTTTAATATCCGCTGCGCCAGCTTTTCAGCCAGAACATAGGATAGATTTTTCTGTGCGGCTAATTGTTGTGCGCTTAAAGGCATGAATGTTCTTCCTTTCTCTTTCGTTTGGTTATTAGTATGCCACCTGGAAGTGTGATTGCAGTTGCAATAACGGCAATTTGCTTATTTTATGGCACGTTAAGCACGCTATTGATGAAAAAAGAGACACTCAGAAAATTATTTTAAATTTCCTCTTGTCAGGCAGAAATAACTCCCTATAATGCGCCACCACTGACACGGAACAACGGCACACAGGCCGCCGGGTCAGCGGGGTTCA
>NZ_SNMT01000023.1:0-75790 GCF_013350575.1 Salmonella sp. SG203
GGCAACTGCTCCGCCGCCAGCAACACAGGCGACTGCTCCGCCGCCAGCAACACAGGCAACTACTCCGCCGCCAGCAACACGGGCTACCGCTCCGCCGCCAGCAACACAGGCAACTACTCCGCCGCCAGCAACACGGGCTACCGCTCCGCCGCCAGCAACACAGGCGACTACTCCGCCGCCAGCAACACGGGCTACCGCTCCGCCGCCAGCAACACAGGCGACTGCTCCGCCGCCAGCAACACAGGCGACTACTCCGCCGCCAGCAACACGGGCTACCGCTCCGCCGCCAGCAACACAGGCGACTGCTCCGCCGCCAGCAACACAGGCAACTACTCCGCCGCCAGCAACACGGGCTACCGCTCCGCCGCCAGCAACACAGGCGACTGCTCCGCCGCCAGCAACACAGGCGACTACTCCGCCGCCAGCAACACGGGCTACCGCTCCGCCGCCGAGGTGATCGGATCTCACTCAGTGGCGGTCGCGTTCGGTATTGAGAGCAAAGCCCGCGCCTCAGAATCCAGCGCCATTGTCGTCTGCTACCGCAACGATGAAGGCGAATTAATCCACATCCGGGCCAGCAAAGTAGGTGAGAACGGCGTTAAACCTGACACCTGGTACACCCTGGACGAAGACGGCCAGTTTGTAGAAATTGAGGAATAATCCATGAGCTTAGAAGCAAATCTCGAACTTAATAACCAGTTACTTACGCAGCAAAACGAACTACAGGCGCGCAATATCGCACTGCTTGAGCGTCTCGTCAGTACGCTGGCGTCTGGTGTGGCTATGCGCCCGGATACCACAGCGAAAGTACAGGAATATCGCGAAGAGCGCCCGGAACCGAAGCCGGAGCCACAGCCTGAAACTAAAGCGGCGCTGGCACTGGACGATCTGGAGTTCAGTGACGTTATCGCGCTGGCGGTTTTCTACCCCGAACAGGTGGAACTCAGCGAGACCATGCTGCAACGCGCGATTGACTACCGTGATGCTGAGGGTGGAAAACGCGTAATACAGATCGACGCGCTGGACAGCGCATTGCTGGGGGTAAAACGTGCCACAGAACTGCATAAAGATGTTCTGTTGCAACTGGCCCGCGCCATTCTGGTAAACCAGGAGGATTTACCGACCCTTGCCAGCCGCCGTGCATTCGCTGAAACCTGGCTGGATGCAAAACCGGGCGAGCGTGACACAGTGAAGCCGAAGAAGGCCAGTAAGCAGCCGCGTAAAGGTCCGTTCTTTGTGCGCCATGAAGACGGCAAAATCGGTGAACTCAGTACGGAAGACGAGCTGAAAACCCACCTTGAGGCGGGTTATACGGAAATTAACAAAGTCGAGTATCTGCAACGCAAGGAGGAAGCGGAAAAGGAAAAGGCTGAACCGGATACCGGAGAGCCTGATTTTGCGGAACTGCGTAATCAGGCTCAGGACCTGCTCGTGCGGTTGGCAAAAAGCGGCTACAGGGCGGAGGCCGTTGCCGCGCTCGACAGTTTCGGCGCTCAGAAGCTGAGGTTTGTTGAGGATAAGGACCTCCCGGCACTGATTTCCCGTCTGGATAAAGAGCTGGAGGCGGAAGATGCCTGACGCACACGCAAAGCTCTCACCGTCCGCAGCCCATCGCTGGCGGTGGTGCAGGGGCTGTCTGGCGCTGGAGCAGTTCGAGCCTGACACCGAATCGGAGTATGCCGTGGAAGGGTCAACCGCGCACCGGCTGGCTGAGATTGTGCTGACCAACCGCCAGAAACACCCACCTGAATACGCAGGTTGTGACGTGAGAACGTACCTCGGTACTTACCCGCTGGCGCATCCGTCAAAACCTGATGCAGGTTACCAGGTGGATGAAGAGATGGTCGAAAAGGTGGGCGAGTATGTGGAAGCCATCTGGCAGGGGCCTCACGAACCGGGCGAGCTGATGATCGAGCACCGATGCGACTTCTCCGGTGCGCTGGGTATTACCGGGCAGTTCGGTACCGCAGACGCCGTGGTACTGGCGGGTAACGAGCTGCAAATCCACGATCTGAAATACGGCTTTACCCGTGTGGATGCCACTGAAAACCAGCAACTGATGCTCTACGCACTGGGAGCCCTGCCGGACTTTGAACTGGTCGCTGATATTGAGCAAATCCGGCTTGTCATTCACCAGCCCCGCATCAGTCACCGCAGCGAGTACGTATGTGATGTAAACACCCTGCATCAGTTTGGCGAAGAAATGAAGGTTATCGCCGCTGAGGTACTGGCGCTGGCAGAACAGGCCGCCGGGGGTCAGGACATCCCCGACGAAGCGTTTTTGCCGGGAGAACACTGCCGTTACTGTAAGGTTAAGGGCAAATGCATACCCCGTGAGCAGTACGTGTTTAATACTGTGGCAGATGATTTCGTCGACCTGACGCGCCCACTGGAACCGCAGCTTTCCGGCGCGAGGGAGCGGCTGATTAACAGCGACAGCGCCCACCTGGCAGAATGCTACCGTTCGCTGGACATTATTGAGGCCTGGTGTGGCGACGTACGAACGAGGGTGAACGGCGAACTGCACGCGGGCCATACCGTACCGGGGCTTAAACTGGTTGCAGGTAAACCCGGCAACCGTACCTGGAGCGACGAGGCGCGGGCGGAGGAAACCCTGACCACATTCAGGATCAAGGGCAACCCGATATACACCCGCAAGCTTATCAGCCCGACACAGGCTGAGAAGCTGTTCAAATCCGGTGCCATAAGCGAACGCCGCTGGCCGAAGCTGACCGCACTGATTACCCGACCGGAAGGTAAACCCACTGTAGTACCCGAATCCGACCCGCGCCCGGCGCTGGTTGTGAATGTAGTTGATGATTTCGACGATGTTTCCGTCGCTGATTTACTTTAATCCGTCAAAGGAGAGTTTCATTTATGAAAGTGAAGTTAAATAACGTAAGACTGGCATTTCCGGCGCTGTTTGAAGCCAAAACCGTGAACGGCGAAGGCGATCCGCGTTTCTCCGCCACGTTTATTCTCCCCCCGGACCATCCAGGTGTGAAGGCGGTGGACGAGGCTATTGAAGCCGTGGCAAAAGCTAAATGGGGTGACAAGGCTGAACTCACCCTTAAAACCCTGCGTGCGAAGCTTAACGTCTGCCTGCACAAAGGCGACGAGAAGCCCGAGTACGATGGTTTTCCGGGCAACATGTTTGTGTCTGCGGCCAACAAGGCGCGCCCTACCGTTCTTGACCGTGACCGTACGGCACTCGTTGCCGCCGACGGTCGCCCGTATGCAGGGTGCTACGTTAACGTGGTGATCGACCTGTGGGCGCAGGATAACAACTTCGGTAAGCGCGTCAATGCGTCGTTGTCAGGGGTTCAGTTCCTGCGTGATGGTGACGCATTCACCGGAGGGCAGCCGGCATCCGCGGATGAATTCGACGACATCAGTGAAGGTGCTGACGCGGACTCGCTCATTTAAACCTGAACGCCCGGCGAAACGCCGGGCATACCCGGAGGAACCGAACACCATGAACCCGATACTGAATAAATCCATTAAAGAGAAAATCGTGGATAACGCACTGGCAAAAGCCGGTATTCCGCAACGTAAAAAAGCCCTGCGTGCTGCCCGTGCAGACTGGGCGGAGCGTGTAAGGCTGGCGGCAATTGGCGGACCGGAAGCAGAAGCTGAGGTATTAAAAACCGAAAAGAAAATTGCAGCGCTTGTTGCGAAACTGCCCGAATCACTGCGGACAAACACTACGTTTGTCAAAAAGGATAGAGATATTTATCTGAATATCGCGGGCTCACAGACTTATGCCTACTTCAACGGCAATTATCGTGCGAACGAATCAGACGAGCCAGACCATATCTACAAAGTTACGCCATACAAATTCACTTTATTACCTGATGATCCGCTCGTTACCGAGTTCTACGGATTTGACGCGCTTTACAGGGAAATAAAAAGTGACGAAACAGACATTCGCCAGAACGTCACCGCCGCACTGGATAAAGCCAGAACGGTGAAGCGCCTGCTTGAACAGTGGCCGGAGGCCAAAGAACTGTTACCTGCTGAAGATGCCGCCGTTCCCCTGCCCCCTGCCATTCGCCGGGAAGCGCTGAACGAGATGATTGGGCTGCCTACGGAGGTGGCGGATGGAGACTGAACAAACCTTTACCGTGGTCGTTGTCGCTGATCCGGGTATGGCTGATGAGGTAAAATTAGCCGTTACCCTTAAGGCTGACGGATTAGGCGATGCGCTGTATAAAGCAAAGCTGGCGCTCGTTAATAAGGGTTATCATCACTTCGAAGATATATCGGTGGAAATTGCGAGAGATGATGAAGCTACGGGAATACGGCTGGCTGAGCATGATTAATTTTAAATGGTGGGCGCTGATCACCGCTGCCAATGATAACAGTGGCGGTGACGGCCTGAGAGCGAAAACAAGGTGGGTTATATGAAACAATTACCCGAAGAAACAGAAGCCTGTACCCCCGAAGAATGGCGGGCGTGGGTCGGGAAATATATTAAACCAAAGCACGCAACAACAGGTAGCGCATGGGAACGCATATCGACTGACGGAAAAAAAGCCCGGTTTGTTGCAATGCTGCTGACGGACAGGGTGACCGAAGAATTTATTCTGTATGTGGCGGGGGAGCCGGATGAGTTTCTGTCGAAACTGAAAATCCGGCAGATCCCCCCGATAATCATTCCATGGTCTTCTGAAACCCCGGGGCAGTAATACGGTTAAGCCGACGGTTTATCAGCTCCAGTACCCGTTTTTTCGCGTCTTCAAAAGCATTCAACATGAACTCAGTCGTCCGGGTCCGGAAAAACCGCATCCGTTGCGTACTCGTTCTTACACCGGGGGCAATAATGGATATAGTAACCGCCGTGAAACAAAAGGTCTGGCTTGGGCTGAAGGACAGATATTACTCGGCTCTCGAAACAGCAGGCACAAAAGTATATATGAGGCTCTTTAGATTCTACATGCGTCTTCGGGATCAGAACCCACGACCCCGCCGCCGTAGCGTGAAATATATAATTGACGCGTTTAACTTCGAACTCTTCGAGCTGATTGAGCTTATCCTCAAGCTCACGACCGTGTGCACGCTCCGCCGAATAGAGATCCGTAACTGCCGCATTAAACATCTGTAACTCCGCTATTTTCTGTTGAAGTTCACCGACGGCCTCATCTACCTGCTTTTTATCACGCGCGGTCTTGATGGCGCTAATGAGGTCATATACCTGCTTAATCAGGGTAACACCTGACGAAAGGTCAATCATCTTAATCACTCTCATGCTGTAGGGGTGATCGGATGATACTGTGGTTCTCGCTGTAGGGGTACAGCGAAGGAACCCTCGCCGCCTGAGAGGGTTACCAAAGCAGGCACTCATGAAAAACAGGTTAAAATTTATACTTTGGTTCCCCGAAATGGGGGAATCAAAGTACAAAATATAATCAGGTGTTTGTCAGAGGCGCAACGGGTGGTAGCCGCCGCGCCTCAGGTGCGTTTCAAACGTTTAAGGTAACGGTTTGATCAATTGCAGGATTGCAACAATGATTTCGAGTACCAGTTTAATAACGGTTAATATCTCAATCATCCGCTTTTCCCCTGTACAGGGAATGCAGCCGTTCAGCTTAGCCCTTCCATTTCCCCAAAGCTGAACGTGCAACAGCGTTGAAGCGTGCATGCCGCATTCCGTGCCAGAGCTTTGACGACACCACTCGTTTCAATGGGGAAAAATCGGCGTTTCAGCAAGGAGTGCGGGGCGTTCGCAACAACAGGACGTATTGTAGCGAGGGTATGTATGAGGGGCTACGTTAAACTTGCAAAATTTTGCAAGTTTGATGATAATCTCCTTGTTGAAGCGTGCATACCGCGAAAGTTGTAAAGTAAAAACCCCTGTTCCTCACCAGTTCGGGGGTTTTTGCTGTCTGTAATCTGCAAAATTTTGCGATTTGACAAATCCGCAATGCCGGGGATATAGTCCGCTACAGGTGCTGAACACACCTTGCAAAGCGGACGCCGCACCCGACAGACATGCGGATTTTTTATGTCCATTTTTCAGATATGGTCGGGTAGCGCGTATACCGAACAACAGCCGAAAGGCTAAGGATACGGGCCGACTTTGCACGGTGTTCAAGTACCTGGCCGCCCTGCTGAACACAGGGTATTCTGAACAAATGCAAAGGACATAAAGATGAACACTCAACTCGTATTCAAATCCCGCATTCTGGAAGCTGTCGAGCACGAAGGTAAACCCTGGTTTACCGCCGCTACCCTGGCTAAAGCACTTGAGTATTCAGATACAAAAAGAATAACGGTACTGTATAACCGCAATTCCGACGAGTTCACACCCGGTATGTCCGAGGTACTCAAATCGAGTACCTCGGGGAATTTACGGGTCTCACGGCGTATTTTCTCCCTGCGTGGTGCGCATCTGATAGCTATGTTCGCCAGCACTCCAGTGGCGAAGGAGTTTCGCAAATGGGTACTCGACCTGATCGAGAAAGAAACTACCGTTCCGCGATCTTCTACGGTGTTAGCTCCCCATCGCGAATGTCTGCCGAAAATGGTTTACCATCACCAAAGCAAATATAACCCGTACCGTGCATACGCGTGGGATGGCGAGCAATCTGTTTATATTGGCGTTTACCCTACAGTGGATGAAGCAGTCGCTGCGCAACAGCGTTTCTACCAGAACGGCAGCACGAAACGCATTCAGAAATCAAAGCCAGAAATCAGCGAAGCCGAAAAGGAAATGTTCATCGGCAATCTTCGCGCTATCTGCCATAACTTCCGCCGTATCAATGAAGCATGGGAAGCACAAATACGCCCTGCCCTGGAAATGCTTGACTCTAAGCTGGTCTACAAACTATATGACCGCTTCAACGACAGTATGTGCATTCTCCCAACGATAGAAAGCCGTATCGGTAAATACATACCGCCTTCACAACAACGTTAACCCATTCCCTGCCCCTGCACTGACAGGGGCTTTTTGTAACCAACGCGTTTTAAATAACGAGGACTTAGCTATGCCTGAATCAACCATGTCTTTATTAGCAACAACCAACCCCATTTCGATGACACACAAAGAGATCTCTGACCTGGTGGAATTACGCCCTGACAATGTCAAACGTACCATTGAAACACTGGCAGAAAAGGGCGTTATCCACAAACCTCAAATTGAGGTTTGTGGAAGAATCAATGGGTTAGGTTTGAAACAAAAAGAAGAAGTATATGTTTTTGAAGGTGAACAGGGTAAACGTGACAGCATTATTGTAGTGGCTCAGTTGTCCCCTAAGTTTACTGCCAGACTAGTAGATCGCTGGATGGAACTCGAAAAAGAAAAAGCGGGTCAATCCACCTCACAATTCCCCGTTCCGCAGACGAAAGTTGAAGCGCTGGCATTAGCGCTGGAGCTTGCAAAAGAGAACGAGAAACTTGCAGAAGAGCGCGACGAAGCCATCCGCACTAAAGCGCAAATCAGCCAGACACGTGAGGCGACGGCGTGCCAGCGAAATGCGGTTTACCAGCGTCTTGCAAATAATGCCATAAAAGAACGTGAAGAAATGGCGGCGTTGCTTGGCGCGAGTAAGGAATGGGCATCAACCCGCGCGGTATGGCGTGCAACGGGAATGTGGTACGGCTACCGCCGTTTGATGAACTGGTGCGACGACCACAACATGCCGGATACCTATTGTTTTGACCCGAAAAGTGATGACCGTATGCTGTGCTACCCCCGTCAGGCATGGGTGGAAGTTTACGGCGTGGACATCGCGAAGCTATTTTGATCTCCGGAGGTTCCCATGCCTTTACTCTATGCTGATCTGGAAACGTTCAGCGAAACGCCCATTAACTGTGGTACGCATCGCTACGCTGAGAAAGCCGAAGTGATGCTGTTTGCGTATGCTCTGGACGACCAGCCCGTACAGGTATGGGACGTGACCACGGGGCAACCCATGCCATCTGATCTCCGCGATGCGCTGAACGACCCGACGGTAATGACCGTCTGGCACAACGGTGGGATGTTTGACTCAGTAGTGTTACGCCCCGCGATGGGTATCGACCTGCCGCCGGAACGCATACACGACACGATGGTACAGGCGCTCGCGCACGGCCTGCCCGGTTCACTGTCTGACCTTTGCGATATCCTCAGTGTGGATTCTGACAAGGCAAAAGATAAAGCCGGTCGCCAGCTTATTTTGCTGTTCTGCAAGCCCAGACCCAAAAACAGCAAAATTCGCCGCGCCACACGACAGACGCATCCGGAAGAATGGAAACGCTTTGTCAGTTATGCGGGGTCTGATATTGAGGCCATGCGGGAAATATACCGCAAATTACCACGCTGGAACTTCACCCCGGAAGAGCGCGCGTTGTGGTGTCTTGACCAGCGTATTAACTGCCGCGGCGTTGCTATTGATACTGACCTTGCGCTGTCGGCTATTGCCGCCGTTGAGCAGGAGCAGAAGAGCCTTGCAGAACGCACGCAGGACATGACAGACAACGAGGTGCAGGCAGCCACTCAGCGCGATGCCATGCTGCGGCATATCGCAACCTCTTTCGGTATAGAACTACCTGACATGCAGGCCGCCACGCTGGAACGGCGTATTGCCGATCCGGATACACCGCCCGCACTGCGTGAACTGCTGGCGGTAAGGCTGCAATCCTGTACCACCAGTGTAAGCAAGTACAAAAAGCTGATTAACTGCGTGAGCAGTGACGGACGACTGCGCGGCACATTGCAGTTCTGCGGCGCATCGCGTACAGGCCGCTGGGCGGGTCGCTTATTTCAGCCCCAGAATTTACCAAGACCAGCACTGGAACAGTCCGATATTGATTCCGGTATTGAAGCCCTAAAAGCCGGATGTGCAGACCTGCTGTGTGACGACATTATGCAGTTAACCAGTTCCGCACTTCGCGCCAGTATCATCGCACCGCCGCGTAAAAAACTGGTGGTTTCCGACCTCTCAAACATCGAAGGTCGTATGCTGGCCTGGCTTGCCGGTGAACACTGGAAAATCAGCGCATTCAGGGACTACGACGAAGGCCACGGTGCTGACCTGTACAAGCTGGCCTATGCCCGTGCATTTCACATATCGCCGGACGACGTGACCAAAGACCAGCGTCAGATCGGCAAGGTGATGGAGCTGGGCTTAGGCTACGGTGGCGGTGTGGCGGCGTTTGTCACCTTCGCTGCGGCCTACGCGCTGGACCTTGACGCGCTGGCAGTCGCTGCCCTGCCAGGCATTCCGGCAGGTATCCGCCAGGAGGCAAAACGCTGGTATGACGAATCGGTGAAACAGAAGAAAACCTACGGGCTTTCTGAGCCGGTATTTATCGTCTGCGATTCACTGAAACGCATGTGGCGCAACGCGCATCCGGAAACCGTAGCCTTCTGGTATGAACTGGCAGATGACGTTAAACGCGCCATTGCACAACCGGGAACAACCGTTATCTGCCGTAAGCTGAAAATACGGCGTGATGGAGGCTGGCTGCGTATCGTTCTGCCTTCCGGTCGCGCCGTCTGCTATCCGGGTATCCGGCTGGCAAACAACGAAATCAGCTACATGGGTATCAATCCCTATTCGCGTAAGTGGCAGCGCCTGCGCACATACGGCGGGAAACTGGTAGAAAACGTCACGCAGGCCGCTGCCCGCGACGTTCTGGCAGGGAACATGCCGCTGGTCGAAGCTGCCGGTTACAGCATTGTACTGACAGTACACGATGAGGTGCTGACAGAAGCGCCGGACACTGACGGTTTCAACGATACGGCGCTTTCCGCGCTGCTCTCCACTAACCCCCAATGGGCACCCGACATTCCGCTGAACGCTGGCGGCTTTGAGGCGTACCATTACCGCAAAGAGTAAGCACTATGTCATTTAAATATCGGGACAGTCCGCTTTATTACCGTACTGCGCGGGAGGCTGTGCGCATCGAACGGGAAGGCGATTACCGGCGCGCGGCGAAGGTATGGGCCAAAGCCAACCGCGAATCACGCAACGAACTTAATCAGGACTGGAGCGAGCGCCGTTCTGATTTCTGCCTGATGCAAATCGGGCGCGAAAGGCTGAAAGAGGGAGTGAAAGGATGACGTACTACCGCGAAAGTCTTATCGAAAAGCACCTCGTCGCCGAAGTGAAAAAGGTCGGCGGTGTGGCTTATAAGTTTATATCGCCCGGTCGTCGTTCGGTACCGGATCGCCTTGTTCTGTTACCTGGTGGCCGTCTCGTCTTCGTCGAATGCAAATCACCCGGCAAACCACCACGCGCCGACCAGTTGCGCGAACACGAACGGCTACGTGCGCTGGGCTTTAGCGTGATGGTGCTGGCCAGCAAAAATCTGGAGGGGCTATTGTGAAAAACACTATTCAGGACTTAATGAATCACCAGTTTGCCATGCTGGAAACTGTTACCGACCCGAATATTAAAGGCGAGGTATTACAGGAAGAACTGGCGAGAGCAAAATCAGTTGTGGATATCTGTAACACGATGGTTAATACCTACCGGATCGCACTTTATGCGCAAAAAGCCGTATACGAAGGCACTGCCGGAGGTGTTCCAAAAGTCATGGGGCTGGAAAAATGAGCGAAAGATACACTGAATTTCAGAACTTATATTTAGCCCAGAACTGCAAGGGTAAAACCATAAAAGAACTGACTGATGAATTTAATGCGCATTTCGGGACAAATAAAAGCACTTACGCAATCCGGATTAAGCTACGTACTGAAGGTTTGTATAAGTTTATAGCCCTTCAGGGGAAATATTCGGATGAACAATTAACTTTTATCTATGCAAACCGATGGGAAAACTTACAGGAACTGACCGCTAAATTTAACCGAAGATTCAATACCTCAAAATTCCCCGAGAATATCCAGGGTGTATTAAAAAGCCGTGGCTGGACGAAAGGAACCACAAACCATACCTATCAGGCACAGCGCATTAAAGTGGGGAAAAAATATATTCGGCTTGATTGCTATGTATGGGAATGCATAAACGGACCCGTGCCTGCGGGATATACAGTTATCCATCTGGATAATGACAAAACCAATAATCAGATTAGTAACCTTCGGTTAGTACCGGACTCAATAAAACGTGCTTTTGCCGCTTTGGGATTTAATAAAATGCCAAAAGTACTCGCACCAGTCCTTTACGCACAGTTAATGCTCAATGCCGCTATTACACAACGATTAGCGAGGTGAAGATGCCACCTGCAATTTTCACTCCCCGCGATTATCAGCATCTCATTATCAACCACGAAATCGACATCCCCCGCTGCAACGTCTGGTGTGGTATGGGGATGGGCAAAACAATAGCGACGCTTACCGCGCTGGAAGACCTCTTCATGGCGGGAGCGGAAACACAGCCCGCGCTGGTGCTCGCACCGCTGCGCGTGGCCGCCAGCACCTGGCCGGATGAAGCGGTGAAATGGGCGCATCTGCGCAATATCGAGATGCAGCCGATTGTCGGTAGTGCCAAAGCGCGCGTTGCGGCGCTGGCGAACAGCAACGCCAGCGTGTTCACCATCAACTACGATAATCTGGTGTGGCTGGTTGAAACGCTGGGCGACCGCTGGCCGTTCGCTACCGTGATTGCAGATGAAAGCACCAGGCTGAAATCCTTCCGGCTGCGCGGTGGCGGTAAGCGCGCTGCGGCGCTGGGCAAAGTGGCACATAAGCACGTCCGGCGCTGGATGAACCTCACCGGTACGCCCGCACCTAACGGCCTTATAGATTTGTGGGGGCAGGCGTGGTTTGTTGACCAGGGCCAGCGACTCGGGCGCACTTACGGCGCGTTTACTTCCCGCTGGTTCAACTCGATACAGTTTCCTGGTCAAAGCTGGACGAAGCTGGAGCCGTTCGCCCACTCGCAGGACGAAATACAGCGCGCGCTGGCCGATGTGACTATCTCCCTGGATGCCGCCGACTGGTTCGATATTCAGGAGCCCATCCATAACGTGATCCGCGTGGATATGCCGCCGAAGGCCCGCCAGCAGTATCGCGAAATGGAAAAGGAAATGTTCCTTGAGCTGAACGGCGAGGGTATCGAAGCCCCGAACGCGGCAGCAAAGACGGTGAAATGTCTGCAAATTGCCAGCGGCGCGATATACACCGACGACACCGGAAGCTGGTCAGAACTGCACGATGCCAAGCTACAGGCGCTTGACAGCATACTGACCGAAGCAGCCGGCGCACCAGTGCTGGTTGCCTACCACTGGAAACACGACCTTGAACGACTGCTTAAAGCATTCCCGAAAGGCCGTCACCTCGACCAGGACCCACAGACGCTGCGCGACTGGAACGCCGGAAAGATACCGGTTCTTTTCGCGCATCCCGCCAGCGCAGGCCACGGCCTGAACATGCAGGACGGCGGTAACATACTGGTGTTTTTCTCGCACTGGTGGGACCTGGAGCAGTACCAGCAAATTATCGAACGCATCGGGCCAACCCGGCAGATTCAGGCCGGACACAACCGCCCGGTGTTCATTCACCACATCATCGCCGCCGGTACTATGGACGAAATGGTAATGGAGCGGCGCAACTCAAAACGAACAGTGCAGGACATCCTGCTCGATGCCATGAAGAAGAGAGGGTTTTGATATGGGAAAACGTGAAGACCCGCAGTTACGGGTTCGCATACCGCAGGACCTGAAAGACGCATTGGAAAAATCAGCCAGGGATAATGATCGCACTCTAACCGCCGAAATAACCCGGCGGCTTCGCGAAAGTCTGCGAGATGATCTTGCTATTCATGCTCGGGATTTAACAATTCTTTAAGACGATCCATAACTTCAATCAATTCGCCTTTATTGTTAAAAACCCACTCGGCCTGGTACTCTCGTTCGTATGTAGACTTTAGTTTTTCAATACGCTTCCAGAGTAGACTGATTTCATCAACCGTTTCTTCAAACCCCCTGGATGTATGTAATAAATCATCCTGGGACATAGTAGCTTCAAGCCTCGTAACAATTTCGGCTGTCAGGGTTCTTTTATTAGCCCGTGCTTTTTTCTCCAGGCCTTCTTTCAGCGATTCCGGTATGCGAACCCTCAACTGCGGGTCATCTCTTTTGCTCATCAAACAGCCCTCAAAAATGTGAGTACAAAGTGCCTCACAAACTTGTTGACTTCAAGCCTCACTGTGAGTACTAATATTTATAGTTCTCGCAATGAGTACAAAACGAGGTTAACGCTATGGCTATCAGGATAACGCAGTTACATCATGCAGACATTTTCGGGTATATCGCGGACTTTCTGGAGACGGCAAGGCTTCTTGGTTCGCTGGAGAAAGGGGAACAACTGGCTTTTGAACTGGTGGATTTTGCGCAACAGGCCGCAAGGGATGCCGCAAATTTGCCGTGGGATGAATGAACAAAACACGCTGATAGCCGTAACTATCAGCGCAATTTTATACTGAATGGAGATTGTTCTATGAACGAATCAACTTTATCACCGATAGCTGGCACCAAGCAACCCATGATGGGCAGTCGGAAAATTGCAGAAGTCACCGGCAAACAGCACAAACATGTTGTACGGGACATTCTGGCTATGCTTGAGCAGTTACAAATCTATAGTCCAGAACTGGACTCTATTGATTTTAAAGGGTTTATAGTTAAGAGCAAGGAGCACAACGGTCGCCAGGTTACTGACGAGATTTTACTCAATGAATCTTTATCGATGACCCTCGTTACCGGCTATGACGCAAAACGCCGACTGGCGCTGATTGAGCAATGGCAGGCAATGAAGCTTGAGTTAGAGCAGCCTCGCCCCGTAATCCTCCCACCCCCGGTACAACCGGCACCAGCTATTCAGGTTAACGAGGGTATCGTCCAGATCGCGCGCGTCATTGCGGAAGCAACCGCATCAGCCACGATGAAAGCTATGGCGGAGGTCATTACCCTTCCGTCGTATCCAACAGAAACGGCTGCGCCTGTGTATGCCCGGCAACCCGAAGGCGAATATGTACCGGTCAGTAAAGCCGCATGGGAAACAGGATTGTCCGATTCCGCATGTCGTAAGTTGATCGGCTTTTTCAAAGTGCCGGTACGCTCCAACGGTGGACTTCGTGGAATGCTCGTCAACCTTCCGGAAATGAAAAAAGCCGCTGAAAGACTGCTACGTGAATCCACCGCGCCGGAAGGCAAACGCAAGCGCTGGTCACATCCGCAGTTCGGTAATTTTACCTGCTACGCAGACCTGATTTAACAACCAGCATACGGCGGCCTGAGTGCCGTCGGTTATTTTGATTGAGAGGCCTGAAATGAATACAATGTTTTTATTGATGGCGGAATTTGAAACGCCTACTATTCCGCTATCCGAAATAGCGGAGCGTTATCTCGGCATGAAGCCTTCAACGGCGGACAAGAAAGCCGGTTGTGGGGATTTGCCGTTGCCAACATTCCGTATCGGTAATACCCAGAAAGCGCCCCGTATGGTGCATGTGAGTGACCTTGCGGAGTACATAGACAACCAAAGAAAAGAAGCGAAAAAAGAGCTAAAACACTTCCAGTAATCCCCGCGTTAATATCCCTTCGGTACACCAATAGTACACCATGAAATTTCAACTTATTGATTTACATGATACATCTTATCTATCGAGCATAGGCGCGATGGAGAAGCGATAAGCAGGTAAAGCGGAGGACTGGGTTTCAGGCTGCATGGCGAATAAATAAGCATCCGGTTAAAAAAGGGGCGTTACTATAGCATAACGCTAAACCGGAGGCGTAGCGCCTCCGGTGAAAGCACCTCAGAATGTCATTGTAAGCTGCGCGCCTGCCCCCCAGGTTTCATCTTCGCCGTACAGTCCCATTAAATCGAGATGCACACGGTTAAAGGGCGCAAAGCCAAGACCGCCGGTAACCACATTGCTATCGTTATTTTTCACATCCGCACGATACCCTGCGCGCACCGCCAGCCATGACAACGGTCGAACTTCAGCGCCGACGCCAACGTACTGTGAATTGTCTTCGCTCTTAAAGCCTTTCGTTTCCGTCAGATCGCCATCGGCGCTTACGGTCAGCAAATCGTTATGCCATGCGATGCCCGCGGTAACCAGGGGGCGGATTTGGTATGTATCTTTGTAGTTGGTGGTTTCTCCCGTCATACCATTAGTGATGTAAATATCTTTCGTATCGATATCGCGAGATACCAGATTTTGTCCGCTCACCCCCAGCGTCCAGTTTTCACCGATATCGGCAGCAAGCCCCGCATCAATGTTAAAACCCGTATCGTCATTGCGATAACGGCTGCTATTCCAGTCGCTACTGTCGTAGTTATAAATTGAGGTGGTGTAGTTATAGAGCCAGGTTTTTTGCAGTTTTGGCGTAACGCCAATGGAAACAGGCACCTCGCCCACCACAAACTGCTTCGCCAGCGCAATACCGTAGTCAGATACAATCGCTACCCGCCCCGACGCGGTAGAGTTTAAATGCTTTGTAATTTCGTCAGACCCCAGCAAAGCAGCGCGTCCTGCTTCACGAAGCGCGACACGTTCATCATGCTGGATATCGCGCAGATACTGAATATCGTTCTGATCAATGGACGAACTCACGCGCCCATGCGCATAACCTTTGGCGATAAACGCCACGGAAAGCGTTTGCCCTGGAATACTTACCGCCAACCCGGCGCCGGCATTGGCGCGGGCGGTTTTTCCGTTGAGATATTCCAGCTCATCGGCCAGGTCGCGCGCGGCGCCCTGAAATTGATTCAGCACGCCTCGCGGATTGAGCAGAATTTGCCCCAGCGTAAGGTTATCGACGACCTCATCGTAGTAATCCACTTTATCGCTGATATCGTCAATTTCATCCTGGAGATTGTCTTTATCCGTAATCTGGACGCCGACCGCAGGAAGGACAACAGTGATATTGTCTTCCGGTTTGGCTTTTGCCAGTAACGCCGGATTTAATAGTACTCCGCTGCCATAATTCGCGGACGCAACGCCCGTCCCGCCCATTGCGTCATTACGCGCTTCCGTCCAGGTATTGGCGGCGCTCGCCTGCTTTGCCATAAAAAGCGAGACCGCGATAGCAATCAGTGAAAGTTTGACGTTTTTGTTCACAGTTAGCCCATCTTATTATCAGGTGAAGTAATTCCTCCGCCACGCTTTACCGGACAGAGGCGAACTATTGCTGTGAAATAGTGATGTTAAATCCTGTTGTTATAATATCGACCCTCATTATGTATAGATGAGAATACTGGCGCGGAAAAGCTTAGCAGGCGATATATTGTCGCGGGGTAATTTCAGAGTTTTAAGCAGCTCGTGGTAAAGTAACGGATTAGACTTTCATGCCATTCGAGGTGCTACATGGAAAAGACCACAACGCAAGAGTTACTGGCGCAAGCTGAAAAACTCTGCGCGCAGCGCAACGTGCGCCTGACGCCTCAGCGCCTCGAAGTGCTGCGCCTGATGAGTCTGCAACAGGGTGCCATCAGCGCATACGATTTGCTCGATTTGCTGCGCGAAACGGAACCACAGGCCAAACCGCCCACCATTTACCGCGCGCTGGATTTTTTGCTCGAACAGGGTTTTGTCCATAAAGTGGAATCCACCAATAGTTATGTGGTTTGCCACCTGTTCGACCAGCCGACGCACAGCTCGGCCATGTTTATCTGCGATCGTTGCGGCGTGGTGAAGGAAGAGTGTGCCGAGGGCGTGGAAGACATCATGCATACGCTGGCGGCTAAAATGGGCTTTGCGCTACGACATAACGTTATTGAGGCGCACGGTCTGTGCCCTGCGTGCGTAGAAGTGGAAGCGTGTCGCCATCCGGGCGACTGTGGTCACGATCACTCGGTGCTGGTGAAGAAAAAACCGCGTTAGCCTGAACGGAAAACGGGCGGCAATGAGAGAGGGGCACGCCCGCATTCATAAGCAAACAGTGGGAAGCACATCCATGTACTCCTGGTAGGGGAAAACATATTACCAGCGATAGTTGTTACGGGTTTCCCAGTCAACAACCTCTTTTTCCGCCTGATCTTTCTGGTAACCGTAACGCTCCTGGATTTTACCTACCAGTTGGTCGCGTTTACCTTCGATAACGGTCATATCGTCATCGGTCAGTTTGCCCCATTGTTCTTTCATTTTACCTTTAAACTGTTTCCAGTTACCGCCGGCTTCGTCTTTATTCATCATCTTGTCCTCATCATTCGGTTAGGAATAGCAGGTGTTATTCGCCCAAATGCACTGCAATTTCTGCTGGACGTGATAATAATTGTAGGCAGGAATTCGGCCTTCGGTTTTATATTCAGAATTTTTAACCGTCACGATCTGGCAAACCATGTACCCTCGCGCCAGTGACGACGCCAGATAAGGCTCAACGACAGACCGCGAAGCGCCAGGAACACGGTTAATGCCAGCCATAAACCATGATTTCCTAATACCGGCAGGGCGAAGAGCGTCAGCGCAAATCCTCCCGCGGCGACTGCCATGCTATTGCGCATTTCGGCGGCGCGCGTCGCGCCAATAAACATACCGTCGAGCAGATAGCACCATACGCCCACCAGCGGTAATACCACCTGCCAGATAAGATACCGATCCGCCAGTAGCTGTATTTGCGGCAATGAGGTCAGTAACGCGACAATATGTTCGCCTGCCAGGGCATAGACTGTGGAAAACAACAAGGCCACAATTCCTGACTGACGACACGCCGCTCGCCAGACGTCCAGTAGCTTGCTACCGTCACGCGCGCCGTAAGCCTGACCGGAGTGCGCCTCCACCGCATAAGCAAAACCGTCCAGCGCATAGGCCGTAAAGGTGAGTAAGGTCATCAGGACTGCATTTACCGCGATAATATCGCTGCCCAGCCGCGCGCCTGACACCGTGATTGCGCCAAAACAAAGCTGAAGGAGCAATGAGCGCAGCATGATATCGCGATTGAGCGCCAAAAGGCGGCGCACGTTGCCGCGCCAGGCCTGTTTTAGCATATCCAACGACACACCGCGGAGATGGAGAACTTTACGTACCATCATGAGGCCGATCAGTAACGTGACATATTCTGCGATGACCGTCGCCAGGGCAGCACCCTGCACGTTCATATGAAGCCCCATCACCAGCCACAGGTCGAGCGCGATGTTGAGGATATTGCCCACGACCAACAAGATAACCGGCGCCCGCGCATACTGAACGCCTAACAGCCAACCGAGCAGCACCAGATTCGCCAGTGACGCGGGAGCGCTTAGCCAACGAATTTCAAGGAAGCGTCTCGCTTGCACCAGGACAGCGTCGTTCCCGCCGACAATATGTAAAGCCAGCTCGATAAGCGGCGTGCGAAATAGCACAATCATCACGCCAGCGCCCAGCGCCAGTAATAACGGTTGAATGAGCGCCCGGGCTAACGCCTGCGGATTTTTGGCGCCAAATGCCTGCGCCGTTAGGCCGGTGGTGCTCATACGTAGAAATAGCAGCAGCATGAAAAGAAAGCTGGTGGCAGTCGCGCCCACCGCCACGCCGCCCAGGAAAACCGGGCTGTCCAGATGACCAATCACCGCCGTATCGACCAGCCCCAGCAAGGGGACGGTGATGTTAGAAAAAATCATCGGCAGCGCGAGACGCCAGAGAGCTTTATCAGAGGAGGTAAAAAGCGGCATGGAGAAAAGCCTGACAAGGAGTTAAACGAAACGAGCGCATTGCCGGATGGCAACGTAACGCCTTATCCGGCCTACAAATTAATCATCTCAGGAACTGCATTCCCGTAGGCCTGATAAGCGCAGCGCCATCAGGCTGCACGATTGCCGGATGACGGCTTACAAGGAGATTAAAACGAGATTACAACCATTCCCCGTTGCGAATGACGCCTACCGCCAGCCCTTCAATCGTAAAGCTTTGTTCGCGCAGATCCACCACTATCGGTGTAAACTCGCTGTTTTCCGGCAGCAGCTCCACTTTATTGCCCTGCTTTTTCAGGCGTTTTACTGTCACTTCATCGTCAATGCGAGCGACAACCACCTGGCCATTACGGACGTCCTGCGTTTTATGTACCGCCAGCAAATCCCCATCCATAATACCGATGTCTTTCATCGACATACCGCTCACGCGCAGCAGGAAATCGGCGCTGGGTTTGAACAGTGAAGGATCGACCTGGTAATGGCCTTCAATATGCTGCTGCGCCAGAAGCGGTTCACCCGCCGCGACACGCCCGACAAGCGGTAATCCGTCCTCTTCTTCCTGTAACAGACGGATACCTCGCGATGCGCCGGAAACGATTTCAAGCACCCCTTTGCGCGCCAGCGCTTTAAGGTGTTCTTCCGCAGCGTTTGGGGAACGGAACCCCAAACGCTGCGCGATTTCCGCACGCGTCGGTGGCATACCTGTCTGGCTGATGTGATCCCGGATGAGATCAAACACCTCTTGTTGCCTGGCCGTTAACGCTTTCATTCCGCCCCCTGGGTGTATATACAGTCATGCTGTGAGTATATACAGTTAAAGGTGATTTTGGAACCACAAACGGCGCAAAAAACAAGAGATTTATAAAATTTGGAACCTTTATCGAAAATGTGACCATAACAGGATGCCCCAGGTCATCAGGGCAACGAAAATAGACAGCAGCACCGCAGCCGATCCCATATCTTTCGCACGGCCGGAAAGCTCATGGTATTCAGAACCGATGCGGTCCACGACCGCTTCAATAGCGCTGTTGAGGATTTCAACAATCATGATAAGTAAAACGGAACCTATCAATAACACACGGGTAATCGCATCCACATCCAGCCAGCAGGCGATGATGACGCCCAGCAATACCGCAAGGCTTTCCTGGCGAAACGCCGCTTCGTGAGTCCATGCGGCGCGAAATCCTTTCCAGGAATATCCTGCCGCTTTGATAATTCTGGTGAATCCAGTGGTATTATTGGCCATCAAAAGAACCTTTTTACATTATTAACGTCAATGACATTATACGGTTGCCCTGCACGATTCGGACTGCCGTAACGCAGCGCGAAGTATGACGGGATACAACAGAAATTCGCTAAACTTTCTGATATCCTTGCACCGCATTTGCATTATTAACCAGAGGCTTTACATCGTTTATGTCCGGCTGGCCACGAATTTACTACAAATTACTGAATTTACCATTAAGCATACTGGTAAAAAGCAAGTCTATTCCGGCGGAACCCGCCCAGGAATTGGGGCTCGATACTTCTCGCCCCATTATGTATGTCTTGCCATACAACTCAAAAGCGGACTTACTGACGCTGCGGGCGCAATGTCTGGCGCACGATCTCCCGGATCCGCTGGAGCCGCTGGAGATCGACGGCGCGCTGCTGCCACGCTATGTATTTATTCACGGCGGACCGCGTGTCTTTACCTATTACACGCCAAAAGAAGAGTCGGTGAAACTTTTTCACGATTATCTCGATCTGCATCGGAGTAATCCGGCTTTGGACGTGCAGATGGTGCCCGTTTCCGTGATGTTTGGCCGCGCGCCGGGTCGTGAAAAGGGAGAAGATAACCCGCCTTTACGTATGCTGAACGGCGTACAGAAATTCTTTGCCATCTCCTGGCTGGGTCGCGATAGCTTTGTCCGATTCTCGCCGTCCGTCTCATTGCGTCGCATGGCTGATGAACACGGCACCGATAAAATCATCGCGCAGAAGCTGGCTCGCGTGGCGCGTATGCACTTTGCCCGCCAGCGCCTGGCGGCGGTTGGCCCACGCCTGCCCGCCCGTCAGGATCTGTTTAACAAACTGCTGGCCTCGAAAGCGATCGCCCGCGCGGTAGAAGACGAAGCGCGCAGTAAAAAAATCTCTCATGAAAAAGCGCAGCAAAACGCCATTGCGCTGATGGAAGAGATCGCGGCGAACTTCTCTTACGAGATGATTCGTTTGACCGACAGGATTTTGGGGTTTACCTGGAACCGACTGTACCAGGGGATTAACGTGCATAACGCCGAGCGCGTACGCCAACTGGCGCACGACGGGCATGAAATCGTCTATGTGCCCTGTCACCGCAGCCATATGGACTATTTGCTCCTTTCTTATGTGCTGTACCATCAGGGGCTGGTTCCGCCGCACATTGCCGCCGGTATTAACCTTAATTTCTGGCCCGCTGGCCCAATTTTCCGTCGTCTGGGCGCGTTCTTTATTCGTCGCACCTTTAAGGGGAATAAACTCTATTCCACCGTCTTTCGCGAATACCTGGGCGAGCTGTTCAGCCGCGGCTACTCCGTAGAATATTTTGTCGAAGGAGGACGTTCGCGTACCGGACGTTTGTTAGATCCGAAAACCGGCACCCTGTCGATGACTATCCAGGCGATGCTGCGCGGCGGTACCCGTCCAATTACGTTAGTGCCTATTTACATCGGCTATGAGCACGTCATGGAAGTGGGCACCTATGCGAAAGAGCTGCGCGGCGCGACAAAAGAGAAAGAGAGCCTGCCGCAGATGCTGAAAGGCTTGAGCAAGCTGCGCAATCTGGGTCAGGGCTACGTTAACTTTGGCGAACCGATGCCGCTCATGACGTACCTGAACCAGCATGTGCCGGAGTGGCGCGAATCTATAGACCCTATAGAGGCCATACGCCCAGCCTGGCTGACGCCGACGGTAAATAGTATCGCCGCCGATCTGATGGTGCGTATTAACAACGCTGGCGCGGCAAACGCGATGAACCTGTGTTGTACCGCGCTGTTAGCGTCGCGTCAGCGCTCGCTCACCCGCGAGCAGCTCACCGAGCAGCTTGATTGCTATCTCGATCTGATGCGCAATGTCCCTTATTCCACAGACTCAACCGTTCCTGCCGCCAGCGCTGGCGAGCTCATCGCTCACGCGCTGCAGATGAATAAGTTTGAGGTCGAGAAAGACACCATTGGCGATATCATCATTCTGCCGCGCGAGCAGGCGGTGTTGATGACCTATTATCGTAATAATATCGCGCATATGTTGATTATGCCTTCGCTGATGGCGGCGATTATCACCCAGCATCGTCGCATTTCGCGTGATGCGTTGCAGCAGCATGTTGAAGCGCTCTATCCGATGTTAAAAGCGGAGCTGTTCCTGCGCTGGGAGCGCGAGGAGTTAGCCTCGGTCATTGACGCGCTGGCCAGTGAAATGCAGCGTCAGGGGCTAATTACCCTGCAGGATGATGAACTGCATATCAACCCGACGCATTCCCGTACGCTGCAGCTGCTGGCGGCAGGCGCGCGCGAAACGCTACAGCGTTATGCCATTACGTTCTGGCTGTTGAGCGCCAATCCGTCCATCAACCGCAGTACGCTGGAGAAAGAAAGCCGTACCGTGGCGCAACGTCTGTCTGTCCTGCACGGTATTAACGCGCCGGAGTTTTTCGACAAAGCGGTGTTCAGTTCACTCGTGTTGACGCTACGGGATGAGGGTTATATCAGTGATACGGGCGATGCCGAACCGGCAGAAACGATGAAGATATATCAGATGCTTGCCGATCTGATTACCTCTGATGTCCGTCTGACGATTGAAAGCGCGACGCAGGGCGAGTAAGCCAGTGCCTGAAATGCCCGATGGCGTAAGCTTATCGGGCGACTGATATGACGTATTGAAAATTTTGGCTTTGCAGGCCGGGTTCGCCCGGCATGACATCAGAAGTGCCAGTAACTCATCGCCAGCCCTAAAAATAGCACCAGGCCAACGTAGTTATTGTTCATAAAGGCTTTAAAGCAGGCTTCACGTTCACGGTTCGCAATCAGTTTTTGCTGGTAGACAAACAGCGCGCCCGCCACCAGCACAGCCCAGTAATATCCCCATCCCAGACCATTCAACCAGCCGATCAGCGCCATTAACGCCATGACGCCAAGCTGCAGAATCCCGATAATCAATGTGTCATAACGACCAAACAGGATCGCCGTCGATTTAATGCCTATCTTGATATCATCATCTCTGTCGACCATCGCATATTGCGTATCGTAAGCAACCGCCCAGAGAATATTGGCGAGGAACATCAGCCAGCAGCTCAACGGCAGGGATTCGCTCACCGCGGCGAACGCCATGGGGATTGACCAGCCGAAAGCGGCCCCCAGCACGACCTGCGGCAGGTGGGTGTAGCGTTTCATAAAGGGATAAACCCAGGCCAACGCCAGCGCCGCTACGGAAAGCAGAATCGTCATGGCGTTCAGCGTCAGCACCAACAGAAACGCCAGCAGCACCAGCACCACAAACAGGTTGCGCGCTTCTTTCTCTGTCACGGCGCCGCTGGGTAAAGGTCGGTTGACCGTACGTTTTACATGTCCGTCAAATTTACGATCGGCATAATCATTCACCACGCAGCCCGCCGCGCGCATTAACCACACGCCAGCGACAAAAACTGCCAAAATCCACAGCTGAGGCATACCCGGCGTCGCCACCCATAGCGCCCAAAGCGTCGGCCAGAGCAGCAGCAACGCGCCAATAGGCTTATCTGTACGCATCAAACGGTGAAACGCCAGCAGCTTACTCTGCGTCAGACTCCACTCCATCTTTATCTTCCTCTCAGTACAGCGGCGATGCAGGTAAAAAAAGCTCGGTAAGCAACAGCGGTTTTCCGCTCAACCGCAGTCGAGAGCGGCGCCCCCACAGCGTTGCATCGCGTCCAATTTCAATAAAATCGCGGGTCAGTGTCGATGATGTAAATAGATAACGTCCAAGCGGGGTTTTACCCAGATGTTGTAAGACCTGTTCAGGTCCGCATAGCGTGGATTCCGGTACCACGGTACGTCCGGCAAGCCAGGGCTCGCCGTCAGCGCAAAGCAGTATCTCACGTAACCAGTAGCGGGACTCGGATGGCAGTAAACCTGATGCTTCCTCGACCTCACTTTGGCCGACAAACGCTTCCCGAATCAGCGTCACGCTTACCCGCTTTCCCTGCTGCTCAAAACGTTTAGTCATAGAATCTTCCAGCAACAGCCAGTCCAGCAAATGGGGTTCAAGCGCAGGAATCGCATCAAAATAGCGCAGCGCACGCAGTCGCGTTAACGCAGGGTGTGACATGCCTTACTCTCCGATTCATAACCTAAAGTCATTGTATCTCAGAAAAGACATTACGGGGGGCGCAATCACAATTAAGTGATCTGTTGCGCAACAAAAAAATAACAATTCGCATGAAATGACAAAAAAGGTGCGCCAGGAGACGCACCAGTTGCTGCAAAATCAGCACTGTGGGGAAACAATTACCCCTTGCCTTTTACACTGCTGATAAAGGTGGAACGGGCAGATGTCGATCCCAGACGTTCGGCCTCATCAAGCAGTTTCAGCGCTTTATCGACGTCGCCTTTCGCTACGGCATCCTTAATCGCTTTATTAAAGTAGCTTTCCGTATCGTTCAACATCGGTTCGCTTTTCTTCGGCGCGACTGGCGCTGGCGCAGCGACCGGCGCGGCGGTATTGCCTACCGTTACCGGCCCGGTACCGGACGAGCCAAACAACGGCCCGACCAATACGCTGGAGCTGCTGTTGGTTTTCACCTTCAGTTTCACCACGCCGTCAGTGGTATGGCGAGCAACTGGATCGGGAATATCCGGGATAGAGTTACCGACGCCTTTGGCATAGGCTTTTGCCGGATCGAGCAGCGTAGTGGTTTGCTGAAGATCTTTTTCGGTCGTAAACACCAGAACATAGAGTTTCTGCTGCCCCAACGCAGGCGTCAGGCGCATCACGCCTTCCAGCCGGTCTGCGCTCATGACGCCCGGCTGCTGATAAGTAAAGTAACTGCTGGGGAAGAACGCCGAAGGCGTCATATTTTGGTCAAGAATCAACACGTTTGGCGCAAAAACGCTGGCTTGCTTATTGACCTCGCTGGTCAGAGTTAATGTCAGCTCGCCGATATTCGCCGGAACGCTATAAGCGGCGACCGGGCCGGTAATGCCGGCGACGTCAAGGCGCTGGCCGCCAGTCGCCAGTTGGGTAGACTGCGTTTTTGACTGATCTACAGGCGTCCAGGTTAATTGCTGTAGCGCAGCAGCAGGAATAACGGGCGCGGCGCTGGTATTTTGCGGTACATAGTTCACTTCCGCCAGGCTGATACCCGGCACGCTGGCGAACAGCCCTGCGGTTAAACAGAGGGCGACGAGACTTTTCTTCATTTTCATTATTCTCACCTCAATAAGGCGGGTTCAGCGGTAGCCAGGCAATAGCGCGCCAACCCAAACATATCGCCGAATGGCGGCTGGCGCCTTATTCGGCTTACAAGCATCATCAGACCTGATGTTTCAGAGGGGCTTGCGCCCCTCGTTACGTCAGATGACCATCGTATTACCACCAGATTTCCATCTGGGCGCCGAAGGTCCACTCATCGCTATCGCCACGGCTGTTGGTGGAAATGCCGGAGTTAGTCGCTGCGGCATAACGGGAAATGTTATCGCCGTCTTTGATATAGCCCCACTTCTCATCCCACTTCGCGTAGGTGGCGAAAATACGGATAGCCGGACGCGACCAGATGCTGTCGCCCGCCTGCCACTGTTGCGCCAGGGTGATTTTATATTGATTGTTACGATCGCCGGTCTGCTGAGATTTCACGTTGTCGTAGCCGACTTCCAGCAGGGTGCTCATGATTGGCGTCCACTTGTACATTGGACGTACGCCCACGGTCCACCACTCAGTACCCAGGTTATTATCCCAATCGATATTCTGGTACATACCGACGTACATCAAATCCCATTTATCACCAAGCGAGATGGCGCCATGATCCAAAATACGCCACATATCGCCATTATTATTGATGACCTTATTGGCATAATTAATTTTGGTTCCATCAGGCAATTCTTCAGTGAAAGATGAAGAACCGTCGGAACCGCGCGCCTGGCCTTTACCCTGCGTGGTCATGGCATCGGTGGCATATTGCACGACAAACTTGTTATAGCCTTTCAACATGCTTTGCGTGTGTTCGGCGGTGAACATCCAGCCGTCTTTCGATGCCCCATCCGCCAGCTTATAACCATCGGTCGTATTGGCGCGACCGTAGTCAACGCCCAGCTCCAGTACGCCGTCCGGGTTCGTTTGCAGACCAGCCAGACGTACGTCAAAGACGTCGTTAGCGGTATCTTTTACTTCATCATAAATATTCTGGCTGCTGAAGGTGTAAGAGCCGCCCGCTTCAGTAGACCGGGTCGCCGCCAGCGAAAGCTTACCGAAGCCCAGATCGATATTTTCGATACCCGCGCCAGGGCCTGAAATATCCCAGTAGTAGAAGTCGATCATGTGTACGTCATGACGCTGATAGAAGCGCTTACCGGCCCAGATGGTAGAGCCCGGCAACCATTCAATCAGGTTTTTACCCTGCACGTTCGCTTCGCGGAAGGCGGGATCGGTCGATTCCCAGTCGTTCTGCTGGTTAACCGAATAAGCGACGTTGGTGTCGAAATAGAAGCTCTTATCGCCCTCTTTCCACACTTCCTGGCCCAGTTTCAGTTCCGCATAGGTTTCACATTCGTTACCGAGACGGTATTTACTTTGGGCACCCGTTGCCTGGAAACACTGTTGTTCGCCGCCGCTTCCCGTCCAGCCAATACCGGAACGGGCGTAACCGTGGAAATCGACAGCCATTGCCTGAGCGGACATTATGCCCGCTGCGACAGCAACCGCCAGTGGGAGTTTGCGCAGAGTAATCATCATTCTATCTCCTGAGATCATTGCTTTTCTTTAAACGCTGCCACCTTCTAAAACTGCGAATGGTTTTGCGTTTCGTTTTTTTATGGAGGCCTTAAACACCCGGCTCTTGATGCAGACGACGACATGCGCTGCCATCCTCGCGGAACAGATGACAGCGCTCTGGCGGCAGGCCGATAGCGAATGTGGCGCCCTCTTCTACCAGCACCACGTCATTCTGGCGATAAACCAGGTTTTGACGGATGGCGGGGATCTGGATATGAATTTGTGTTTCATGACCAAGCTGCTCGACCACCTGGACTTCACCTTCCAGGGTGACATCAGCGATATCGCTCGGCAGCAGGTGTTCCGGCCGAATGCCTAAAGACATATTGGCGCCGACCTGCACGCCGCGACTTTCGACCGGCAGCCAGATTTGCTGGCGATTCGGCAGTTCGACCTGGACTTGTTCAATCGCGGTGGCGGTCACTTTCACCGGCAGGAAGTTCATCTTCGGCGAGCCGATGAAGCCCGCGACAAAGCGGTCCGCCGGATAGTGGTACAGCTCCAGCGGCTTACCGACCTGCGCGACGCGACCGGCGTCCAGCACCACGATTTTGTCGGCCAGCGTCATCGCTTCGACCTGATCGTGGGTGACGTAAATCATCGTGCGGCCCAGACGTTTATGCAGGCGAGAAATTTCAATACGCATCTGCACGCGCAGCGCGGCGTCCAGGTTAGAGAGCGGTTCATCCAGCAAAAACACACGCGGCTCCGCCACCAGCGTGCGGCCAATCGCTACGCGCTGACGCTGCCCGCCGGAAAGCGCTTTTGGCTTACGTTCCAGCAGATGCGCCAGTTGCAGCACTTCCGCCACCTGGTTGACGCGTTGATTCATTACCTCTTTTTTGGCGCCCGCCAGCTTGAGGCCGAAAGACATGTTTTCTGCAACGGAGAGATGGGGATAGAGCGCATAAGACTGGAATACCATGCCCACGCCGCGCTCGGCAGGCGGAATATCATTCATACGGGTTTCCCCGATAAACAGGTCGCCACTGGTGATGGTTTCAAGCCCGGCGATCATACGCAGCAAGGTCGATTTACCACAGCCTGACGGTCCGACAAACACCACGAACTCCCCGTCATGGATATCGAGGTTAATATCTTTCGATACCACCACGTCACCCCAGGCTTTCGTTACATTTCGTAGCTGTACGCTCGCCATGCCCTTCTCCCTTCGTTACAACCTGTCATTGACAGCAACATTCATGATGGCCTGACTATGCGCGATCCCTGACTGGGGTAAATCCTCCACCCCCCGGCTTTTTTATGGGGGAGGAGGCGGGAGGATGAGGACACAACGCCTGAGACCACGGGCGCGGACAGAAAAGGAATTTCGTGATGCCGCCCGCAAAAATCGGCGTGTTTTTGTGTGCGCCAGCACGCATTACTCACATTTATGCAACACAGATCACATAAAGCCGGGGTGGGGCGTAGGGGTAGGGAGGATGGAAAGAGGTTGTCGTATAAAGAAACTAGAGACCGTTAAACCACCTCTGTGTACATCACCAAAAAGGATGGGAGATATGAAGATTAAAACTGGCGTAGGCATCCTCGCATTATCCGCACTTACGACGATGATGATTTCCGCCCCGGCTCTCGCCAAAATTGAAGAAGGTAAACTGGTTATCTGGATCAACGGCGACAAGGGCTATAACGGTCTGGCCGAGGTCGGTAAAAAATTTGAGCAAGACACCGGCATTAAAGTGACCGTTGAGCACCCGGATAAGCTGGAAGAGAAATTCCCGCAGGTGGCAGCCACCGGCGACGGTCCTGACATTATCTTCTGGGCGCACGACCGTTTTGGCGGCTACGCGCAGTCTGGTCTGCTGGCGGAAGTTACTCCGGATAAAGCGTTTCAGGACAAACTCTATCCGTTTACCTGGGATGCGGTACGTTATAACGGCAAGCTGATCGCCTACCCCATCGCCGTTGAAGCCCTCTCCCTGATTTATAACAAAGACCTCGTCCCGAACCCGCCGAAAACCTGGGAAGAGATCCCAGCGCTGGATAAAGAGCTAAAAGCGAAAGGGAAGTCGGCGATAATGTTCAACCTGCAAGAGCCGTATTTCACCTGGCCTTTGATCGCCGCTGACGGCGGTTACGCGTTCAAATTTGAAAACGGCAAGTATGACGTGAAAGACGTTGGCGTCGACAACGCCGGCGCGAAAGCGGGCCTGACTTTCCTGATCGATATGATCAAGAACAAAAATATGAGCGCCGATACCGATTACTCCATCGCCGAAGCAGCCTTCAATAAAGGCGAAACGGCAATGACCATCAACGGTCCGTGGGCATGGTCGAACATCGACAAGAGCAAAGTCAACTACGGTGTCACCCTGCTGCCGACCTTCAAAGGTAAACCCTCGAAACCGTTCGTCGGCGTGCTGAGCGCGGGGATTAACGCTGCCAGCCCGAATAAAGAGCTGGCGAAAGAGTTCCTCGAAAACTACCTGCTGACCGATCAGGGTCTGGAGGCGGTGAACAAAGATAAACCGCTGGGCGCCGTGGCGCTGAAATCTTTCCAGGAGCAGTTAGCGAAAGACCCCCGTATCGCCGCCACCATGGATAACGCCCAGAAAGGCGAGATCATGCCGAATATTCCGCAGATGTCCGCCTTCTGGTATGCGGTACGTACGGCTGTGATCAACGCCGCCAGCGGCCGTCAAACCGTGGATGCCGCGCTGAAAGATGCACAAAGCCGTATCACTAAGTAATGCCGCGAGCCTGTGCCGGATGGCGGCATAAATACCTTATCCGGCCTACAACACACCGTAGGCCTGATAAGCGCAGCGCCATCAGGCACATCTCCGGCCAGGAAGTTTCAACGCTGTAGAGGAAAATCCCCATGGATGTCATTAAAAAGAAACACTGGTGGCAAAGTGACCAGCTTAAATGGTCAGTAATTGGTCTGCTGGGCCTGCTGGTGGGTTACCTTGTAGTTTTAATGTACGTACAAGGGGAGTATCTGTTCGCCATCATGACGCTGATTTTAAGCTCTGCTGGCCTGTATATTTTCGCAAATCGTAAAACCTATGCCTGGCGCTACGTTTACCCTGGCCTCGCCGGCATGGGGCTGTTTGTGCTATTCCCCCTGGTGTGCACCATCGCTATCGCCTTTACTAACTACAGCAGCACCAACCAGCTCACCTTTGAACGCGCCCAGCAAGTGCTGATGGACCGTTCTTATCAGGCAGGAAAAACCTATAACTTCGGTCTTTACCCGGCCGGCGACGAGTGGCAACTGGCCCTCACCGACGGAGAAACGGGCAAACATTACCTGTCTGACGCATTTTCCTTCGGCGGTGAACAAAAATTACAGCTGAAAGAGACCGATGCCCTGCCGGGCGGCGAACGCGCCAATCTGCGGATAATCACCCAGAACCGTCTGGCGCTGAACCAGATAACCGCCGTCCTGCCGGATGAAAGTAAAGTGATTATGAGCTCGCTGCGTCAGTTTTCCGGTACCCGTCCGCTGTACACACTGGCTGATGACGGCCTGCTTACCAATAACCAGAGCGGCGTAAAATACCGGCCAAATAACGATAGCGGTTATTATCAGTCGATCAACGCCGACGGAAGCTGGGGTGATGAAAAACTCAGTCCTGGTTATACCGTTACTATCGGCGCGAAAAACTTTACGCGCGTCTTTACAGACGAAGGGATCCAGAAGCCCTTTTTCGCTATCTTCGTCTGGACCGTGGTCTTTTCGGTCCTCACTGTGGTGTTAACCGTGGCGGTTGGGATGGTATTGGCCTGCCTCGTACAGTGGGAAGCGCTGAAAGGTAAAGCTATCTACCGCGTCCTGCTGATTCTGCCCTACGCCGTACCGTCGTTTATTTCAATTTTGATTTTCAAAGGGTTATTCAACCAAAGCTTTGGTGAAATCAATATGATGCTGAGCGCGCTGTTCGGCATTAAACCTGCCTGGTTCAGCGACCCCAACACCGCGCGGGCAATGGTGATTATCGTGAATACCTGGCTGGGCTATCCCTACATGATGATCCTGTGCATGGGACTGCTGAAAGCGATTCCGGATGACCTGTACGAAGCCTCCGCAATGGACGGCGCCGGTCCATTTCAGAATTTCTTTAAGATCACCTTACCGCTGCTGATTAAGCCGCTAACGCCGCTGATGATCGCCAGCTTCGCCTTTAACTTTAATAACTTTGTCCTGATTCAGTTATTGACCAACGGCGGGCCAGACCGTCTCGGCACCACCACGCCTGCCGGTTATACCGATCTACTTGTCAGCTACACCTACCGTATCGCCTTTGAAGGCGGCGGCGGTCAGGACTTCGGTCTGGCGGCGGCCATTGCCACGCTGATCTTCCTGCTGGTAGGCGCGCTGGCAATAGTGAACCTGAAAGCCACGCGTATGAAGTTTGATTAAGGGAGATAATAACAATGGCTATGGTCCAACCCAAATCTCAGAAACTGCGTCTCTTCATCACGCACCTGGGGCTGCTGATTTTCATCGCGGCGATCATGTTCCCGCTGCTGATGGTCATCGCTATCTCGCTACGTGAAGGGAACTTCGCCACCGGAAGCCTGATCCCGGATAAAATCTCCTGGGAACACTGGCGGCTGGCGCTGGGTTTCAGCGTGGAACATGCGGATGGTCGGGTAACGCCGCCGCCCTTCCCGGTACTGC
This sequence comes from Salmonella sp. SG203, assembly GCF_013350575.1. NCBI lineage: Bacteria > Pseudomonadati > Pseudomonadota > Gammaproteobacteria > Enterobacterales > Enterobacteriaceae > Salmonella > Salmonella sp. SG203. The sequence continues at coordinate 31,176 of NZ_SNMT01000023.1, forward strand.
TGTGGCTGTGGAACTCGGTGAAAATCGCCGGTATTACCGCCATCGGCATCGTGGCGCTCTCCACCACCTGCGCCTACGCTTTCGCACGAATGCGTTTTCCAGGTAAAGCAACACTGCTCAAAGGGATGCTGATTTTCCAGATGTTTCCGGCGGTTTTGTCTCTGGTAGCGCTGTATGCGTTATTTGATCGCCTGGGACAATACATTCCATTTATCGGTCTGAATACGCATGGCGGCGTGATCTTCGCCTATCTTGGCGGCATCGCGCTGCATGTCTGGACGATTAAAGGCTACTTCGAAACTATCGACAGTTCGCTGGAAGAGGCCGCCGCGCTGGATGGCGCAACCCCGTGGCAGGCGTTTCGCCTGGTGCTGCTGCCGCTTTCCGTACCGATTCTGGCGGTGGTGTTTATTCTGTCGTTCATCGCGGCGATTACCGAAGTTCCGGTCGCCTCGTTGTTACTGCGCGATGTGGACAGCTATACGCTGGCCGTGGGTATGCAGCAATATCTCAACCCGCAAAACTACCTGTGGGGCGACTTTGCCGCCGCCGCCGTCCTTTCCGCTATTCCTATCACCCTGGTGTTTCTGTTGGCGCAACGTTGGCTGGTCAACGGCCTGACGGCAGGGGGTGTGAAAGGTTAAGTTTTATCGAAGTACCTGCCCGGCAACGGGCAATGCCACTGCCCTCAACTTATGTTATCCCCACTTATGGTCGTATTTTGGCGCTCTTCGGAGCGCTTTTTTTATGCGTTATAGACAGCGGCTAATTTATTGCCACTGACCCGTCCGTTACGGTGTGGCGACGCCTATTCTCGCCGTAGTCGGTTCGAATTACATAACCACAACGTGATAACCAACAGGAGGATCGCCGCCGAATAGAGTAATACATCCATTGGCGTTTTATGATCGACAATGATCAGGCGCACAATCGCCGTAATCCCAATGTACACGAAATAGCGCAGCGGAAAGTGAAGGCCAGACTTAAAGTACTTCACAATCAGCGCAATAAATTCGAAATAAAGAAAGTAGATCACCAGCCCTTCCACCAGTTCATATTTGCTGGCTTGCTCAGGCGCGAATAATGCATCCGCCAGATGAACCGTCTCTTTACCGAGAAAAACGACCAGGATCAGACCGAGGGTAAGCAGCCCCAAATTTAGTACGTTTTGTAAAATCGTGGCGATAAACTCAAGATGTGAGCGCGATAATGGCATCATAACAGCCCCCTCTTTCTCTGCGGCGAGGTTTCTGTATAACGCACAAATGTGACGGGCATCTATATTTTTTATTTATGTTTATATTTTGTTCAATAAGATAATTTGCCGGATAGCGCCGTAAACGCCTTATCCGGCCTGAGTATTAACGGAAATTTACGCTCCTGTCACTGGTCATATCATACAGGCCAAACTTACGGCCAAGCTGTTGACCACCGTCACGCGTCAGCGGCGTCCAGCCAATTGCCGCACGACTTCGGGTTGGGCCGGACGAGAAGAGATCCAGCGGCACGGAAACATATACGCCTTTGGTAAATTCCCCTTCCCCATATTCATCCGGCGACGCATCGGTAATCGTCGCGTAACCGCCGACAACGACGCCGCTATCGAAGCGTTTGGCGATCTCCAGCGTACCGCCTTTATCGCCCGCCAGATACTGACCAACGCTGGCTTTCACCAGCACATCCTGGGCGAACGACGGCGTCCAGTATGCGGTCAAATGTCCGGTCTTCACGCTGTAATCGGTAAACTTCATCATATCCTGCGCGCTACGCCAGTCACGCTGTTTCACGTAGTTGGCATCCAGGCCAAACGCCCAATTGCTGTCTACCGGGCGATACAGGACTTCCGCCCCGGCACCGCCAAACATGGTCTCCAGATAACCACCGTAGACCTGCCCATAGAAACCATTGCCAAAATACTGGAAGTAGTTGGCCTGTAGGTTATTCACATAAACATCGTTCTGCACATACTCACGGACATGCGTACGCACCCGCGGCAGATGCGAGTCCTTCGGCGGATTGGTGTAGTTAAATTTGTCGTAGTTGTTGGCGATATTGGCAAACACGCTGCCCGTGGTGAGCAGATGATCCGTGACCCACAGATCCGCAGTTCCCATTACGCCCAACTGATACATATAGAAGTTTTCCGGGCCGCCTACCGACTGATTCAGCACGGGATCAAGATGAAAATCAACGCGCGACTTGTCGATATACCAACCCTGTTCAGTACTCTCTGGCACGATCGGCTCCACGCGTTTTTGCGCCAGCGGAGTTTCATGTCCCAGCGGTTCGCCTTCCAGATGGCGTTTCAGGCTGGCGACATCGGTTTCAGTGGTGGCCTGCGGCAGATTAAGGCGGTTTTCCGTCACGCGGATCGTGCGGATCCCCTCCGGCAGATCGTTCATGACGATTCGGTTAGCGCGCACGATCCCTTCACGGGAGTCGCGGTACTTCACCTGTTCGCCGGTAACGTACAGCGTATCGCCTTTGACCTGGATTTTCGGGTCCGCCAGACCGGCATTATATTTCAATAACGTTAATTGATTAGCCACTACCGAATGTTGCAGGATGGCATCCTGCGGCTGTGGTCGGTATTGCGGGCGTGAATTGTCATGATACGCGGGACGTAAATCGTTGAAATTGGTGCGCAGCGTAACGCCAAACATAAAGGTGTTGCCGCGCTCGTAGCTGAGGTTAACGTCGGCCCAATCGGTGACGCGGTAAATGGCGCCGACGTTAAACTTGCTCTTCTGTTCCAGTTTCCCCGCAAAATCCTGCTGATAGTTATTGCCTTCATACTCCAGCTTCAGGCGTAGCGGTTGCCACGGGGTCTGGTATTCCACGCCGCCAAACAGCGAGGCCGGGCCGTGAAACATATCGCTACCGTCGACGGAACCTGCCTCTTTATAACTGTTATCACGCGAACAGAATTTATCACTATACGAACAGAAAGGATTAGACACATTGCCGCTGGTGCCAAGATAGCCCCAGCCGAGACCTAATGAAAAATCAAACGGCCCCCAGGCCTTACTCGCTACAATATATTCCGCATCAAACAGCCCCGTCCCGCCGATATCGCGCGCGCCAACCGCCACCTGCGGCATCCAGTAACTCTCTTCCCACAACCGCAGTTTCACATCAAACGCTTTATCTTTGTAAGTCTGGTCGCCGGAGAATGATTCCACGCTGCTGTACTTTTTCGTACGGACATCGGTATAGCGCAACGTGGTTTCCAGCCACGGGAAAAGCTGAACCGAAGCCGAGTAGTAGCGGTACTGATCGTTATCGCGATAGTTCAGGCTCATCTCCCCTTCACGCGCCATACGCGCTGTCGGCGTTTGCAGCAGGCCCACGCCGCCAAAGTCAGATTGTGAAGGCCCAACAGGGGCTGGATATGTTTCGGCATGGCAGGCCGCGCTAATACCCAGCGCCAGCACGCTGAGCAGATGTGTTTTTTTCATTATTCCGGTATCCGCTGCGTCAGGGTATGAAGAATGTCGGCATTTATCGCCTCCGGCGTGCCGCGCCAAAGGGAATCGGCAAAACCGACAAAAATAATGCTGCCGGGCATCGGCTCGATATGACGTTTATTCCAGTAAGCCACCGGCGCTTTTTGGCTGCGTCCATCAGGGTAAACCACCCAGGCATAGCTACGATCCGCGCCGCTGAGTAAGCGCTGATCCTCGAGATAACTGGCGACGTCCCGCCCAGGGACGAACGGCTGGCTGCCCGGCTGGCTAATCAAGCCAAAGAGCGTCACCTGCGTGGGTTGCGGTCCGACCCAGAGCATGTAGTGACCTTGCAGCGGCGGGTTACCTCGTTCGCTCACCCGAACCACGTCAGGATCAAGATTCACGAATTGTCTGCCCGTCACCTTCACCGCCTGAATCTGTCGGCGCAGTGTGTTTATCGCCGCCGCAGCATCGCCGTCTTCCTCAGCGCTGAGCACCGCCAGCCGCCCGAGAAGTTCCTGTTGCTGCTGACGCGCCGTCACGGTCGCCTGTTCTTCGCCTATCACCGCCGCAGGCCACCAGCTCGTTGCCAGGCGCGGCTGTCCGACTAAATCGAGCAGACGCTCAGCGTCTGTCAGCGTTTTAGGCTCGCTATTACCCTGGGTAAAAACGGTAACAGTGCCGCTGGCAAAGGCGGATGACGCGACAAAGGCCAGCGCCAGCGCGCTTATCGTCCTTTTCATCATGATTTTGCCGCCTTAATCAGCGTGGTTTTCACCGGAAAGTAATTCGCGCCCAGATACTGTTCCGTCTGGCGAATTTGGCCTTCGCTATCAACCCAGTAGCGATTACGCCAGCGCGTTTGATCGGTCGTCACTTCTTCATCTAACACCCGCACGGCGGTTTCCTCACTGCCGACGTTCACTCTATCGGTCCCTCGCCATGTAAAAACGGAACGGGCGGTGGCGTAACGCACCTGGCGATGTTCGGTCCAGCCCAGGGTGCGAGTCCAGGTCGCGCCATCGATAATCTGTCCTGGTTTCGCCAGCGGGTCGGTCGCCAGATTATTCACATCGATCAGGTTGTCGCCGCCGAGCAGAGTTTTGACCAGACGGCCATGCTGCGTCACGATCGTCGCGCCATCCTGCGTCACCCATTTCTGCTGCCCGTTTTCCGAGAAAGCGAGCACCACAAACAGTTGAGGACCGCCGTTAAGCTGCATGTACTGGCTGGCATAAGGCATGTTTTGAATATCGTCATCCGTTAGCTGTACGCCTGGCGTACCGAACAAACTGTCCCACAGTGAATCGCCCAGGCCTTTGGTGGTGGCCGAACACGCCTGTAATAGCAGGCAAATCAGGATAAGTGCGAGTCGCTTCACGACGCTTCTCCAGAGGGGCAAAATAACCACACCGGAGTGTGGTTATGGTTAAACGTACCGATACTACTGGGTACTGGTGGTCGTGGTGGTCGTGGTTCCGGTATTGGAACCATCGCCGCCGCCGGTTGCCGCTAACGCGACGCCCACCGCCGAACTTACGGTGCTAACGCTGGTAGCGGAGGAGCTTCCCGCCGATACCGACGTCGCTGCCGACCCTGCCGCTTCACCCACCTGAACGGGGGCTGCCGAGACAGATGTCGCCGCAAGCGCGGTTATGGCAAAAATGCCATACAGTACTTTTTTCATCATAATTTCCCTTCATTGAATGAATGGAGATTTACCCAAAAGAATTTCGGGCGCTACCGAGTATACACAACCAAAGCAGGCGAATTATGTCCGGGAGAAATAACAGCGAAGTTTTAGGATAATTAAACTTTAAAGAAACAACACATCCTCTATTTAATTAATAATTAAATTAAATCAATAAGTTATAATTACATAAAAACACAAAGACATCCGTATAATCTGAAAATAACGCAGAGTGATTTTCTGGTTATTGCTTATTTTAAGATTAAGCTCAATATAAAATTGTGGGGATAAAGACGGACAAGCGGAATTATCTTATAAAAAAAGCCGATGTGAATATCGGCCTTTTTATTATCTTATTCTCTTTTTGCCGGATGGCGGCGAAACGCCTTACCCGGCCTACAGACGCTATGCATTACGTAGACCGGATAAGCGCAGCGCCATCAGGCGCGCCAGGCTTTATAACGGTTAATCAGACCGTTAGTAGAGCTATCATGGGACGAAATAGCTTTATCATCGCCCAGCTCCGGCAGAATACGGTTAGCCAACTGTTTACCCAACTCAACGCCCCACTGGTCGAAAGTAAAGATGTTCAGGATGGCGCCCTGCGTAAAGATTTTATGCTCATACAGCGCAATCAGCGCGCCCAGGCTGAACGGCGTAATTTCGCGCAGCAGGATAGAGTTGGTCGGGCGGTTGCCTTCAAACACTTTGAATGGCACAACGTGTTCGAGCTGCGCCGGATCTTTACCCTGATCGCGATATTCCTGCTCAACCACCTCGCGGGATTTACCAAACGCCAGCGCTTCGGTCTGCGCGAAGAAGTTAGACAGCAGCTTCTGATGATGATCGGATAGCGGGTTATGGGTGATAGCCGGGGCGATAAAATCACACGGCACCATTTTAGTACCCTGGTGAATCAATTGATAAAACGCGTGCTGACCGTTGGTGCCTGGTTCGCCCCAGATAATTGGGCCTGTCTGGTAATCCACGGCGTTGCCGTTACGGTCAACGTATTTACCGTTGGATTCCATGTTACCCTGCTGGAAGTAGGCGGCGAAACGGTGCATATACTGGTCGTACGGCAGAATGGCTTCGGTTTCCGCGCCGAAGAAATTGTTGTACCAGATGCCAATCAACGCCAGCAGAATGGGTAGGTTTTTCTCCGCCGGAGTGGTGGAGAAATGCTTGTCCATCGCGTGCGCGCCGGAAAGCAGCTCGACAAAGTTGTCGAAACCGACGGACAGAATAATGGACAGCCCGATGGCAGACCACAGCGAGTAACGACCACCGACCCAGTCCCAGAACTCGAACATATTGGCCGTGTCGATACCAAATTCGCCGACCGCTTTGGCGTTGGTGGAGAGCGCAGCAAAGTGTTTCGCCACGTGTTTTTCATCGCCTGCAGTTTTCAGGAACCAGTCGCGCGCGCTGTGGGCGTTGGTCATGGTTTCCTGGGTGGTGAAAGTTTTAGAAGCGACCAGAAACAGCGTGGTTTCAGGGTTCACTTTCTTCAGCACTTCAGCGATGTGGGTGCCATCGACGTTAGAGACGAAGTGCATGTTCAGATGGTTTTTATACGGACGCAGCGCTTCGGTCACCATGAACGGGCCGAGGTCGGAACCGCCGATACCGATGTTCACCACGTCGGTGATGGCCTTACCGGTGTAGCCTTTCCACTGACCGGAGATAATCGCTTGCGAGAAAGTTTTCATCTTCTCAAGCACGGCGTTCACTTCCGGCATCACATCTTTGCCGTCCACGATGATCGGCGTATTGCTACGGTTACGCAGCGCCACGTGCAGCACGGCGCGGTCTTCGGTGCGGTTAATCTTCTCGCCGGAGAACATGGATTTAATCGCGCCGGCCAGATCGGTCTCTTTCGCCAGATCCTGTAATTTTGCCAGCGTCTCTTCGGTGATGCGGTTTTTGGAGAAATCCACCAGCATCAGATCGTCAAACGTCGCGGAAAATTTAGCGAAACGGTCGCTATCGTTCGCGAAAAGCTCAGCGATCGTAACGTCTTTCATTTCATCGTAGTGTTTCTGGAGCGCCTGCCAGGCAGAAGTCTGCGTTGGATTGATGTTTTTCATTAGCAATACTCTTCTGATTTGAGAATTGTGACTGGGATCGATTGTAACGCCAGTCACAGAAAAGTGTGATTGTTTTAGTGCCGTTGCCCCAGGCACTGTCGAATGAGGATAAAAAGTATATACCCTAAATAATTCGAGGTGCAGAAAGGCGGCAAATGGGTATCGGGGTTATAAGCGCTGTTACTGAGCCTAAACTCAGCATAAAAAATCCGCATAATCCCAACGTTGACAGTCCAGGCCACAACTTTTATTTATAAATACGTTACTTGCATTTGCGCCTGCACCGGTTTCTGTTCTGCCCTTGTGCCATGGTCGCGTTTTTCATTTCCTGACACGAGGTTGATATGACAGAGATCGTTGTTTCCAAATTTGGCGGTACCAGCGTCGCTGATTTTGACGCCATGAACCGTAGCGCGGATATCGTACTTTCCGACGCCAATGTTCGTTTAGTCGTGCTTTCCGCGTCTGCCGGCATCACTAATCTGCTGGTGGCGCTGGCCGAAGGGATGGAGCCTGGCGAACGTTTCGCTACGCTCGACGCCATCCGTAAAATCCAGTTCGATATCCTTGATCGTCTGCGTCATCCAAATGTCATTCGCGAAGAGATTGAACGCCTGCTGGAAAACATCACTATTCTGGCGGAGGCGGCATCGCTGGCGACATCGGCAGCCCTGACCGATGAACTGGTCAGCCACGGCGAGCTGATGTCTACCCTGCTATTTGTTGAGATCCTGCGTGAACGCGACGTACAGGCCCACTGGTTCGACGTGCGCAAAGTGATGCGTACCAGCGATCGCTTTGGCCGTGCGGAACCGGACGTCGCAGCGCTTGCGGAACTGGCCGCGCAGCAGTTGCTCCCGCGCCTGAGCGAAACGTTGGTCATTACTCAGGGTTTTATCGGCAGTGAAAGCAAAGGCCGCACCACGACATTAGGCCGCGGCGGCAGCGACTATACGGCAGCGTTGCTGGCTGAAGCGCTCCACGCCGCGCGGGTTGATATCTGGACAGATGTGCCCGGTATTTACACCACCGACCCGCGCGTAGTGCCCGTCGCGCAGCGAATTGATGAAATCGACTTTGAAGAAGCGGCGGAGATGGCAACCTTCGGCGCAAAAGTACTGCATCCAGCCACCTTACTCCCGGCCGTGCGCAGCGATATCCCGGTCTTCGTTGGCTCCAGTAAAGATCCGCAAGCGGGCGGTACGCTGGTGTGCAATAAAACCCAAAACCCGCCGCTGTTCCGCGCGCTGGCGCTGCGCCGCAATCAAACGCTATTGACGCTGCACAGCCTGAATATGCTGCACTCACGAGGTTTCCTGGCAGAGGTGTTCGGCATTCTGGCGCGGCATAATATTTCGGTAGATCTGATTACCACTTCTGAGGTGAGCGTCGCGCTGACGCTGGATACTACCGGCTCCACCTCCACGGGCGATACGTTACTGACCCAATCCTTATTGATGGAGCTTTCCGCGCTGTGTCGGGTCGAAGTTGAAGAAGGACTGGCGCTGGTCGCGCTGATTGGCAACAACCTGTCAAAAGCCTGCGGTGTTGGTAAAGAAGTGTTTGGCGTCCTGGAACCGTTCAACATTCGCATGATTTGTTACGGCGCCTCCAGCCACAATCTGTGCTTCCTCGTGCCGGGAGACGATGCCGAGAAAGTGGTGCAAAAGCTACATCAGAACTTATTTGAATAATCGCCCTGACACGGCAGCGGGTGAGCGCTATCAGCGCAATACGCTGCCGGATGGCGACGCAAGCGCCTTATCCGGCCTGTCGCAGCTCCCGGCGTATAGCGCTTGTCGCTATACGCCATACCCGATATCACTTACAGCATACGCCGCTGGTGCTGTTTTTCCGTGTGGACCCGCTTAACGATTTTATAGATCCACTGCAGTGTTAAATTGTACTTTTTGGCCAGCTCCGCATAATTACGCCCATCGCACTCGCTGTAAATCTGATAATCCCGTTCCGAGGCCCGGCCAGAGATACCTTTGGGGAAATAAATGCTTTGCCCGCCCCAGTTGCGCATCATTCTGTCAGCAATTGCCTGACCGGCATTTTCGGCTGACGCGCTATCAATATTCATGCTTTCAATAAGCACCTGCGACGCATGAAACGCCAGATCGTTAATAATCTCCGGAAGCCGAACCATTTCTTTTGATTTCTGAATCATATTTTATCTCCATATCCAGCACCATGCTCCCCGTGACGGCACCAAAAAGGGAAGCGTAAAAAACGGTGCAATAACTACCTATCAATACATTCAAAATATATATAAATATTTACTATCAACGGCATTTAATTATAAATTAAAAGAATGTATATATTGCTTTCAATTTATAATATGTATTTATTTTATAGGTGAAGTAAGCCTTCACTGATGTCATCATTTTACACAATACTGTATGTATATACAGTTAATTTTTTGCATTTTTTTCTGCGTTCGATCAAAAAGATCGCTTTCCTCACGATCGCGTGAATTTTTAAACTGACTTTAAAAATCAATAAGATAATTTTAATCAAAGATTATTATGACGCAGCAATACCGCCATCGTAGCCTGTCACAGACACATACTGACTCTCCGCAGGCAACCTCTACCCACTGCCTCGAAGGCTTTATTTATTCGTTTATTTGTTGGCATTTGACACCATGCGCTAAACATTTTTTAAAGTTATTTATTAAAGCCCTTTTCGTTCTTCCACTATGGGGAAAAGCGATACTTCTCTCTCAATTATCAGGAGATAGAGTATGCGAAAAATTATTGTTCCCCGACTTTCCGGCTGGCTGATTGCCTCTGTCGTACTGTTTGCGCTTATCGGCTGGACATCATCAGCGCAAATTCCGGTCGTCATCTATAAACTCAGCCTGGTTTCGTTATCAGCGGTGCTGGGTTACTGGCTCGACCGTAGTCTTTTCCCCTGGGCACGTCCCGACTCCTTTTGCCCCTGGGAAGAATCGCTGTGCTGCGCCGCGGCGATGATTCGTCGCGCGATCATCGTTGCGGCAATTTGCCTTGCCGTCGCGCTGGGGCTGTAACGATGCGTTATCAATACGTATGCCTGGTCTGCGCTATGACTTTCTTGTCTGCCGACGCTGCCGAACCGCCGCGCGCTTCTCTGCAATGGCGCAACGAAGTGATTCGTACCGCGCGCGAAATCTGGGGGCTTAACGCCCCCGTTGCTGATTTTGCCGGGCAACTACATCAGGAATCCGGCTGGGCGCCTGACGCGCTTTCTCCGGCTGGCGCGCAGGGTATGGCGCAATTTATGCCCGCAACGGCAAAATGGGTAAGCCAGTTGTACCCAGCGCTTCGCGAGAACAAGCCGTTTAATCCCGCCTGGGCGATACGCGCGCTGGTACAGTATGACCGCCAGTTGTGGAAAAGCGTGTTAGCAAAAAATAGCTGCCAGCGAATGGCTTTCACTCTGAGCGCCTATAACGGCGGGCAAGGCTGGGTGAACAGAGATAAAAAGCTGGCCGCCGCAAAGGGGTTGGATGCATCCATCTGGTTTGAACATGTAGAACGCGTTAACGCCGGGCGCAGCGCCGCGAACTGGCGCGAGAATCGTCACTATCCCAAAGCGATTTTATACCAACATGCTCCCCGTTATTTGCAATGGGGGCAGGCTAGCTGCATTCATTAATCAGAGGGAGTAATGAAACTCAGTATCGATTTTTGGGAAGTCATCTCCCTCTTACTTTCGTTTGTTGGATTAATGTTTGCTGCCGGTAAATTGCTGCTGGCGCAAATTGAAAAACGGCTGAATGAACGTTTTGAAGCACTGGAAGCTGCCCGGCGCGAATCAGAAGCGGGCTGGTCCAGGCTGGAGAGAGAATTTCTGGAATTTCGCGCCGATTTACCGCTGCATTATGTCCGCCGCGAGGATTATCTTCGCGGCCAGGCCGTTCTGGAAGCAAAACTGGATGCGCTATATAGCAAAATAGAACTGATTCAACGAGGTAACCATTAAACAAATCCCCGTCGTTTATACGCCGGGGATTTTTTATTTGTTTTAACTTTTTTCTCTAAAGGAGATTAAAAGACGCCTGATGCCTGATACATCAAAATACGTCTGAACGATAACGAAGAGAGAATATTATCTCTCCCGGTAAATCAAGGAAAACCGTATATGGAAACATTATCTGTTATACATACCGTGGCGAATAGACTACGTGAATTAAACCCTGATATGGATATACATATTTCATCAACCGATGCGAAAGTATATATCCCAACAGGACAGCAGGTAACGGTATTAATTCACTACTGCGGTTCGGTTTTTGCCGAACCAGAAAATACGGATGCCACGGTACAAAAACAACTAATCCGGATTTCCGCCACCGTTATTGTTCCGCAAATAAGTGACGCGATAAACGCGCTGGATCGTCTACGTCGCTCGTTGGGGGGCATTGAACTTCCCGACTGTGATCGTCCGCTCTGGCTGGAAAGCGAAAAATATATCGGCGACGCCGCAAACTTCTGCCGTTACGCCCTGGATATGACCGCCAGCACCCTGTTTATCGCGGAACAGGAAGGCAAGGACTCCCCCCTGCTGACAATCGTTAATTATGAGGAAATTCAATGAAATATATCTACAGTGGCCCGGCAAGCGGCGTCACGCTCGCCGACGGTCAGGAAGTCTTACTGTGGCCCAATAGCGAAATCTCGCTGCCGGAAGATAACGAGTGGGTAATCACCATGATTGCCCGCCGTCACCTGGTGCCAGTGGTTACGCAAGAAGTAGAAACTAATGAAGAGGAAATTGTCCATGGCAGCTAATTACCTGCACGGTGTAGAGACCATTGAGATCGAAACCGGCCCACGTCCGGTTAAGGCGGTTAAATCTGCGGTTATTGGTCTGATCGGCACCGCGCCATGCGGCCCGGTTAACCAGCCAACGCTGTGCCTTTCTGAAAGCGACGCGGCGCAGTTTGGCCCAGGTCTGGCGAATTTCACCATCCCGCAGGCGCTGAAGGCGATCTACGATCACGGCGCAGGAACGGTCGTGGTGATTAACGTGCTGAATCCGGCGGTACACAAAAGTACCATTCCCAATGAAGTCGTGAAGGTTGATGACAACGGTCTGATTCAACTCAAGCATGGGGCCGTACAAACGATGAGCATTGGCCGCAACACGAGCGCCGGAAACGCTTATGTCAAAGGCACCGATTACACCATTGATATGCTGACCGGTAAAATCACCTGTATGGGGAACAACCTGAAACCCGGCGTTCAGGCCTATGTAAATTATACTTACGCGGACCCCACTAAAGTGGTCGCTGCCGATATCGTTGGCGAGGTAAACACCGCGGGCGATCGTACCGGCATGAAGCTGTTACAGGACACCTGGAACCAGTTTGGCTTTTACGCAAAGATCCTAATTGCGCCGGTCTTTTGTACGCAAAACTCGGTCGCCGTTAAGCTTATCGCTCAGGCGGAAGCGCTGGGGGCCATCACCTACATTGATGCGCCCATCGGCACGACTTTCCAGCAGGTACTGGCAGGACGTGGCCCGCGAGGTTCGATTAACTTCAACACCAGTTCCGATCGCGTACGTCTTTGCTATCCGCACGTCAAAGTTTACGACAGCGCGACGGACAGCGAAGTCCTGGAACCGCTCTCCTCCCGCGCCGCTGGCCTGCGTGCCAAAGTGGATCTGGAAAAAGGCTTCTGGTGGAGCAACTCCAATCAGGAAATTCAGGGCATTACCGGCGTAGAGCGCTCGCTGTCAGCGATGATCGACGATCCGCAAAGCGAAGTGAATCAACTGAATGAAAACGGCATCACCACCATCTTCAACAGCTATGGCTCCGGTTTGCGCCTGTGGGGCAACCGTACCGCCGCCTGGCCGACGGTTACTCATATGCGTAACTTTGAGAACGTGCGCCGTACCGGCGATGTAATCAACGAATCGATTCGTTATTTCAGCCAGCAGTATATGGATATGCCGATAAACCAGGCGCTGATCGACGCGCTGACCGAATCGGTGAACACCTGGGGCCGCAAGCTGATTGCCGACGGCGCGTTGTTGGGCTTTGAATGCTGGTACGACCCGGCGCGTAACGAACAGACTGAACTGGCAGCCGGGCATCTGTTGCTGAGCTACAAATTCACCCCGCCGCCGCCACTGGAACGTCTGACGTTTGAAACCGAAATTACCTCTGAATATTTAGTTTCTCTGGAGAGCAATCGCTAATGGCTGGAAAAATTCAAATTAACCGTATTACCAACGCCAATATTTATCTCGATGGTAATAATCTTTTAGGTCGCGCGAGTGAAATTAAACTGCCTGATATCAGCATGATTATGCAGGAGCATAAAGCGCTGGGGATGGTCGGTAAAATTGAACTGCCTGCCGGTTTTGACAAACTGGAAGGTGAAATTAAATGGAACTCGTTTTACCACGACGTCATGCGTAAAACGGCAAATCCGTGGCAGGCGGTGGCATTGCAGTGCCGCTCCAGCATCGATTGTTATAACTCGCAGGGTAAAGCGGATCAGTTAGCGCTGGTGACGCATATGACCGTAATGTTTAAAAAGAACCCGCTGGGAACGTTTAAACAGAATGAAAACCCGGAATTTAGCAGCGCCTTCGGCTGCACTTATATTAAACAGGTGGTTGACGGTGAAACGCTTCTTGAACTGGATTATCTGGCGAATATTTTCCGCGTAAATGGCGCGGATCAATTAAATGCCTACCGCAATAATATTGGCGGTTAATTACTTCGGGGCTACGGCCCCGAATTTAACACGACGAATAAGGACTACACCATGAACGAAAAATATACCCTGAAATTCCCGTTTACCTCCGCCACCGGGGAACGTATCGACGTTCTGCAATTACGTCGCCTGAAGGTAAAAGATATGCGCGCCGCGCGCCGCGCCAGCGATAAACCGGAAGAGTGGGATGAGCCGCTGATGGCGGCTATGACCGGGCTGGTAGCCGAAGATCTGGCGGAAATGGATCTGCTGGACTATCAGGCATTGCAGAAACGATTTCAGGCCATGCTTAGCATGGCTACAGAACCCACAGCAACTGTGGCAGGCAATGGCGCTGCTGGCGAGGTGGTTTCGCTTTCCGCCCAGTGAAATTGACGCGCTGTCGGTTGACGATTTTACCTGCTGGCTGGACGAAGCCAGCGCGCAAATTAAACACGAATACGACTCGCAGGCTTAATGCCTGCGGGTTTCCTGACCCAAGCCCGGTTCACTCCTTCCCTGTCCTTTTTCCGGCAAGCAGCCTGTTACCGGGCAACTTATACGAGACACTATTTTGGCCAACGACATTATTACTCAGCTTCAGGCGCGTAATGAGACGTTGACGCAGGCAATAGCCCGTTACGGCTCACTCAACGCCAGCACGCTGCACACGCTCAGCTTTGAGCAAACAAAAATCACCCGGCTTACGCAACAGCTCGCTAACTCCGCCCTTCGCCGGGAAGAGAACGATAAACAGCGCGCCGGGTTGCTGGAAAAAACACAAACGTTCGCCGGACAGCTCGGCAAGCTCCTGAACGTTGAGACTCCCGACTGGAAGCTGCCTTACGAATTTCAGGGCAACATGGTCGATATGGCGGCGAAAGGCGGCATGGATAACACCGCGCGGGACGCCCTGAGCCTGAATATCCGCGACTGGAGCCTTGATTTCAATCAGGATCAAAAAGATCTGCAAAGCGCCGCCGCCACGATGATCGAAGGCGGCGTCAGCACATTGCAGGATCTTAGCCGCTACATGCCCGATATCGCCAAAGCCGCAACCGCCTCCCGCGACAGCGCGCAAAGCTGGGCGCAGGCGGCTCTGGCCACTCGCGACAAACTGAACATCGCCCCTGACGACTTCCGTTTTGCGCAAAATATGCTGTATAGCGTGGCAAAAAGCGGCGGCGGCTCCGTTGCAGAGCAAACCCAGTGGATTAACGCCTTTGCCGGAAAAACCGGCGCTCAGGGGAAAGAAGGCATTGCGGAACTGACCGCAACGATGCAAATCGCCATGAAAAATGCCCCTGACGCAGGCGCGGCGGCAGCGAATTTCGACCATTTCCTGAAATCCGCCTTCTCGAAAGAGACGGACAGTTGGTTTGCCCGCCAGGGCGTGGATCTTCAGGGATCGCTGCTGGAACATCAGCAAAACGGGATCGGCGTGACGGAAGCGATGACCCACATTGTGCAGATGCAACTGGAGAAAATGAACCCGCAGATCCTCGACACCTTCAGGCAAACCATGAAGATTGAGGATCTTTCCGCGCGCGGCGACGCGCTACAGGCCATGACGGAGAAATTTAACCTCGGCGCGATGTTCGGCGATGCGCAAACGCGGGATTTTCTCGCCCCGATGCTGGCGAATATGGCCGAATATCGCCAGCTAAAAGCCTCCGCAATGCAGGCGGCGGGGCAACATTTTATTGATGATGACTTCGCCGCGAAAATGACATCGCCCGGAGAACAGACCAAAGCGTTACAACTTTCACTTAACGATCTGTGGCTGACCGTCGGCCTGGCGCTGATGCCCGCCATTGGCGAACTGGCGCAAAGCATCACGCCGCTGGTGCGGCAGTTCAGCGCCTGGCTGCGGGAAAATCCGGCGCTGGTGCAAGGGGTCGCTAAAGTCGTTGGCGTTATCTGGCTGTTCAACGGGGCGCTGAATATTCTCAGGCTGGGAGCAAACCTCATTGCGTCACCGTTTATTCGCCTGATCGATATCTTCCTGAAGGTCAAAGCCGGTCTGGCGCTGGGCGGAGGCAGTCGCGCGCTATCGGTTCTGAAATCGTTTGGCAACGGTGCGAAAAGCCTGACGATGCTGCTGGGAAACGGCCTGATAAAAGGGCTACGGCTGGTCGGCCAGACGTTTATCTGGCTGGGTCGGGCGCTGCTGATGAACCCTGTCGGCCTGACTATCACCGCTATCGCAGGCGCCGCATACTTACTTTATCGCTACTGGGAACCGATTTCCGGTTTCTTTGCCGGAGTCTGGGAGCGTATCAAAACCGCCTTTGACGGAGGCATTGCAGGCGTCACGCGTCTGATTCTCGACTGGTCGCCGCTGGGGCTGTTTTACCGCGCCTTCGCCAGCGTACTGGACTGGTTTGGCATTGAACTCCCCGCCAGCTTCAGCGAATTTGGCGGCAATATTCTGGATAGCCTGATCAACGGCATTCTGAATGCGCTTCCTTTCCTGAACGGGGCGATTGAGAAGATAAAAGCGCTGATCCCCGACTGGGCGAAAAGCGCGCTGGGCATCAGCGCTGAAATGCCGTCTGTCGCCGCCGCCGTCCCCGGTATTGCCGGAACAATGGTCGCGCAACAGGCCGGCGCGCCGCTGGCATCGGGAGCGAAAGCGGTGACAACCTCGGCCAAAACGATGGCCTCGCCACAGCCTGTGAAGACGAAAAGCGCCGCCACGCCGCCGACGCCAGCCGCGCTTCCCGGCAAATCCGGCGGGAAACCTTATACGCTGCCCTCCCGCGCGCAAAGCAACGTGCAGGTACACTTTTCCCCGCAGGTTACCGTGCAGGGAAGCGGCGCGAATGCCGCCAAAGATATCAACAACGTGCTGTCGCTGAGTAAACGCGAGCTGGAGAGAATGATTAACGATGTCATGGCGCAACAACGGCGCCGGGAGTACGCATAATGTATGCCGTATTAGGCGAAATAGAATTTGACGTCGTCGCTTACTGGGACGAATTTGAAAGCACGATGGGCGTGGATTATACCAGCCATGCCCGTATTGAAGGGAAACCGGGTGTGCAATTTATCGGCGATAAGCTGGACAAGATCACCCTGAAATTCAACTTTCATAGTCAGTATTGCCAGCCGACCACCGAGCTGAACCGTCTGCGGGAAGCGATGAGCGCGCACCAGGCGATGGCGCTGGTGTTCGGCAATGGCGATTATCGCGGCTGGTTCGTGATTACCGATCTGACCGCTACCCACCAGCACACCGATCCTTACGGTAACGTCATTGCCCAGGGCGGCACTCTGTCGCTACAGGAGTACACCGGCGATCCGAAGAGCCCGTTGCTGCCTCCGGCCATCACCACCCAGGAACCGAACATTGACGAGATGTTGGATGAGCTTCCCGACGTTAGCGATTCCTGGTTCGATGAACTGCTGAGCGCCGTTGAAGAGGGTATGCGTGAAGCCAAAGAGATGATGGATGAGGTGGCCGACGCCATTGATGACATCAAAAAAACGATCGCCCAGGCGAAAGAACTGGTGAAGGAAGCCAAAGCGCTGAAAGAAAAATGCGCCGATATCGTCGATTCGCTGAAAAAAACCATTAGCGCGATAGACGCGCTGTTCCAGCAGCCGCTGGATTTGCAAACGCTGGCCGGGCTGCCGAAAGCGCTGGCGGCGAAAATGCAGGAACTGATCGACAGCCTGCCGGGGATCCGCGAATGCGCGGGCGATGCCGGCACGCTTATTGAACACGCCGAATCGCTGTTTGACGCTATCACCAGCAGCGTCGCGGAAGCGACTTACGACAGCGCCGCGACGCTGGTCAATCAGGCGCGCGGCACGCTGCAAACAAGCGCTCCTGACGTGAGCCAGCTTGCCGCTGCCGATATTACGAGGAGTCTGTAATGCGCTACCTTGAACATGTCACCACCGACGGCGAACGCTGGGATAATCTCGCCTGGCGCTATTACGGCGATGCGCTGGCCTACGAACGCATCATCGCGGCCAATCCGCACGTCGCTATTATGCCGGTTTTACCGTCAGGCGTGCGGCTGATCATCCCGGTTATCAGCGTCACGCAAACGACCCCGGAGCTACCGCCATGGCTGAGATAACGGTATCCGGCGGGGTGTTCGCCACCCTGACGCCTATTTTTACCCTTTGGTACGGACATAAAGAGATCACTTACGACATCGCGCCTTATGTCACCAGCATCAGTTACAGCGACAGCATTAAAAACGAGTCGGATGTTATTGCCATTGCGCTGGAAGATAGCGCCGGGCGCTGGGTAAACGAATGGTATCCGGGAAAAGGCGACACGCTGGCGCTGCGCCTGGGCTACCAGGGTGAAGATCTGCTCGATTGCGGAACCTATATCATTGATAAAATTGATATCAGCGCGCCACCTTCGACGGTCAATATCGACGGTATCGCCACCTCGGTCAGCAAAGCGCTACGCACCAAAAACAGCCAGGGCTTTGAGGAGACGACGCTTTCCGCCATCGCCAGTCGCATCGCGCAAAAACACGGTTTAACACTGGCGGGCAAGATTGCGCCGCTGACGATTGATCGGGTCACGCAATATGCCGAAACCGATGTGGCGTTTCTCAAACGGCTGGCGAGTGAATATGGCTATACCGTGAAAGTGACGGCGACGGAGCTGATCTTTTCGCATCTGCCGACGCTGCGCTGTCTGGCGCCGGTGAAGACGCTCAGGCGGACGGATGTTTCGCACTACACGTTCAAAGATACCATCAACCGGATCTACAAAAACGCCACCGTGCAGCATCAAAATAGCAAGCAAAAAGAACTGGTTATTTATACCCATGATAGCCAGGAAAAGACCTCGGCGCGCGGTGCGGCGACCAGCGCCGATACCCTGAAGATCAACAGTCGCGCTCCGGATACCGGCGCGGCGCAGGCTAAAGCCAATGCCGCGCTGGACAGCCACAACGAATACCAGCAAACCGGCACGCTCACCCTGATGGGCTGCCCGCAGTTGACGGCGGGCAACAAGATAGAACTGAGCGATTTTGGCGTACTTTCCGGGCAGTGGCTGATTGATAAATCCATGCACAAACTCACGCGCAGCGGCGGCTACACTACCGAAATCGACATTTCACGCGGACCGGCAACCAGCCAGTAAGGAGGCAATATGAAAGGCGTTACCCGCCAGACGGGTATTATCAGCGATATTGATGAGGCGGTCGTGCGCGTCAGAGTCACTCTACCGGAGTGCGATAACCTGCGCAGTAACTGGCTTGCGGTGCTGCAACGCAACACGCAGGACAACAAAGATTACTGGTTGCCGGATATTGGCGAACAGGTGGAAGTTTTGCTCGACGACAACGGCGAGGATGGGGTGGTGCTGGGCGCGGTCTACTCCAGCGTGGATACCGCGCCGCTGGCCTCGCGCGACAAGCGCTACGTGCAGTTTTCCGACGGCGCGGCCTTTGAATATGACCGTGCGTTACACCAGCTCACCGTCAACGGCGGCATAGAAAAAATCGTCATTGAAGTGAAGGAACGTACGCAGCTTACTTCACCGCAAGTAGAGGTCAGGGCGCAGCACGTCACGGTGATATCAGAAACCGTAGACGTGGCGGCCACCTCCGTGGGCGTCAAGGCGGTAGATGTCAACGTGGAAGCGCCCCATACGGGCATTAAAGCGCTGAATGTCACCGTCGATGCGCCGCTCAGCACCTTTACCGGCGACGTTACCGTGATGAAAAAACTCACCTGGCTTGGCGGTATGGCAGGCAGCGGCGGCGTCGGAAACAGCGCGGTTATCACGGGCAACGTGAATGTCCTCGGCAACGTTAACGCCAGCGGCACGCTGATGGATAGCGGCGGCAACTCCAACCACCACTCTCACTAACCCAACCCCGCCATCTCGGCGGGTTTTCTTTGTTTAATCAATTCGTTTCTTAAAGCGCTTTAATATCTCTCCCCCCGCCGGAAGGCGAAAATAGCCTCATGAACACGAAAACACGACCCTCGACCCTGCACTGGCAACCTGCCTTGCAACGTCCTGAAGAATACGTCTGCGGGCTGGATGATATTCATCAGGCAATACACATCATTCTGCGCACGCCGCGCGGCAGCGATCCCCACAGGCCGCTTTTTGGCAGCAATCTGTGGCGCTATATCGATTACCCGATCGAGCGGGCTATTCCGCACGTCGTTCGGGAGTCAGTGGAAGCGATTCGCATGTGGGAGCCGCGCTGCCGGTTGCTGAAGGTGACGCCGACGATTGACGGCGAACATCTGACGTTACGCGTGCAATGGCGCGCCGCAGACGGCGTAATCAACTCAACGGAGGTGTTATGGCGATAGCCGAACCCGATTTTATTGACCGCGATCCCGCGCAAATCACCAGCGAGATGATTGCGCAATATGAAGAAGCCAGCGGTAAAAAACTCTACCCGGCGCAGGCTGAGCGGCTGCTCATTGACCTGTTTGCCTATCGTGAAAACCTTGTCCGCATCGCCATCCAGGAGGCGGCGAAGCAAAACCTGGTCGCGTATTCCCGCGCGCCCATGCTGGATTATTTAGGCGAGCTGGTTGGCGTTCACCGTCTGCCCGCTCAGGCGGCAAAAACCACGCTGCAGTTTTCTGTTACTCAAGCGGCTAAAAGTAACCTGGTGATTCCACAGGGTACTCGCGCCAGCGCGTCGGATAGCGTGATGTTCGCCACCGACGAAGATGTTCTGTTGTCTGCGGGCAGCCTGAGCGTTGCGGTAACTGCAACCTGTGTAGCACAACCGGTGAATCCGGCAATAACTGGCAACCTGCGCAAATCAGCGCGCTGGTGGATCGGGTAGGCAATTACGATCTCAGCGTCACCAATCTGACGGCCTCAAGTGGCGGCTGCGGCGAAGAGAACGACGACGCGCTACGTAAACGCGTCCAGCTAGCGCCGGAAAGTTTCAGCAACGCGGGCAGCTATGGCGCCTATCGCTTCCATACGCTCTCGGTCAGCCAGTCGATTATCGACGTGGCGGTGCTGGGGCCGGATGAAGGGCTGGCGGAAGGCTGCGTGGAACTCTATCCGCTGACCCTGAACGGTCTGCCGGGGCCGGAGCTTCTTGCCCAGATCGAACGGGAGGTGAGCAAAGAGAAAAAGCGCCCGCTAACCGATAAGGTGAGCGCTAAATGTTCTCCGCGCGTACCTTATCAGATCCGCGCCCGGTTGACGCTGTTTACCACCGCCGATCAGGAGACGACGCTTGCTGCCGCGCGTGAAGCGATTAATAGATGGACGCGCTCGCGCCAGACCCGGCTGGGCCAGGACATTGTGCCAAACCAGATAATTAAAGTGCTACAGGTTGATGGCGTTTACGACGTGGCGCTGGATATGCCCGCGAAAAAGGTATTGCAGGCGCACGAATGGGCGGAATGCACGGCCATTGACGTGACGATTGCCGGAGTCAGCGATGGATAAACTGCTTCTGCCGCCGCCGCTGGCCAGCGACGAACGTTTCTCAATTCTGGCGAACATTGCCGCCGAACGTTTTGCGCAAATCGACCTGACGGCGTTGCTGGTCTATCTGGTGGATATCGTTGATGTCTCGGCACTGCCCTCGTTGGCCGAACAGTTTCATGTTCAGGGGCTGGAGGGCTGGCTATTTGCCGCCAATGAGCAGGAGAAACGAGAGTTAATTAAGCAGGCGATTGAACTGCATAAATATAAAGGAACTCCCTGGGCCGTTCGCCGCGTACTGGAAATATTATCCTTACCCGTCACGATTTCCGAATGGTTTGAGTATGGTGGTAAGGCTTATTTTTTTAAGGTTGAAATTGAGCTAATTAACCAGGGCATGGATGAAAATCTGTTTAATAACCTGGTCGATCTTATTCATGAGTATAAGAACGTGCGCTCAAAGCTGGAAGCGTTAATTGTCTGGATAATTAACCAAAGCGCTATTCCTGTTATCGGCAGCGCGCTTTACGGTGGAGAAATAACGACCGTCTTACCCTTCCAGGTTCTGGAAGTTCAACAAACTAAACCGTTCTATTTCGGTACAGGGCAATGGAGCCTTGAAATTACATCTATTTACCCGGAGTAATTATGGATAATGAGTTTTATACCCTCCTGACCGACAGGGGTATGGCGAAAATCGCCAGCGCCCTTGCGGACAAAAAACAGCTACATCTGCAAAAGATGGCGGTTGGCGACGGCGGCGGACAGTATTATGAACCGACCGCCAGCCAGACCAATTTACGCCACGAAGTCTGGCGCGGCGAGATGAATACGCTGACCGTTGCACCGAATAATCCCAACTGGCTGATTGCCGAACTGGTGCTGCCGGAGGACGTTGGCGGCTGGTATGTGCGTGAAGTAGGCGTGTTCGACGACGAGGGCGAGCTAATCGCCATCGGCAAATTCCCGGAATCTTACAAACCGCTGTTGCCCGGCGGCTGCGGCAAGCAGGTCTGTATCCGCCTGATTATGGAGGTCTCCAACACCACGGCGGTGACGCTGACGGTCGATCCAAGTATTGTGCTGGCGACGCGCGACTATGTGGATGCCCGGCTGGACGAGCATGAACATTCGACAAATCACCCGGATGCGACATTAACGCAGAAAGGCTTTACGCAGCTCAGTAACGCCACTGACAGCGATGACGAAACCAAAGCCGCCACGCCAAAGGCGGTGAAAGCGGCGATGGCGGAAGCGCGTAATCACACGCATACCTGGAACCAGATTACCGGCGTTCCGGACGGTACGCTGACGCAAAAGGGGATTGTTAAGCTTAACAGTGCGACGGACAGCACCAGTACAACGGAAGCGGCAACGCCGAGCGCGGTAAAGGCGGCGATGGATAAGGCGAATGCGGCAGCTCCGGCCAGCCATACTCACGCCTGGAACCAGATTACCGGCGTCCCGGACGGCACGCTGACGCAAAAAGGGATCGTGAAACTTAACAGCGCGACGGACAGCACCAGTACCACAGAAGCGGCAACGCCCAGTGCGGTAAAGGCGGCGATGGATAAGGCGAGTGCGGCGGCCCCGGCCAGCCATACTCACGCCTGGGGGCAGATCACCGGCACCCCGGACGGTACGCTAACGCAAAAAGGGATCGTGAAGCTTAATAACGCCACCGACAGCACCAGTACGACGGAGGCGGCGACGCCGAGCGCGGTAAAGGCGGCGTATGACAAGGCGAGCGCAGCGGCTCCGGCTAATCATTCCCATTATCAGTTTTTTACCGTTAATGGCACGTTTATTGTGCCTGATGGGGTTAATCGAGTTTTTGTTGAAGTTGTTGGTGGCGGTGGTGGTGGTGCTGGAGGTTCATTAGCAAATGAGGAGTGTTCCACTGGGGGTATTGCTGCCAAGTGTGTGGCTGGTTACGTTGATGTTGTTCCCAAAAGTCAGATACCTGTAATGATTGGTGCTGGCGGTAGTGGCGGTGCAAAAGGGAGTCGTTCACAAAGAAAAGGGTTTAGCGGGAACGCTGGAGGACAATCCTCCTTTGGCAATCTGAACGCGCCTGGTGGTGCGGGAGGGGCGGCCGGGGGCACAGGAGGAAATACAATAAGCTTTTTACCTCCAAGTGGGAATGGAGGAGCACGTATGTATGAATACGTGACCCTTGGGCTGAGAGGAAGTAATTCCGTCCTGGGCATAGGAGGGGTACCAGGAACGGTCACATTAGATCACTTAGAGATAGTGGCAGGCTCATTACCCTCTAATGCAAGCGGGTTTGGTGCCGGTGGTGCTGGTGGTAGTTCCAGTGCCAGTAACCGGGAGTATCTGGGGGATTGGGTCCTTAATAAGGGGTCAAGTGGTTCTCCTGGTATCGTCAGAATTTATTGGTGAAGATAATGTCAAAATATGCTTATTACGATCCTGCATCTTTACAAGTGCTAGACTGGATGGATACTGAATTATTCTGTTATCCAGAGAGAACAAGCCTTATCGAATTAACAGAGCAACAATGGCTGGAACATTTCAACCTGGGGCAATATGTATGGGTTAATGTTAAAGACAGAGCATTTATCACCAATTTACCACCAGGGGAATGTTATCGATTAAACGGCAATACGTGGGTTTATGACGCAGCCAGTTTTGCCATCGTGCTTGATAACGCTAAATCACGGGTTAAACAGGCAATAAAAGTACGGCGTGATGAAGTCACGGCTGACTATATCGTTATTGATGATTATCACTTCCACAGTGACGCCAGTAGCCGTATTCAGCAAATGTCACTCACCAGAATGGGTCAGGCACAGCAGATTCCGGCAGGGTTAATGTGGCAGACCAAAAATAACGGTTTGATTGAACTGACCAACGACATCGCCGCGCAGTTTGAAACCATCACCGTGGATCACGATATGCGCCTGTTTGCCAACGCGCAGCGGCATATTGCGGCGGTAGAAGCTCTGGGGGATATCGAGGCTGTGCTCGACTACGACTATTCATCAGGCTGGCAACCATGAGTCAAACCACCGTCTGGCTCGCCTGCTATAAGGGGCGATCGGAGCATCGCGGCATCGCCAGGTTTGCCGACTGGCTCACGCGCAAAGTCACGCGCGGTATCTACTCTCACTGTGAACTGGCGGTGGCGCACGGCGGTAATGAATACCTCTGCTACTCCGCGTCGTTTCGCGATCGCGGCGTGCGGGGAAAGATAATACCGTTACCGGACGATAAGTGGGATAAGCTACCGTTAAAGGCCACGTTGCCGGAAGTGGAAGTCTTTTTCCGCAAACATAACGGCAAACGCTATGACTGGCAGGGCGCGCTCGGTATCGCGCTGTATAACCGGGAGCGCAAAGATAGACTGTTTTGCAGCGAGTTTTGCGCTGAATTTCTCGGGCTAAACGATAGCTGGCGCTACTCCCCCAGCCACCTTTATGCCTTAGTCAGTAGCTGGCAATACGATTGTTGAATCTCTCGCCGGGTATAAAGCCCGGCGGTGTTGAATTAAAGTAATACCCTTTATTATTTTTTAGCATCAAATGTTCAGTTTGCATAGCAAATGAAGTATTATAAAAAACCATCTTATAGTATTTTTACCAATTGATACGTGAACCCCCTACGATAATAACATTTATTTAACAAGCTAGTTTTCTTCAATGGAGGAAGAAAAAATCAAACTCTTACATTGCTTATTATTTTCCATATCTAAAAAAGGAAGTGGATTACGGGAATACTGGCGGCATGAGATTATTCGCAGGAATGAATTTTCATTATGTCGATTACTTATGCAGGCCAATAACAATCGCCGTCGTAACTTTTTATTTTGGTGGCGTCTGGCAAATGAGATGTATATCTATGGTTCAAAAAACAGAAAAAAACTGGATTATGGATTAATCGCAAGCTAAATTCCAAATTTGGAATTGATATAGAACTGGGAGCAGTAATCGGCTATGGTTTGGATATTCCGCATCACATGGGGATCGTCATCACGAAAAAAGCTCGTATCGGTTGTAATTTATCGCTTAAGCAAAATACAACAGTAGGAAACAAGCAAGGTTTAAAAGAAGATGATTTCATTATTATCGGCAATAATGTAGATATAGGAGCCAACACCTGCATTATAGGCTCTATTACTATCGGTGATAATGTCACTATTGGAGCAATGTCATTTGTAAATAAGAGCATTCCTGCAAATAGCATATATATTACAAAAAAAATATCAGAAGTAATCCCATTAATGAATCACAAAAAATGGGATTAATCTAAATCTTAATATTGCAATATTTTATAGACTTTTCTCATCAGGTTAATAGACTAAAAATAAAACATTTCTTTTGTGAATGATTGTTAAGTTCATTCTCTGACCTGATGTCTACATCACTATTCTGATAGAGCGTTTAGTAAGGCCCGGTAGCGTAAACGCTATCGGGCATCGTTCTCGTAACATCACTGCAGTCTATCCAACTCCGGGATACCTGCCTCCCGGTTGCCTGAGAAGATGGATAAAAATACTGCGGACCTCGCGCTTTAAACATTGAAGTGTTTAAACCAATTCAGCAACATAAAAACCACCAAAAACAAAAAGGGGAAATAAGATCACTCCTATCCCAACTCTTATTTTATATCTCCCCATGGAAATATAAAAGACAAAACAATCACTAAACCATTTATCAACTTACATTACATATATTAATAACATTATAAACAAATTAATTACATTCACATCTTGAATGTAATTAAACTTCAATAACCATATGAACACTAATTTTGTTGCAATATAAAGCACATTAAATATAGTGGAACACGGCTAAAAACACCTAATATTCACAGGGGAATATAATGATTATTGTTTCTGTGCTCAGACAAAGCAAAGACTTCACCACAAAACATGCTCAATGGTTACATAAGCAGCTCAAAGGTTATGATTCTGTTTGTTTAACAGATGCGCTAAAGATAAAAGGAGTAAATACAGCGCCTCTTTTGTATGATTGGCCAGGATGGTGGGCAAAACTAGAACTTTTCAATCCACTGCATCCTGTTCTTGGTAATGAGGATATTCTCTATATTGATATAGATAGCGTTGTTGTGGGAGATATTACTCCTCTGACAACTATGAAAAAAATAACATTACTTAATGACTTTTCTCAGCATGGTGCTTCAGTTGCGCCAGCAACAGGTATTATGTTTATTCCTGCACCCGCGAAAAAAAATGTGTGGGATGAATTTATGAAAAATCCTGAAAAGGAAATCAATGCCATAAGAACCCCGCCCTATCATGGCGATCAAGGATTTATCGGCAGAATATGTCAAGATGCTGAAAGATGGCAAAACATCTTACCCGGAAGAATTATTAGTTATAAAGCTAATATAGCAACACCAAAAATGATTGGTTTTAACCCTGAACTATACGATGGGACAGGTAATGGAAAATTACCTGACGGAGCAAGCATAGTCTGTTTTCATGGTTCCCCTCGCCCCTGGAACACAGCATTGCCCTGGGTGCCTTACTTTAGTTTAAAAAACACAATCCAAAGCAAAGTGAAACAATATAAGTTATCACTGCGTTAAAGCTTCCTTCTCTTCAATGCCGGCGCTTTTCTTTACGCCACCAGAACCTCTATATATTTCTAATACGGTAGCGTAAGCGCCATCGGGCGATGCGTTGCCAGATGGCGACGCAGGCGCGTCATCCGGCCTGTCACGTGCCCACACTGGATCATGAGCGTAATTTGTTTGAATAATCTTCCTTCACGCGATAAACAATAACTATGGTCTGGCTCGATCCTGACCCGTTGATAACAAACACAACATACTTGCAAGGAAAACAACATGCTCGCCGTCATTACCCGGCTGTTCCCGTTATGGGCGCTGCTGCTCTCTCTCATTGCGTATTACACACCATCCACCTTTACTCCTGTTGGGCCGTGGGTCGCGACACTACTGATGTTGATTATGTTCGGTATGGGGGTCCATCTTAACGTTGACGACTTTAAACGCGTGCTCTCCCGACCAGCCCCTGTCGCCGCAGGGATATTCCTGCACTATCTGGTAATGCCGCTCGCGGCATGGCTGCTGGCGTTGCTGTTTAAGATGCCGCCAGATCTGTCCGCCGGGATGGTACTGGTCGGCAGCGTAGCCAGCGGCACCGCCTCTAACGTAATGATCTATCTGGCGAAGGGAGACGTCGCGCTCTCAGTCACCATTTCATCGGTCTCCACGCTGGTCGGCATGGTCGCCACACCACTACTCACGCGCCTGTACGTCGATGCCCATATTCAAGTCGACGTGATGGGTATGCTGCTGAGCATTCTACAGATTGTGGTCATTCCAATCACGCTGGGGCTGGTGATTCACCATCTGTTTCCGCGCGTAGTGAAAGTGGTAAAACCTTATCTGCCAGCATTCTCGATGGTGTGCATTTTGGCAATCATCAGCGCGGTGGTCGCGGGTTCAGCTTCACATATCGCCTCCGTCGGCTTTATGGTGATCATCGCGGTGATCCTGCATAACACCCTTGGCCTGCTTGGCGGCTACTGGGGTGGACGTCTGTTCGGTTTTGATGAGTCAGCCTGTCGAACGCTGGCGATCGAAGTCGGGATGCAGAACTCTGGTCTTGCTGCTGCATTGGGTAAAATCTACTTTGGCCCGCTCGCAGCGCTGCCTGGCGCGCTGTTCTCAGTGTGGCACAACCTTTCAGGGTCACTACTGGCTGGTTACTGGTCCGGGAAACCGATTGTTGAAAAATCGGGCGAAACGGTAAAGGTAAATTAAAATATTGCCGGGTGGCGCAAGCTTACCCGGCTTACACGCTATCCGCCCGTTGCGTATTGCCGTAGACTAAATGCATCGGCTAACTGAGGGCACCCGTATGGCACTCCCCCGCATTACCCAAAAAGAGATGACCGAGCGCGAACAGCGCGAACTGAAAACGTTGCTGGACCGCGCCCGTATTGCGCACGGTCGTCCGCTGACCAATTCTGAGACCAACAGCGTAAAAAAGGAGTACATCGATAAGCTGATGGCGCTGCGTGAGGCTGAAGCGAAAAAAGCCCGCCAGTTGAAGAAAAAGCAGGCGTATAAACCCGATACGGAAGCGTCATTCTCCTGGTCGGCGAATACGCCGACGCGTGGCAGACGTTAACGTCCTTTCTTCTTTCGTCCCGGCGAGGTAAAGCGCTTACCGCTTGATGCCGGGCGCGCTTTCTCATTGCTTTTTTCGATCGCAATAACCGGTCGCTTAATACCCGTGGTCTTCGGCTTCGCTTTGGCCTTTGGTTTGGCTTCGGAAGAGGAACGCTCAATCAATTTAAACAGATCGATCAGCTCATCGTCCGTCAGATCGCGCCACTCGCCCAGCGGAATCCCGCTCAGGCTGACGTTCATAATGCGCGTACGCTCCAGTTTCGTCACTTCATAACCAAAGTATTCACACATACGACGGATCTGACGGTTTAATCCCTGCACCAGGGTAATGCGAAAGACAAACGGCGCCTCTTTTTTCACCTTACATTTTTTGGTGACAGTACCCAGAATCGGCACGCCAGCGCCCATACCACGAATAAACTCGTCGGTAATCGGTTTATCCACCGTCACCAGATACTCTTTTTCGTGATCGTTACCGGCACGCAGAATCTTATTGACCAGATCGCCGTGGTTAGTCAGAAATATCAGCCCCTGCGAGTCTTTATCCAGACGACCAATCGGGAAGATACGTTTGCTGTGGTTCACAAAATCGACAATATTGTCGCGTTCGCCGTCTTCAGTGGTACTGACAATGCCAACCGGTTTATTCAGCGCAATCAGCACTAAATCATCCGCTTCTCGCGGCTCAATCAACCGACCATTTACTTTAACAACATCCCCGGCGACCACCTGATCGCCAATGGCGGCACGTTTGCCGTTGATAAAGACATTGCCCTGTTCGATAAAACGGTCCGCCTCGCGACGCGAACAGATGCCGCTTTCACTGATATATTTATTAAGCCGGGTAGATGTGTCGGTCAGCATATTTACTCTCTGAGAAATTTTTCTACATAAACGTCGGGAATGTGACTTACCACATCAAATCGTCAGGAACTTTAAAATCGGCATACGGATCATCTTCGTCCTGCTCTTCCTGACTCAGCGCACTGTTTACGACAATACTGTCCGCATCTCGTTGTGCGATTTTATCGGCGACGCTCGCGGGAATAATCGCATATTCACATTCACCGCTGTTATTGATAACCAGGCGCGCAATCGCGAGACGCCCATTAATCAGTTGCGTCTGAGTGAGCTTATCCACGTCTATTTTTTTGATGACGTTATTATCGGTGAAGTTAAAACCAATATCGCCTTTAGATACATTGATTCTATTCATTTCAATAAGTTGCTTAACCTGAGCTTTAAACTCTTTCGCTAAAACCGCTTGTTTTTGCTGTTCACTGAGTTGTTTATCACGCTCAAGTTGCGCCTTTTTATTTTCTTCCACCGCCTCTCTGGCCTCACGAGCCTGAACGCGTGATTTTTTAGCCGTGCGTTGGACTTTGGCCATTTTTTTGCTGGTCACTAATCCCGCTTGTAGCAGTTGCTCTTGTAAGGTCAGTTTTGCCATTTTCGTCTCTAAACGTGTTAAATAATTTTGCGGATTATACCTGTAATTTTTCAGGCGATACCAGATGGCAGATCTGGCCTGTCGTCACTTTTAGCGACCGCGCTTTGCCTGTAACACGCGTAACATCATGAACCATATCAGTAAGACATTAAATGGATAATGGTAGCATTATTACGTTTTGACATTTCCTGATGAGGTGGAGAAGTAATGGAACTGCTTTTATTAAGTAACTCGACGCTGCCGGGTAAAGCCTGGCTGGAACACGCTCTGCCGCTGATAGCGAATCAATTGAACGGTCGACGTTCAGCCGTGTTTATTCCGTTTGCCGGCGTCACGCAAACATGGGACGAGTACACGGATAAAACCGCAGAGGTGCTTGCGCCATTAGGGATAAACGTCACAGGGATTCATCGTGTCGCCGATCCGCTTGCGGCGATTGAGAAAGCGGAAATCATTATTGTCGGTGGCGGAAATACCTTTCAGCTACTGAAAGAATCGCGTGAACGCGGGCTGCTGGCGCCGATGGCGGACAGGGTAAAACGCGGCGCGCTGTATATCGGCTGGAGCGCAGGCGCCAACCTTGCCTGCCCGACTATCCGCACGACCAACGATATGCCGATCGTCGATCCAAACGGTTTCGACGCGCTGGATCTGTTCCCGCTGCAAATTAATCCTCACTTCACTAACGCCTTGCCGGAAGGTCATAAGGGCGAGACCCGCGAGCAGCGTATTCGCGAACTGCTGGTGGTCGCGCCGGAACTGACAGTGATTGGTTTGCCGGAAGGTAACTGGATTCAGGTGAGCAACGGCCAGGCGGTTCTCGGCGGCCCGAATACCACCTGGGTGTTTAAAGCAGGCGAAGAGGCCGTGGCGCTGGAAGCGGGTCATCGCTTTTAATCCCTGGCCACATTGAATGCCGAATGGCGGGCCTACGCGCATGTTCTCCGTAGGCCCCGCCATCCGGCATTTCACTTAATACTCGCCCCGTTCCTCGTCCTGATCCGGCTGTTCCAGTACGCTATAGGCGACCGAACAGAACAGTGAGTTAAGACGCTTCATATCGCCCAGCAGCCCTAAATGGAGCGAGCTGGTTTCAATGCTTTGCACGTTCTGCTGGTGCAGGCGGTCGACATGCGCATGTGAGTATCGGCGATTAAGTATACGGAAGCGATGTTTACTGCGGCGCAACCGACGGGCGCTGGTAACATCGCCGGAGAAAAAGACCGACATCGCCAGTTGCAGATTACTGAGCAGTTGATCGTAAAGCGCATCCAGCTCTTTCAATCCTTCTTCTGAAAATGCCCGACGCGCCGCCAGCGACTTGTCGGCAATCTCGCTGCCCATTCGCTCGATAATATCCGACGCCTGTTCGAGGTTCAGGGCCATCTCAATAATCTCCGCCCACCGGCGGGACTCCTCCGCCGCCAGCTCGTCTTTTGGCATTCGCGCCAGATAAAGCTTAATCGCGGTGTAGAGCACGTTAACGTCATCCGCCAGCTTGCGCAGCGCTTTCTCTTCACGCGGCTCGCCGTGCATGACCTTTTTTAGCCCTTCCATCATCTGTTCCATCGCATCGCCAATGCGCAACACCTCACGGGCAGCATTAGCCAGCGCCAGCGTTGGCGTATCCAGCGCGCTGACATCCAGATGTTTCGGCTTCAGATGGGTATCCAGTTCAGGCTCATCACGAATAATTCGTTTACAAAAACGCGCCATCAGCTCGGCAAATGGCACCATCGCCAGGCAGCGCACCAGGTTATAGAAAACGTGGAAATAGATCACCAGCTCTGACTTCGGTAGCGATAGCTCATCCATCAGATTCGCCAGCGGATGGACAAACGGCAGGATGACCAGGCTGCCGATCAATTTGAACAATAGGCTGCCGAGCGCTACGCGACGCGCGGCAGCATTGGCGGCGCTGTTGTTGAGCATCGCCAACAAGCCCGATCCCAGATTGGCGCCGATGACCAGGCACAACGCCACCGGGAACGATATAATCCCCGCCGCCGTCAGGGTCGCCGTCAGCAACACCGCCGCCAGGCTGGAATAACTGATAATAGCGAACATCGCGCCAATCAGCGCATCCAGCATAATGTCGCCCGTCAGCGACGCGAAAATGACCTGCACGCCATTAGCCTGAGTGATCGGCGTCACTGCCTGCACAATCAGCTCCAGCGCCAGTAGAATCAGGCCAAGCCCGATACCGACGCGACCCAGCTGCCCGGCGCGGGACTGCTTACGTCCCAAAAAGAAAATCACGCCAATAAAAATCAGCAGCGGCGATAGCCACGACAAGTCAAAGGTGAGAATACGCGCCATTAGCGCAGTACCCACATCGGCGCCCAGCACAATCACCAGAGCTGGCGTCAGGGCGACAAGATCCTGGGCGACAAACGACGTTACCAATAAAGTGGTGGCGTTACTGCTTTGTACCAGCGCGGTAACACCGATACCCGCACAAAAGGCGAGCGGTTTCTTTTCCACGCTGCGGCTGAGGACAGTGCGTAGACGCGCGCCAAACACGCGCATTACGCCAGTACGAACGATATGTGTTCCCCATACCAACAGCGCAACGGCAGAAAGTAGATGGAGCAAAGTTAACACGGCGTCAGGTTCTCCTTATCGTTATACGTTTTCCTGAAGCTCACTTGCGATAAATTGCCTGATGGCGCACAGCGTTAAGGCCTGGTGGCGTTGCACGCCACCAGGCTTACCATACATGCTGGATAAGGCGTTTACGCCGCCATCCGGCAAATTCAGCGTAGAGTCTTCCTTCAGTATAAGGGTTTAATTGTAAGAAAGAGACAAGGCACCCAATGAGTGCCTTGTATGTTGTAAGGAAAAGTGACGATTTTATGAATCAGTCCGCATCGTAACCCAGGTTCGGCGCGAGCCACCGCTCAACGTCCTCAACGCTCATTCCTTTACGGAAAGCATAATCTGTCACCTGATCGCGTTGGATCTGCGCTACCGCGAAGTATTTGCTCTCAGGATGGCTGAAGTACCAGCCGGAGACCGACGCGCCAGGCCACATGGCGAAAGATTCGGTGAGCTTCATCCCGGTGTGTTTTTCGACATCCAGTAGCTGCCAGATAGTGCCTTTTTCGGTATGTTCCGGGCAGGCAGGATAACCCGGCGCCGGGCGAATCCCCTGGTAGTTTTCGCGGATTAATTCGTCGTTACTCAGGCTCTCGTTCGGCGCATATCCCCAGTAAACCTTACGTACACGCTCATGCAGATACTCGGCAAACGCTTCCGCCAGACGGTCGGCAATCGCTTTCACCATGATCTTGTTATAGTCGTCGTGTTGCGCTTCGAAGGCGTCCGCCAGCGCATCCTCCTCCAGACCGCCGGTGACTGCAAACGCGCCGATGTAGTCCGCTTTGCCGCTCAGTTTCGGCGCGACAAAATCCGCCAGACAGTAGTTAGCAAAACCAACTTTCTCGGTCTGCTGGCGCAGGTGGTGGCTGACCGTCAGAACATGAGTACGGGTTTCGTCGCGATAGATTTCGATGTCGTCACCCACACGGTTCGCCGGGAACAGGCCCACCACGCCACGCGGATTCAACAGCTTCTCCGCGCTCAGTTTATCCAGCATATCATTGGCGTCTTTAAACAGACGCTGCGCCTCAACGCCCACCACTTCATCTTCGAGGATGCGCGGATACTTCCCGGCCAGCGACCAGGTCATAAAGAACGGCGTCCAGTCGATATAGTTGCGCAGAGTTTCGATGCTGGCTTCCACCTCCTGCACGCCCAGACGGTGGGCTACTGGCGGAGTGTAGCGTTCCCAATCGAACGCCAGATCATTATCGCGCGCAGCTTCCAGCGTGACCGGCGGCGTGCGCGGTTTTTTGCGGGCGTGCTGAATACGCACGGTTTCGTACTCTTTGCGGGTACGGGCGACAAAGTCATCGCGCTGGTTGTCGGAGAGTAGCGCCGCCACCACGCCCACGGTACGCGAAGCATTCTGCACGTAGACCGTCGGACCGCTGTAGTTCTGCTCGATTTTCACCGCCGTATGCGCTTTCGAAGTGGTTGCGCCGCCGATCAGTAGCGGGATAGTAAAGCCCTGACGCTCCATCTCTTTCGCCACGTTAACCATTTCGTCCAGCGACGGGGTAATAAGCCCGGAAAGACCAATCAGATCGGCATTCACTTCACGCGCCGTTCTGAGGATTTTCTCCGCTGGCACCATCACGCCAAGATCGACGATTTCGTAGTTGTTACATTGCAGCACCACGCCAACGATATTTTTACCAATGTCGTGCACATCGCCCTTCACGGTGGCAATCACCATCTTGCCGTTGCTGGAGCCTTTTTCTTTGCTGGCTTCAATAAACGGCTCCAGGTAGGCCACCGCTTGTTTCATCACGCGGGCGGATTTCACCACCTGCGGCAGGAACATTTTCCCTTCGCCGAACAGGTCGCCGACCACGTTCATGCCGTCCATCAGCGGGCCTTCGATCACCTCAATCGGGCGGGCGGCCTGCTGGCGGGCTTCTTCGGTATCCTGTTCGATAAATTCGGTAATGCCTTTCACCAGCGAGTATTCGAGACGCTTTTTCACGTCCCAGCTACGCCATTCCGCCTGCTGGGCGTTGGCAGCTTCGTCGGTTTTGCTGCCGCGGTATTTCTCCGCCAAATCCAGCAAACGCTCAGTGCCGTCATCGCGACGGTTAAGAATGACATCTTCAACCGCATCGCGCAGCTCGGCGGGCAGGTCGTCATAAATCGCCAGCTGTCCGGCGTTGACGATGCCCATGTCCATGCCGTTGCGGATGGCGTAGTAGAGGAATACCGCGTGGATAGCCTCACGTACCGGGTCGTTGCCGCGGAACGAGAAGGAAACGTTAGACACGCCGCCGGAGATCAGCGCGTGCGGCAGCTCGCGTTTGATGTCTTCGCAAGCGCCGATAAAGTCCTGCGCGTAGTTGTTGTGCTCTTCAATACCGGTGGCGACGGCAAAGATATTCGGGTCGAAGATGATGTCTTCCGGCGGGAAGCCCACCTCTTCGGTGAGAATTTTGTAGGCTCGGCGGCAAATTTCGATTTTACGCTCACGGGTATCGGCCTGCCCCTGCTCATCAAAGGCCATGACCACCACCGCGGCGCCGTAGCGACGTAGCAACTTCGCATGATGAATAAAGGCTTCCACGCCCTCTTTCATCGAAATAGAGTTGACGATGCCTTTACCCTGAATGCACTTCAGCCCTTTTTCGATAACCTCCCATTTGGAGGAGTCGATCATGATTGGTACACGGGCAATGTCCGGCTCACCGGCAATCAGGCTGAGGAAACGCACCATCGCCGCTTCGGCGTCGAGCATCCCCTCATCCATATTGATATCAATAATCTGCGCGCCGCTTTCTACCTGCTGACGGGCGACATCCAGCGCTTCGCTGTATTTCTCTTCTTTGATCAGGCGCTTAAATTTGGCCGAGCCGGTGACGTTAGTACGTTCGCCGACGTTGACAAACAGGCTATCGTCGCCAATGTTCAGCGGCTCCAGGCCGGAAAGGCGGCAGGCGACCGGGATATCCGGCAGCTGGCGCGGCGGCAAACCGGCAACGGCGCGGCTCATGGCGGCGATATGCTCCGGCGTAGTGCCACAGCAGCCGCCAACGATATTCAGGAAGCCCGCTTCCGCCCATTCGCGAATCTGTTTCGCCATGGTGTCGGCGTCGAGGTCGTACTCGCCGAAAGCGTTCGGCAGGCCGGCGTTCGGGTGCGCGGTGACGTAGCATTCGGCAATCCGCGACAGTTCCTGGACGTACTGGCGCAGCTCATCAGGCCCCAGTGCGCAGTTAAGGCCAAAAGTGAGCGCCTCGGCGTGGCGCAGCGAGTTATAAAAGGCTTCGGTCGTCTGGCCGGAGAGGGTACGACCAGAGGCGTCGGTGATGGTGCCGGAAATCATGATCGGCAGATCAACGCCCAGCGCTTCAAACTCTTCTTTCACCGCAAACACCGCCGCTTTCGCATTCAGGGTGTCAAAGACGGTCTCAATCAGAATCAGATCTACGCCACCTTCCACCAGCGCTTTAGTGGATTCACGGTAGGCCGCCACCAGCTGATCGAAGGTGATATTACGAAACGCCGGGTCGTTGACGTCCGGTGAAATGGAGGCCGTGCGGTTAGTTGGACCAAGCACGCCCGCAACAAAGCGTGGTTTTTCTGGTGTTCGCGCCGTCCATTCATCGGCGCAGGCACGCGCCAGTTTGGCCGCCGCATAGTTAATTTCCGCCGACAGGGATTCCATCCGGTAATCTGCCATCGCTATGGTTGTCGAGTTAAAGGTGTTGGTTTCGATGATATCCGCGCCCGCCTCAAAGTAGGCGTTGTGGATAGCGGCGATCACCTCCGGCTTGCTGAGGACCAGCAGGTCATTGTTGCCTTTCAGGTCGCAGGGCCAGTCGGCAAAGCGCTCCCCGCGGAAATCTTCTTCATGTAGACGATAGCTCTGGATCATGGTGCCCATACCGCCGTCCAGCACCAGAATACGTTCATTTAACTGCGCACGCAGTTGTTCAACTTTGCTGCTCACACTCGCTCCCGACAACGCTCCACGTAACGAGCCATACTGGCACAAAGCGTGCTGGCGGAAAAGAGAACAACGGGCAACATGAGACATGTTCAGCTTGCCACCCACTTCTGTCGCTTTGCCGGATGGCGGCGCAAGCGCCTTATCAGTCTACAAATTACTTTGGCGGCTCCCAAAGCGTAGGCCTGATAAGCGCAGCGCCATCGGGCATCCTGTGATGTCACTCATCCGATCAGTTCAGGAACTCTTGCATTATAATTGAATAAAACGAAAATGATTTCCACGATACAGAAAAAGGAGTCTGCCATGGTTGCCCCTGTTCCCGCGAAACGCGGGAGAAAACCTGCCGCTACCACTGCACCCGTAACCGGGCAGGTTCAGTCTTTAACTCGCGGTCTGAAGCTGCTGGAGTGGATTGCCGAGTCTAACGGCAGCGTCGCGCTGACCGAACTGGCGCAACAGGCGGGTTTGCCTAATTCCACGACTCACCGTCTACTCACCACCATGCAGCAACAGGGTTTTGTCCGCCAGGTTGGTGAGCTGGGCCACTGGGCCGTAGGCGCACACGCGTTTATCGTCGGCAGCAGCTTCTTACAGAGCCGTAATCTGCTGGCGATTGTCCATCCGATTTTGCGCAAGCTGATGGAGGATTCCGGCGAAACGGTAAACCTTGCCGTACTCGACCAGAGCGACCATCAGGCCATTATTATCGACCAGGTGCAGTGCACACAATTGATGCGCATGTCCGCCCCTATTGGCGGCAAGCTGCCCATGCACGCCTCTGGCGCGGGCAAGGCGTTTTTATCACAGCTCAGTGAGGAACAGGTTACCAGTCTGCTGCACCGCAAGGGGTTGCACGCTTATACCCATGCGACGCTGGTGTCGCCGTTGCATCTGAAAGATGACCTCGCCCAAACACGCAAGCGCGGCTATTCCTTTGACGACGAAGAACATGCGCTCGGTCTGCGCTGCGTGGCCTCGTGTATTTATGACGAACACCGCGAACCGTTTGCGGCCCTCTCTATTTCCGGCCCCTGCTCACGCATTACCGACGATCGCGTCACCGAACTTGGCGCCATGGTGATTAAAGCGGCGAAAGAGGTGACGCTGGCCTATGGTGGGTTTAGATAAGCAAGGGTTGGGACTGATTTGTAGGCCTGATAAGCGCAGCGCCATCAGGCACGGCGTACATTGCCGGATGGCGGCGCAAAGGCCTTATCCGGCCTACGGTCGGTTTCATAACGCACGCTAAAGCGCTGGCGACGACGATAGGCATACACATCTTCTACATGCCCTTCTTTAATACGCGTCTGTAGCGCGCGCCAGTAATCGGCGCGAAACAGGTCGGCATGCATCTCTTCAAACAATGGCCCGATACGCGGATCGGCACACAGCCAGTGGCGAAACTCCTCCGGGAAAACATCACCTGGCGAGACGCTATACCAGGGTTCGCTGGCCAGTTCGTCTTCCGGATAACGCGCTGGCGGAATATCGCGGAAATTCACTTCCGTCATGTAGCAAATTTCATCGTAGTCATAGAACACCACGCGACCATGACGGGTAACGCCAAAGTTTTTAAACAACATATCGCCGGGGAAAATATTAGCGGCGGCAAGCTGGCGAATCGCATTACCATATTCTTCTATCGCATCGCGCAACTGCTGGCCTTCTACCTGTTCCAGCCAGATATTGAGCGGCACCATGCGACGTTCAATATAGAGATGGCGAATGACGATATGTTCCCCAAGATCGGTAATCTTCTCTGGCACTTCTTGCCGTAACAGCGCCATCAGCGCCGGATCAATTTGCCGTTTATCCAGTACGAAATTCTCAAACTCCTGGGTATCCGCCATACGACCGACGCGATCATGCTCTTTTACCAGTTGATAACAGGCACGCACATGGGCGGCAGACATCTCTTTCTGCGGGGCGAATTTGTCTTTAATGATTTTAAATACCCGGTCGAAACCTGGCAGGGTAAACACCAGCATCACCATACCGCGAATGCCAGGCGCCTCAATGAATTTCTCATCGCTTTCAGCCAGATAACATAAATATTCGCGGTAGCTTTCGGTTTTCGCATGTTTCTGGCAGCCAATCGCCATATACAGTTCGGCAGTGGTTTTACCCGGCAGGATTTCACGCAACCACTCAACCAGCGCGGCAGGCAGCGGCGCATACACCATAAAATAAGAGCGGGCAAAACCAAACACAATGCTCGCTTCTGCCGTGGTGGTCAGGCAGGTATCGACAAACAGTTCCCCCTCATCAGTACGATGAATCGGCAATAAAAACGGCAGCGTACCGTCAGGTGTGGTTAATTTACCTACCAGCCAGGCCGCTTTATTACGGTAAAACAACTCATTCGCCACCTGGACATGGCAGCGAGGTAGCGCGTCCTCGCCCAGTGTTTCAGTCAGGTGCGCGATAATATAGCGGATATCCCGGCTTTTATTCTGCCAGGGCAGACGCAGCGGTAAATCACTGAGTATGCGCATCAACAGCGTCTCCCAACCGTGATCGGGAAAGAAGTCTTTGGCCAGCGGGCGCGGGATAGTACGGAAGCGACGCTCCGGTTGCGAACTGAAAATAAACAACCGCTCGGGTGTTAACGAGCGGTGGTCAAATAACCGGCAATAAACGGAGTTGAAAAAGCTCTCCGCAATCTCGAAGCGCGGGTAATCCGGCAACAGCCGGGTGTAATGCTCTTTAACGCGTAAAAGGAAATCCGCGTCGGTACTTTTGCCATCGGTAATACAGCGCAGTTGCTCCACCACCAGACCCACATGATGATCATAGAGGTGGATACGGCTTTTCATCGCCTGTTGGACGGCGTGCCAGTCGGCCTGTTCAAAACGCTGCTGCGCGCCGGAAGTCACTTCCAGAAATCGACCATACTGCGCGTCAAAGCCTTGCAGGATGGTTTGAGCAATCAGTAATTCCAGGCCACGCGGCATTTTTTCCCCTCATCCGGCACCACGTCCTGCCGGATGGCGCGTTCGCTTATCCGGCCTACGCTATCTGTAGGCCCGGTAAGCGCAGCGCCACCGGGCATCAATCAAAACTGCGATTCTTCGGTGGAACCCGTTAACGCGGTAACGGATGACGCGCCACCCTGAATAATGGTGGTGACTTTGTCGAAGTAACCAGTGCCCACTTCCTGCTGGTGGGAAACAAAGGTGTAGCCGTCTTTCGCCGCGGCGAACTCGGGTTGTTGAACCTTCTCAACATAGTGTTTCATGCCCTCGCCCTGAGCGTATGCATGCGCCAGGTCAAACATGTTGAACCACATGCTGTGAATACCCGCCAGGGTAATAAACTGGTATTTGTAACCCATGTCCGACAACTGCTGCTGGAAGCTGGCAATGGTCTTGTCGTCCAGATTCTTCTGCCAGTTGAAGGATGGTGAACAGTTATAGGCCAGCAGTTTGCCCGGATACTTCGCGTGGATAGCATCGGCAAAACGACGCGCCAGTTCGAGATCCGGCGTAGAGGTTTCGCACCATACCAGATCGGCATACGGGGCATACGCCAGACCGCGGCTGATCGCCTGCTCAATGCCCGCATGGGTGCGGTAGAAACCTTCGCTGGTGCGTTCGCCGGTAATAAAACTGCTGTCATAGGGATCGCAGTCGGAGGTGATCAGATCTGCCGCATCCGCATCGGTACGCGCAATCACCAGCGTCGGGACGCCCATCACATCAGCGGCCAGACGCGCAGCAACCAGTTTCTGAATCGCCTCCTGCGTGGGGACCAGCACCTTGCCGCCCATATGGCCGCATTTCTTCACCGACGCCAGCTGATCTTCGAAGTGAACGGCCGCTGCACCGGCTTCAATCATCGATTTCATCAGTTCGAAGGCATTCAGAACGCCGCCAAAACCGGCTTCCGCATCAGCAACGATCGGCAGGAAGTAATCCACATAGCGCGGATCGTTGGGTTCAATACCGGATGCCCACTGGATCTGATCTGCACGACGGAAAGTGTTGTTGATCCGATCCACTACCGCCGGAACAGAGTTTGCCGGGTACAACGATTGATCCGGATACATGCTGGATGCCAGGTTGGCATCTGCCGCCACCTGC
This sequence comes from Salmonella sp. SG203, assembly GCF_013350575.1. Classification (NCBI taxonomy): domain Bacteria; kingdom Pseudomonadati; phylum Pseudomonadota; class Gammaproteobacteria; order Enterobacterales; family Enterobacteriaceae; genus Salmonella; species Salmonella sp. SG203. Next base: position 71,730 of record NZ_SNMT01000023.1, read on the forward strand.
CAGCCTGAAAGATAAATCGCCTCAATACCAGCTTTCGCCTGCTGCAACGCCTGACCGCCGGTCAGCGCGCCAAGGCTGTTGATATAGCCTTTTTTCGCTTCACCGTGCAACAGCCGCCACATTTTCGCGGCGCCGAGCTGCGCCAGCGTGCATTCCGGGTTAACCGAGCCGCGTAATTTCACCACCTCCTCCGCGCTGTACGGGCGGGTGATGCCTTCCCAGCGCGGTTGTGTCCACTCTTTCTGTAATTCTTCGATTTGTTGAGTACGGGTTTTCATGTGCAGATGCTCCATATTGTTATGTGGTGAATTAAGCCAGTAAGCGATAGCCCGGCAGGGTGAGGAAGTCGATTAAGTCATCTGAGGTGGTGATTTGCTCCATCAGACGTGCGGCATCGTCGAAGCGCCCGCTGCTGTAGCGGTGCTCGCCCAGTTCGTCCTGGATTACCCGCATCTCTTCCGCCAACATTTCGCGGAAAAGCGCTTTCGTTACGGGTTTTCCATTGCCCAGTGTTTTCTCATGGTGAATCCACTGCCAGATAGAGGTTCGTGAGATTTCCGCCGTCGCGGCATCCTCCATCAGACCGTAAATCGGTACACAGCCATTGCCGGAGATCCACGCTTCAATGTACTGCACTGCCACGCGAATATTGGCGCGCATTCCCGCTTCTGTGCGTTCGCCTTCACATGGCTCCAGTAACTGTTCAGCGGTAATCGGCGCATCTTCATCACGGGTAATGAACAGCTGATTTTTGTGCTCGCCCAGTACCTCGTTAAAGACGGCCATTGCGGTATCCGCCAACCCAGGATGCGCAATCCACGTGCCGTCGTGGCCGTTGTTCGCTTCCAGCGCTTTATCCGCTTTCACTTTGGCAAGGACCTGATTGTTGCGTTCAACGTCTTTGCTCGGGATAAACGCCGCCATACCGCCCATCGCGAACGCGCCGCGCTTGTGACAGGTTTTGATCAGCAGGCGCGAGTAGGCGCTCAGAAACGGTTTGTCCATCGTTACCACCTGCCTGTCCGGCAGGACGCGATCCGGGTGATTTTTCAACGTTTTGATATAGCTGAAAATATAATCCCAGCGACCACAGTTGAGACCGACAATATGATCACGCAACGCATGAAGAATCTCATCCATCTGGAAAACAGCAGGAAGCGTTTCAATCAACAGGGTCGCTTTGATCGTACCGCGCGGCAGGTTAAAGCGGTCTTCGGCGTAGCTGAAGACTTCGCTCCACCAGGCTGCCTCCTGCCAGGCTTGCGTTTTCGGCAGGTAAAAATACGGGCCGCTACCTTTAGCGAGCAGCGCTTTATAGTTGTGGAAAAAGTACAGAGCAAAATCAAACAGGCTGCCGGGAATGGCTTCCCCCCGCCAGGTAACATGTTTTTCTGGCAGATGTAGACCACGTACACGACAAATCAATACGGCCGGATCGGGCTTGAGCTGATAGATTTTTCCGGCTTCGTTGGTATAGCTAATGGTGCCGTTCACCGCATCACGCAGGTTGATTTGACCATCAATAACTTTATTCCAGTCCGGCGCCAGCGAGTCTTCAAAATCCGCCATAAACACTTTCACATTTGCGTTCAGGGCATTAATCACCATTTTACGTTCAACCGGCCCGGTAATTTCTACTCGGCGATCCTGTAAATCCGCCGGAATACCACGAATCTGCCAATTACTTTCTCTAATGGAAGTGGTTTCCGAAATAAAATCAGGCAACTTACCGTTATCAATATCCTGCTGTTGCTGGATACGTGCAGCCAGGAGTTTATTGCGTTTTGGCGTAAAACGGGTGACTAACTCCGTCAAAAACTCGACTGCTTCAGCGGTCAGGACTTGCTTTTCCAGCTCGCCTTGCGGCCTGGTAAAGGTTAATTCATCAGTTGTGGTTGCCTGTGGATTCATCATGCAGCTCCTCGTTGTTGATCCAGATACATCCCCAATGCGAACGAAGGATCACTGTGCGCTTTTCGTTCAACACAACTAAGACTACTCAATTAAATTTCAAAATCAAAAACAATTTCCATTTTTAATTTAATTATGCATTAACCTATTGATAACAATATAAATTAAATTTAATTACATGATGAGGTGCGTTTCGGAAATAAAAAAGGCACCCGAAGGTGCCTGATTCAACATGCTGAAACGCTTTAGGATCGTCAGAAGCAGAAGATTAATCCAGGGTTGGATTCATGTGACGCAGATCATATGGCGTAATCTGGTAGACATAATAGTTGAGCCAGTTAGTAAACAGTAAATTACCGTGGCTGCGCCAGGTTGCGCGCGGTATGTTTTGCGGATCGTTTTTTGGGAAATAGTTGTACGGAACCTCCGGATTTAACCCGGCCTCAACGTCACGAAAATATTCACCCGCTAACGTATGAGCGTCATATTCAGGATGACCGGTGACAAACGCAATACGTTTATCTTTGCTGGCAAACAGGTACGCATCCCCTTCTTCTGTTTCGGCCAGAATTTCAAGATCCGTATAATCCCGTATCAGCGCCGCCGGGAAATCGGCATAGCGTGAGTGTGGCGCCAGAAACGAATCATCAAAACCACGCGTTAACAGAGCATGTGGATGAAGGATGTGATGTTCATAGACGCCGGAAAGTTTATCTGTACGGGTCTGCTTAGGGATACCATACAGAATATTGAGTGCGGCCTGAACGGCCCAACAGACAAATAGCGTCGAAGTAACGTGATCTTTCGCCCATTCCAGCACCTGCCTAATCTGCGGCCAGTAAGCCACGTCATTAAACTCCACCAGACCCAGCGGCGCTCCGGTCACGATAAGCCCATCAAAGTTCTGATCGCAGATATCGTCGAAGTTACAGTAAAAGTTGTTCAGATGCTCGGCTGGCGTGTTCCTCGACTCGCGGGCATCTATCCGCAGTAGTTGAATATCGACCTGCAATGGCGAGTTCGATAGCAAACGCAGAAACTGATTTTCCGTTTCAATCTTCTTCGGCATCAGGTTAAGGATAAGTACCTTTAGCGGGCGAATTTCCTGACCTGATGCGCGAGAAGTCGTCATGACGAAGACATTCTCCTCACGTAAAAAATTGACGGCGGGTAGCTCGTCCAGCACGCGAATCGGCATAACCTGATAACCTCACGACATACGTTTAAACGTTTAGACATCCAGATAGCTGAAGATACTCAGAAATCAGGCGAATGTCGAGTCTGCAAGTTCAAGGTGAGAAAGTTTCACGACAGCATTTGCATTAGAATAGAAGTAAGCAAAAAAGGAGTGAAGATGATGATTAACATTCGCCGTTCAAGGCATGAGGAAGGGGAAAAACTGATTGCGATCTGGCGTCGCTCAGTCGATGCTACGCACGATTTTCTGTCAAACGCTTATCGGGCCGAACTGGAAGAACTGGTGAGCGATTTTCTGCCAGAAGCGCCACTATGGGTTGCCGTGACCGATCAGGATGAGCCGGTAGGATTTATGCTGCTTACCGGCGAACATATGGATGCGCTGTTTGTCGATCCGGACGTGCGTGGTCAGGGTATCGGTAAGAGATTAGTTGAACATGCGTTAACACTGGCACCGGGGTTGACAACCAATGTTAACGAGCAAAATACACAAGCTGTTGGATTTTATAAGAAAATGGGATTTAAGGTGACGGGACGTTCGGAGGTTGACGATCTTGGGAAACCGTATCCATTGTTGAATTTAATTTATCCGTGAGTAGTGGTGCTGCCTGATAAGTGCATGCAGGCCGGATAAGGCGAAGCTGCCATCCGGCGGTGCCGGTTGCCTGATGGCGCTGCGCTTATCAGGCCTACATTTTTACAGTTACCACACACGCAAAGAAGCCCGTCCAGACGGACGGGCTTCTTCACTTGTCTGATGCCTGGCAGTTTATGGCGGGCGTCCTGCCCGCCACCCTACGGGCCGTTGCTGCGCAACGAGTGCTCACCGACAGACCACAGATAAAACAAAAGGCCCTGTCTTCCGACAGGGCCCTTCGTTTTATTTGATGCCTGGCAGTTCCCTACTCTCGCATGGGGAGACCCCACACTACCATCGGCGCTACGGCGTTTCA
>NZ_SNMT01000024.1:0-70188 GCF_013350575.1 Salmonella sp. SG203
AATTCATCAGGCGGCCTCCGGATAAAAGACGTCGTTGGCGGCCGGGCGCTGCATGGCACGCTGAACGGCGGCCAGTCGTTGCTGCCCTGCCCTGTGGTACTGCTCCATCAGCTCGATACCGATATATCTGCGCCCCGCCTGTAACGCGGCAACACAGGTGGAAGCGGAACCGGCAAAGGGGTCCAGGATAATCGCCCCCGGGGCGCTGAATGACTCAATCAGGGGTTGCAGCGCCTCTACAGGTTTCTGTGTGGGATGCAGCGGATTGCCGGTATAAGGAAACGGCAGCACGTCCGGTAACGGTTTTTCCGGCGGCACAGGCCGGCCTTTTGCCAGTACATACGCGCCCTCATGACAGTAGTTCACGAATCCGCGCCGCGCCTTTGCGCTACGGCGGTTTGAGGCGTAGGATTTGGTAAACACAATCTGGCCCACGGCATAAAACCCCGCCGCTTTCCACGCGGCCATGAATCTGTCAACGCGGTTCCAGCCGTAAAAGCTCACCATCAGCGCGTCCTTTTTCAGCACGCGCCACATTTCATGGGTGGCTGGTTGCAGCCATTCGTCGGTCACATCTCCGGCAATCTGGCGGCCCCCCCGGTCCTTAAATCCCACAAGGTACGGCGGGTCGGTGACAATCAGGTCAATGGAACGGTCGGGGAAACCGCGCATCACATCAATACAGTCCCCAAGAATGAATCTGGACATAACAGCACTCCTCAGAAAGCGCAGGAGGTATCACCGCGATACCGTTCCCCGCTGCCTGTGGGCTGTTCACCGCGTCCGGTAACGGGTCAGGCCGACCGTGGAATATCGCAGCCGTTGTCTTTTTAACGGCGAGAATATGCCGCGAAAGCGGCTTGAAGGGCGTTCATCAGAAGGCGAGTGGCGGGTGCATAATCGCGACAGCGCCCGCCGGGAGCAGAAACGCCGCCCGTCCCGTGCCCGGCCGGACGCGGGATACTGACCACAGGCAGCGTTGCTCCCGCGCCGCGCCAGCAGGCGTACATAAAAAAAGGAGCGCAGCGACATCATTATTTATTCAGGAAGTACCGGGCAGACATTCTGCCCGGCAGGTTGTCAGCGGGTGATATCCCGCCAGTCATTCCCCCACTCGTCGCGCAGTACCGGCGCATCCGTTGAGCCGGTCACTGTCCACGCATCGGGGAACTTCAGACCGCGCAGGATGCTGTTTTCCAGGTCATCGAGCAGAATGATGCTGTTGAACCAGACCACGCCACCAGGATACACCCATTGATGCCGGTCATCCTCGCGTTGCAGCGATGGCCACCAGGTACGCCCCATTTCCAGAACGCCTGCTTCGGCATGCGCCAGGTCAGTCGCGGAAACCAGGTAATGCACCAACATTTCAGTGCCATCGATGTCGACACTTAACCCGACAAGCCAGGTATCATTAATGTCAGAGTCTGTATTATTCACCGCGTTTCACCTCATCAATTGCCCATTGCAGGTGGCTCCAGTTGAACCCGTCATTCGCATCATGCGCGTCCTGTGCCAGCTCCATCGCCGCATCGATATCGTCTTCCGGGAGCGAACTGTCCAGCGCCAGAAAGTCACTGGCCAGCCAGAACGTACCGCAGCACAGCGCATCATCAGGAAACCGGGAAAGACGTTCCTTAAAAGCCTTAACAGTCATGCGTTTCATCGTGATATCCGGGCGGCCAGCGCCGCCCGCCTCCTTTTCAGCCGCCAAAGTGCGCCACGTTGTTGATAATCCATTCCGGGCCGGTTACATCCGGGACGCTGTCCTCATCGTCCGGGTCATCGTCGCTCCACTCCAGCTCGTCAGTGATGCACACGTCTGTTTCGCCGTTGACGTACCGGGCATAACCGCAGTAATTACATCCCTGCTCCGCAAACCAGTGTTCCACCTCACAGCCATAGCGCCTGCTGAGTTCAGTCACAACCTCTTCGCTGACAGGGCTCCAGGGAGTATCAAAATCAATCACGATAAAGTCACTGCCCTGAGAACAAATATTCAGTTCATACCCCACCGGCCACTTTGTTCCGTATTGCGACAGGTACCAGTTATACGCAGAAGGAATGCCATCCAGCAGTTTTCCGTTGAAGCCGTTAATTTCCACATCAAGTCGGGACGGCAGAACCAGAAGCAGGTCAAACGGATTCGTTCGCGCAGGTAACGGGTTATCACACAGTTGCGTCCACCATACGGCCACGTCTTTCCTGTTCCACAGTCCGCACCAGTCATGCCATTTGTCTGCATAAAGACGCGAAATCTCATTTCTGGTACTGTCGGACAACGTTTCCCACCGACGACCGCCGATACCGCTTTGCAGCCAGATTTCATGAAGTACCTGACTGTTTTTCTCATCCAGAAGCACCCCATCCTGCAGCAGGGTCAGCCAGCGAGTGAACGCCAGGTTTTCCGGCGATAAAGCACCACATCCTGCTGCAGTCAGTGCAGGATAAGGTATGAACTGAATTTCCTCTGTCACTTGCAGAAGCCCGACACATCCGGCCACGAACAACTGAATCCCCTCGTCAGTCGCCCGTCGATAAAACGGTGTCACAGCACCGTCAGCCAGCGCCTTAATCGCAGCTGTTTGCTCAGGTGCAGCAGAAAAACGCATCCGGTTACAACACCAGTTTGGCATGGTCACTTTCCTCTCAGATGCGGCCTCCATCAGGCCGTGCCGCATCTGTAACCGGGCATTCGGGCATCACGATGCAGGTGCGGTTCCGGAAGCCGCAGCACGTTTCGACGTTCAGGAAGAATGACGAAACGTGACCGGATGAGGAGACCGGCGACAGCTTCACACTTGCATCGGATGCAGCCCGGTTAACGTGCCGGCACGGCCTGGGTACTCAGGCATTCTGCCCACAGTTCCGGGCGAGCAGTAACCTGTCACGACGTATAAGAGAACGGTATCGGGCGAGACCGGGACGGGAGTACACCAGGAAGAGTGGCGGTCAGCATCAGAAAATCACTGCGACCAGGCGGGGATGAAACCGGAATTTTCGGGATAAAGGGAAAGTGCAGGACAGGTCCCCTGTCAGAAATCGTTAAAGTTTTTATCCAGTAACCCAATTTTTTTCATGTATTTAAATACTGACGCAGGCCTGCGCTGGTGATCCTCAGCAAACTGATCCACGTCGAGCATGCCCGCCTCTGCCAGCGCGATGAGATGCTGCTTTTCCTCTTCCTCCCACCGGGTCCCGTGGCGTGGATACGCATCTTTATAGCCTGTCCCCGGAGAAGAACGCCGGGTTAACACTTCCCGGATTTCAGTCAGCGTCTTATTTTCGAAATCCTCAACAATATTCAGTGCCTGTAGCTCCCGGGCCAGTTTGAGGAATTGTCGGATTTGCTTACCATACTCCCTGAGATCGGTCATCAGAATGCCTCCGTTAATCCCTGCATATCGGGAAATTCACTTTTTTCCACATCACCGTCCTGGTGATTTTCACAGACATACGCCATTAAAATAATTTTTTCATATTCGCCCGCGCGACGCTGATTTCAGGAGCGGACTCCGGCCCGGCACTTTTTACCTCTCCGGGCTGGGGCATACTCAGCCCCCTCTCCTTAAACAATCCCGTAGCCAGGTGCTGCAGGGCATCCAGGGTGGCTGGAGGCTCCGGCATGCTGGCGAGCAACCGGGGAAATCGTTGATCGAGCTCATGAAGTACACAACCTGCGATCATCAGACTGCGCAGAAGTGTCATACGTTGCCGGTCAGAAGCATCATCCAGCAGCGGGAGTACCAGACTGGCGCACACATCATCCTCCAGTTGCAGTATCAACCGACGGCGCTGAGACGTGCCGGTATATCTGCCCGGAATCCATGGATACACCTGTCCCCCGCCTGAAACCTCAGTCTCTCCGGTTCCCCGCAGTAATGCCAGGATACCGGCAAACTGCAATGGCGTGATTGTGCCTGCAAACATGGCGCCCAGCATTGGCGGCAGACGGACGTCAATCCGGTAAAGAACAGATCCAGCCACGGACGCGACGCGAATAAACTCTCCACGTAATGGGCGGGACACCGACTCAATGGTGGCCAGGGCACGCATATCCGTATGATCATCATGATTCAGGTAGAGAAAGAAATTTCCGGCAGACACAATCAGTCCTCGTGTTTGAAGAGCGCTATCTCCCGCGCCAGTGCCAGCTGAGGATCTTTGATAACCTCAATCCGGTCGGCGGCAAGCGGCCAGGCGCGACGAACGCTTTCTTCGATGAGCGGAGCTCCACCGCCCGTAAGCAGAACACGGTTCACGTTACGGAAGCGTGTAAGCTCGCTCACCACTCTGGCTCCCAGCGCTCCGATGGCCTCTTCTATTTTGTCAGTGACATATCCAATTCTGGTCGAATCATTAATGATGCTGTGAAGAAATGCACGATCTTTTCGTTCCCGAATGACCCTGTCAGCAATCAGCGGGCTGGTTTCACTTTCCGCAGCACGCAGGGCCCCCTGCGCGGCCTGAGTGACAACAGATACGCCAATAGTCGGGTTCCCATGGATGGCGCTGATATCTTCAAACTGTCCCACGATCACCCCCGCATCCAGCGTTGTTCCTCCGAGGTCAATGATCAACGTTGATTCCCCCGGGCCGGGCTTAATTTCAGCCAGACGGGAGAACGCCGCCGGCAGTGACTCAGGCATAACACTGACGTCTTTGATTGTAAACGTGGCTCCCTTGTTGAGAGAAATATCGCGCATCAGGTTAGCCTTTTTACGACTGATATTTTCCTCATTTTTCTGGCAGTCCTGGTCGTAATACTCACTCAGTGGCAGCGTTACGGTCAGCGATACCTCCTGCGGGCTCAGGCCACAGTTAAGCAACGCGTGATGTACCGCCAGTAAATTGAGATCGCCGTACTGGTATTCCACGTTTGTGGTGGATACCGCTTCCCGGCTGACCGCATCCCAGGTGTATTTCAGGCCGGAGACCATGTAATTGAATACCGGACCGCCGAAATCCACTTTCCAGCCGTGGCGAAACGAGTTAGGTGAGACGGACGTCTTCAGAACATCGTTTTCAAACCAGGCAAGCTTAACGTTAGTGGAACCATCGTCACAGAAAATGTTAATCATTTTGATTTCCTTAAAATCACCACATTGGTCATATAATAAAGTAGCGAACCTCAAAAAGCAACATAAAAACATCATTTTGGGTATTTATAAGAATTCAAAAAAGATATTTAGATGATTATTTACTTTTTAAATCATCAAAATGACACTTTTAGTAGTTCAATTAACTGTGTGCTACAGCCAGTGTGAATTTTTCCTGAGTCAGGACAGAAGGTTATATGCAATCTGAAAGATTCATGTTGAAACCCGGGGAAAACACGCAATAATACTGTATATAAAAACAGTAAAAATAAGGAGTGCATATGCTTCGTCTTTATTCGGCGGCATCAACCGCTGAGCCTTTTTCCGCCCCACTGTTTCTGGAGCGGTGCCAGGCAGGTTTTCCTTCGCCGGCAGCGGACTACACAGAATCTGAACTGGATCTGAACGAGTATTGTATTCAGCGTCGCAGTTCAACTTACTTTGTCAGAGCCATCGGCAACTCTATGCGGGATATGGGTCTGCACAGCGGCGATCTGCTGATTGTGGACAAGGCAGAACGTCCTCAGCACGGCGACATCGTGATCGCGGAAATTGACGGAGAGTTCACGGTCAAAAAGCTGCTGCTGACGCCACGACCGGGATTACAGGCGATGAACCCGGCCTACCCCACCCTTTGGCCAGATCCCGATAACCTGCAGATATTTGGGGTCGTTACGGCATTCGTACATAAGACACGGGGACGGGACTGATGTACGCCCTGGCTGACGTCAACAGCTTCTACGCGAGCTGCGAGAAAGTATTTCGTCCCGATTTGCGAAACAAACCGGTTGTCGTTCTCTCCAATAATGATGGTTGTGTAATCGCCCGCAGCCCCGAAGCAAAACGGTTGGGCATAAAAATGGGGGTACCGTGGTTCCAGCTGAAGATGGCACAATTCCCGGAGCCGGTCATCGCGTTCTCCAGCAATTACGCACTTTACGCGAGTCTCAGCAACAGAGTGATGGTTCATTTAGAGGAAATGGCGCCACGGGTGGAACTGTATTCTATTGATGAAATGTTTCTGGACGTACGTGGCATTGACAGTTGCATTGACTTTGAAGACTTTGGCCGACAGTTGCGTGAACACGTCCGGAACGGGACCGGCCTGACTATTGGCGTGGGCATGGGGCCAACCAAAACGCTGGCAAAAAGCGCGCAGTGGGCATCGAAGGAATGGCCACAATTTGGTGGCGTACTGGCATTAACAACGGGTAACCCCCGACGCACGGGAAAACTGCTCTCGCTCCAGCCGGTGGAGGAAATCTGGGGAGTTGGTCGCAGGATATCCAGGAAACTGAGCACAATGGGTATAACCACTGCACTGCAGCTGGCCCGCGCGAATCCGGCCTTCATCCGGAAAAATTTTAATGTTGTGCTGAAGAGAACGGTCCGCGAACTCAATGGTGAAAGCTGTATATCACTGGAAGAAGCCCCCTCACCAAAACAGCAGATAATCTGCAGCCGGAGTTTTGGTGAACGTGTCACAACTTACGAAGCGCTACGTCAGGCCATCTGCCAGCATGCAGAGCGAGCGGCCGAGAAACTACGTGGTGAACGCCAGTTCTGCCGGCATATTGCTGTTTTCGTTAAAACATCACCTTTTGCCGTCAACGAGGCGTATTACGGCAATGCGGCCAGCGAAAAGCTACTCCTGCCTACCCGAGACACCCGGGACATTATCAGGGCCGCAGTAAAGGCCCTGGACAGTATCTGGCTCGATGGTCATCGATATGCAAAGGCTGGCGTAATGTTGAATGATTTCACGCCCAGCGGCGTGTCTCAGTTGAATCTGTTTGATGAAGATCAGCCCCGTGCCCATAGCGACGAACTGATGAAGGTTCTGGATAGGATCAATCATTCCGGGAAGGGAAAAATCTGGTTTGCAGGGCGGGGAATAGCCCCTGAATGGCAGATGAAGCGAGATATGCTCTCGCCGGCGTACACTACAAGATGGAGTGATATCCCTGTTGCACTATTGTGAGATAGTATCCCAAAGGAACCCATCAGCAATCCTTTGGATATCTGTAAAGCCCCCCTTAGACATCCATCAGATATCTAACAAATATCTAATAGACATTTGTTACACTTGCACTAACTCTTGCTGATTATCCGGGTATACCCAGAATATCCTGAGGGGATATAATGACCCTACCTTTGATATCCTGAGTATACACCACAGATATCCAAAAGATATCTCAACTCCCAATAGCACCATCTCTCTCAAGCTTTTCTCGGATAGCTTCAATAATATATGAGCTAAAATCGAGAGACGTCTTACAGGTGGCTTTTAGCTCGTCATGAGCCTCAAAATATGTAACAGGAATGGCCTTGAGATTTTTAGCCTTAGTTCTCACAGGTTCAGGACGTTCTGTAACCTGGATCGGCTTTTCAGACCCCTTAGCTTCATTGCTAATTTCGTCACTACCGTGAGCTGCATCATTTTTCGCAGCAATTTGTGTGGACGTTTGCAGCCGAGCTGAGCCCACTAAATTTTTGAGTTTCTCAGTCTGTTCGTTAATCTTATTTTTGCTCATGATATACATCTCAGATGTTCTGAAGGCACACAAAGAATGCCTATTAAATATTCAAGTAATATCCGGAGGATACCTTAAGAGTATCCTAATGTTAACGTTTATTTGCCATCAATTGCTTAATCTCATTAACTAAAGCTATGACTTCTTTGCCACCCTGTGTGGTGCGTCCATGCAAGGTTTCAGTTATCCCCATTCCACTTTCAATAACGTCTTCAAACTCAGCACGAGCAGATATCCGGCTGTCCATTAACTTCAGGTGCTTGAAGGTAGGGAGTAATGCCTCAAGTTTCGGGAAGTTTTTCTTGTTTGGGTTAACTTTGCACAGGTAAAGATGTGCTGTGATATTTGTTTCCATGATTGAACTGATTTCAGCGAGAACAGCATCAAAGTGCATAAGCCCAATCCGTTCTGTAAGAGAGTCCTTAGATGGAACGATGACACAATCAGCGAACGCTACTGCGGTACGAGTTAGATCAGAGTCGAACCCCCCACAATCTATAAACAGGTCTTTATCGCTATTTTTATAAGGCGTCATTATTTCAATCAGCTCTTCGACAGTATTCGGTACCTTTACAGAAACCTGTTTACTATCTGGACGTAACCCCAGGATGATTGAAAGCCCAGTGTGTGTGTCAAGATCCACAGCATCTGTTTTCATTTCACCAATCAGGTTAACTGAAGATGTAGTTTTACCTGCACCGCCTTTCGGGTGAGCATTAGCAATTATACCCATAATATATCCCTTCTATCCTCATTTGATACCCATCAAGCACCCCTTAGGCATACATGGGGTATCCAATGGATGTTTAGTAAGTACCTTTTTAAACTAAAAACTTACACATAGTCAATAAATTTAGGTACTCTAAAAACATCCCATATATATCTTATAGATATCCCATGGGGATACGAAATGGTAAGTATCAAAAAATTGCACTCTGTTGGAACAATGAATTTAAACCCTGTTATGCCGTCATCTTTCTGTTCAACTTATCCACATATACACTGATATATCAATTACTTAGATCAGTAATAAGTTCAACAAAGGAAAAGAAAAGATCACAGCGTCTGTATCTGTCTGAAAACAAAGCAATAAAATACCTTTCTGGCGGTCACTTTCATAAGAAAAGCGGTTATATTCATAATTAAAGCGTTTACTTTCATAATAAAGGCGGTTATTTTCATAATCCTTGGGCGGTCACTTTCATAAAAAGAGTACCTTCAAACCAACTCATGTGGATAACCCTAAAAATTGAATAAAATCAATGAGGATATTAGTCCGTTTGCCATTATCAAAAAGGACTCAGGCACAGCTTACGAACTGGTTCCCAACAGTAGTAAAACGGTACAACCAGTAGCTCTACTCAGGCTGAGTGTCTTTACGCCAGTATCACCGCGTGAGAAAGGTAAACGCGATTTTCAGATAGATGCGTCAGAAGAGCTTTCAAGCCTGGAAGTAGCTCGTCAGGAAGGCTATACAAACATCAAAATTCAAGGTGCTAAGCTGGGGATGTCCACTGATTTCAAAACGTGGATCGGCATAATATCTGCTTTCTCAAAATACGGGTACGAGAGCGAGAAGATTACGCTTCCTTTTTCAGAGTTCGCGAGAATGTGTGGATTAAAGCCTACTGATATCAACGGGCGGGCCCGCACACGTCTGAGCGATTCTCTGTTTAATCTTTCAAGCGTTACTCTTTCTTTTCGGAGCAAGGACGGCAAGCGAAGCCTCATTACCCACCTGGTCCAGCGTGCGGTTCTGGATATGGAAGCGGACGTTGTAAAGATTGTTGGTGATAAGAGCCTGTGGGAATTGTATCGATATGACCATAAGGTTCTGCTCGGGTTGAAGGCATTATCTGAACTCTCACGAAAAGAAGCTGCACAATCGCTCTACGTTTACTTTGAAAGCATGCCAGCTGGAACTCTTTACATTTCAATGAAGCGTCTGCGAGAGCGTCTGGCTATGGAGTCACAAATCAAGGATCAGAACGCGATAATAAGACGTGCTATGGGTGATCTGCGTAGAATTGGGTATCTCGATTACAATGAAACAAAAAAAGGTAGGGAAATCATGTTCATCATTCATAACCGCTCGCCTAAATTAGGGCTTGCAGCCCCACGGGACCCAGATTAGCGGTTACTTTCATAATTGGTTCGGTGGTAGTAGGGTGCTTTCATAATGCTTGGGCCAAAAGCGGTCGCTTTCATAATGACAGAGTCGACCAAAAGGATTTTATGGGGAAATTTGCCGTAAAAACAGTCGATTTTTGAGCTGCGTTTATGAAACTAACCTCCTTTTTACAGATTCATTATGAAAGTACGCAACCTATTATGAAAGTAACCGCCTTTAATCCTGGCGGGCTAAGAAATTCCTTTGAGCATGGCCACAGCATCAGTACCCGGCATCTGAAACTGTACCCGGTGCCGTGCGGCAACATCAAGCGCAAACACCTTAGTGTATACTTCCGTCGAGCTCACTGATTTGTGTCCCATCAGGCTCTGCAGCACCTTCAGCGGTATACCGGCGTACAACATGTGCATCGCGTAACTGTGGCGGAACGTATGGGGTGTCACCGGCACCGAGAACGTCACGCCGTCAGCTGCTGCGGCCTCAACCGCCTCCCCAATCCAGGTACGGACCGTCCGGTCGGTGATCTCCCAGAGGCGCGCCTTTTCCGTTCTGCCGGTACGTCTGTTACGACGCTCCAGCGGGATTTTCAGCGTGGCCACCATCATCTGCAGCTCGCTGACATACTGGTTATCAGAAAGCGGTACCAGGCGGTGGGGCTGGCTGCCGGACGGCATTCGTCCTGCCGTTCTGGCCGCCTTTTCCGCCCGCTGTTTCAGGGTGGCCAGCTGCACAAACGGATATGGTGGTGCCAGCGAAAAGTCTCCCCGGGTCAGGGCCAGCGCTTCGTTAATCCGTGCGCCGGTATTCCAGAGAGTGGCCAGCAGCATCCTGCGGTGCAGATCCGGGACGTAGTGGAGCAGGGCACTCACCTCCGGTGCCAGCAGATATTTCGGGTAGTCGTCATGCTGCATTGCCATCTGGCGCAGTGCGAGGGCAGCCGGGTAATCAATGGCCACCGGCAGCAGGACGGACGGTGCCTGCGTACAGACAGCAGGTAACGGTGGCTGACTCATGTCCTCTCTCCGTTAAGTGAAATCTTCCGGGACATCATGTTTTTTCCCCGGAGTCATCTCTGGTTTCAGTTTGAACCCTGTATAAAGGATACCAGTCCCCGCTGTGACGGTTCTGCCGTTCGGCCACCGGTGTCATGACCGCAATCGTGGCACGTGAGTAACCCGCTTTCAGCAGCGCCGTACGGGTCAGCAATTGTTCTCCCGGACCGGTCGCGGGCGTGGCGAGCCGTAGCGGATAGAGTGCGCGCAGCCGTTCCGCTTCTGAAGCGTGATACAGTGGCCAGCCCTGACGACGTCCGACACAGGCCGCGCAGGCGCGAAGTTCGTTACGAAACCAGGTGTCGGCCGGAAACCAGCTTGCCGGATGCAAATCCGCAGGTATATCCCGGGAGCAGGTGTACACCGTCGTGAAACGGTCTTCCAGCGTCAGCAGGGACATGGATTTTCCGAAAAAGACCTGTGCAAACTGTTCTGTCGTCTCTCTGACCGGCAGGGTAGCCGACCAGTGAGCCTGAAGGTCGGGACATCGTAACCACCAGTGGCGGATAAACCGGTCTGTCCGCTGCTGACGTTCCTGGTGTCGCTGTTCCTGTTCACGTTGCTCAGCACTCAGCAGGCGCCCGGCTTCCCGGATCAACTGGCGGTCGTGCCGCACAATATCAACCCGCCAGCGCTCACTTTCATCGTTCATGTACTGCCACACTGCCCGGCAGGCCCGGGCATCTGCCAGAGCACGATGCTTATCACCTGACCAGTCAAAACAGACGGCAGCTGCTGCCTGGTCGAGGCGGTGCAGGCGCCAGTCACCGTGCCACCCGGACCATTCACCGACGTGGCGGGCCCAGGCCAGCATACAGCACTGTACCGATCGCGCGCCGGCCAGCAAGTCGCCAAGGAAACCGGCATCAAAACTGGCGTTATAGATGATGACATCCTGATCCTGTACCGCGGCCCTGATCCGGGACGCCAGTTCATCCAGCGTGGGTTTACCACGTATCATCGCCGGCGTGATGCCGTGGACAGCCTGTGCTGCCGGCCAGGCTTTGAAAGTGTCAGGCGGACAAATCAGGGTATTCAGGAGGGGCACGCCAGTATCACTGATGATGGCAATCTCCAGCAGGGCATCCGATGCCGGACTGAGACCGGTGGATTCAGTATCCGGACAGACGCGTGACCGTGTCATGAGGTGGTGTTCTCCCTGTCAGTACGCAGTCGCCAGACCGCTCCGCCGAACTCTGTTCCCCCGACGGTCTGTGTCCAGGTTTCATCACAGACCAGCCACTTCTGTACCACCGCAAAATCCACATGACAGAGTGGGGTATCCCCGCGTTCACCGGGGGTTTCCAGCACAAGCCCGTCCGGAACGATCGGAAAGGGCGTACCCGCCAGTCTGGCGGAGCGGCGCCAGAAACTCCGCACACAGCCGCCCTGACGTAGACTACTGAGCAGCACCTGTTCGCTGACACGCATATCAAATCCCCCAGAACATCAGGTTAATGGCGTTTTTGATATCGTTCTCCCGGTGGCTGAGATCGGCCACCTCTTGCCCGATGACTGAGGCTGTCACACTGGCCATATCCGTGGTCATCAGACGCCAGCTCTCATCCCCGATATGTACCACAGGATAAAGTTCGCGGGAGACCTTATCCGACAGCAGACGGGCGCTGGCCAGCGGGATCACCATCCGCCGTCCGGGGGTGTCGATAATGTCACTCTGGACATCCACGAACAGGGTGTAGCGACTCTCCCTTTTATAGGTGTAAACCTTAAACTGCATATCACCAGTTCCTGTTTTCGTCAGCAAACGATCCGTTAGCCTCAATAAAGCGGGCGACCTCGGCCATCCCTTCCTGATTTTCCGCCTGCCAGCGTTCCGCACGCAGACGGCGGGCCTCCTTCTGCATGGCAGTATTTACCAGACTGGAGATATTCACGTCTGCAGATTTAAGTAACTGATAGCTGTCACTGTCTATGGTGACAGTAATACGATGCTTCATGATAAGCCCTCACGAACATACTTTTGATATGCATTTCAGTATAGAGGACAGACACACCCACGTGTTAGCAAAAAAAAGCATACCATTAATTCGCCATAAGTTTATTAATGCAATCTTTCCTGCTGTAATTTTTTCATATAGAGATAATTAGCAGCCATATAACCACTACGGTAAATTACCTGACGACTGTTTTCAGGTGATCCGATTTTTTGACTATTCAATGATTTCCGGAAGTGTACCACGGCCAGGGAATAAACGAAGCGCGCTTTTTCGCCCCTGCGAACCGGGTCAGATAAAGAGGGATTAACACAACATAAAGGATAGCAGCCGCTGACAGAGTGGCGCATGTTGTGGTTACAGAGCTCATGGCGGGGTGGTAAGGATCGAAGATCCGGGACCGGGAGTTTCCGGATCTGAGCGGCAGGAAACACGCAAATGATATGATAATTAAGTAATACACATAAAATCACACTTAATATGATATTTCTCATTAATCAAAGAATCATATCTGGTATGATATTTACAGATTTAGTAATAAATCATTTGAGATATGATTTCTTATCAGTAAGAACATTATCAGATGGAGCGTGCAGGATGGATGAAGAAAGGGTGTTTTCACTCAGTTATGAACAACTGACCCGGTTCGCGGAACAACGCATCCGGGAATGCAAACTGGACAGCGAGGGACTGGATTACATCTGCGAATCGACGAAGGCCGGAGCCATTCTGAGCTTCTGGTATGAACTGGCCATAAATGGCTATGCCTCAATGAATGCCCTAAAGAGAAAAGAGCTCATTGACGCCGACAATCAGCGCCTCAGAAACCTCATCTGGCCGGAGGGTGCCAGGTAATGACTCAGAGCCGCCGACCGTCGCCGCTGCAGAGACGGGTGCTGATTGTGCTGGCAGGTCTTGAGCACAATGACATTACCCGGGTCCGTACCCGGGACCTGGAACATCTGCTGGAGCAGGGTGGGGACGTCCCGGTGTACGGACCGAACCTCCGCGCCTCCTGCCGGCGCATGGAAGCATCAGGCTGGCTGCGCACCCTGCGAGCTCCTGACCTGCGGCTGGCCGTGGAGCTGACAGACGCCGGGCGGACAGTGGCACTGCCTTTGCTGCAGGCTGAACAGGAACGCATCCTGGCGGAACGGCGCGCAACGGAGATCAGGGTTCTGCCCCTGGTCCCGGTCAGGCCGGTGGATACCGGTGACTCCCGGGCAGGCGATCGGCCGGTCCGGCTGGACGACATCTGGTACATGGCATGCCGGGGCGATTATGTCATCCGCGCCGACGGAACCACCTGCCTGCAGCTGTGGAATACGGCCGGACAGGTGACGCGCCCCGAAGGCGATGCCGTGCAGGTGGCGGTGTGGCTGCAGGCCTGCCATGATGCAGGCATTGATGTCCGCCTGCAGATCAACGAAAGCCACGCGCCGGAAGAGGGCTGCATCTCCGGCACGGCACAGGTCGATCAGACGGAGGCATGGTTCCGGCAGCTGGACGCTGAACTTCAGAAACTGGGGATCACCGGCCTGACAGAAACAGCCCGGCAGGCTGTTGTGGTTCCCGGGGAGACGCTCCGGTCACTGCCGGCACCGGCACGGCTGCTCCATATACTGCGGGAAAGTGCGGAGGCGTTTCCGCTCACGGCCTCCCGGTATGAGACTGACGCCGGTGATGCGCTGAACGCCCTGCTGGCCCGCGCCGGATTCAGCGCCGGCCAGGCGCAGGAGCTGCGGTGGCACCGCATACGCTGGCCGCTGATGAGCGAAGAAGAATTTGAGCAGCGCTACGGGAAATTTTGATTAAACGCATCCGTGAAAAAAGGAATACTGAAAATGGCCAGAATTCAGTACAACCGTGACCGGGGCAATTATCCGGAAGTGTACGACTGCGATTCGCTGACTGATATGAACGAAAAGCAGTCCCGGCACTGCGCTGATACGATGGGGGCTAATTTTATTCCCGGCATATAAATAATACGCTCATAACCAGGCTCATGACGCAATTCACGCGCAAATCTGTCTGCATGACGGGAAATCATATTTGCTCTGTCGTGTGCCAGTGACAACAAGCTGCGAAATTTTTCGTGACAAATTATTTTAACAGGCAATTTCATCACATGAATATATTTCATTTAGTACAATATATTCATGTGTATTATGTGTTGCTATTTTTTAAAAAACTTATTGAGGTGAAGAAAAACACCAAAGATATGCTTTTCGAAAGGAGTCTCAATTTCCTGTGGCCACCTGGGGGGATCGGTCTGGAGAATACCAATTTGCCTCATTCCCTTATGCTGTTCGGCTTTTCTCTCGCAATAGTCATCGTCAGTGTATCCCATCGTTTCAATAACCACCTTATATTCATTGCCGTCATTCATTCTGGCCGTGATGATAAAATCAGGCAGTACATACCCTTTTTCACCCCCGGTACAAACTTCAATATCAAATAACGGTTTTTCCAGACTCAGTGCCGGTGCTTCAGTCTTATTTTTAAGCCATTTTGAAACAACAGACAGACCAGCCAGCGTACCACGCTCAAGTTCGCTGTCCACGGGTACCGGACATCCCATACGGAAAAGTGCATGAGCATATCCTTCGCTACAGATAATATCTCCGTCAGTTCCCCGGCGAAACGACAGAATAACCCAGTAGGGTGGACGCCCTCCCTCCAGCGCCTCTCCATTGATGCTGATTCCGCGTTCTGGCCGGAACACCACAGCCCCGCCCGGCCAGCGAAACTCAGCTTCATCACGACTGACATGTGCGGACATAAAAATCTGGAAGAATATCCGGGTTCGTCCGGCGGGCCAGTGCATGTCCGGGCGCTCCAGTTCTTTCATCAGTTGTTCGCGTCCCCGGGCGTTCATACAAGGCTGAAAACGAACAATTTCTGACAACTGCCGTCCGCGAATAAACTCCTGATTTTGCGTAACAAGCTGCATGGCATTCAGGGATTCCCTGGCACTCCTGGAAGGAAGAGGAAAGAGAGTGTCCAGCTGGTTAAGGCCGGCATCTTCAATAAGAGAGAGCAGAAGACGGGCAATCCTCGATCTACGTGTTCGTCGGGTTCGCTCATCTCCCCGGGGTTCCGGATGTCCCGGTTTCCTGGTCGTTGCTTCAGTATCATCCGGGGGCAGAAAATTTCGGTAGTTAATCCGGCGGCTACCGGCATGTTTCCGCGTCCCGGAAGAGGTGGCTCCGGCATCACCACTGAACGGGCGGTACATAGGACAGTCAGCAGCATGCTCATGGTTAAATCCGGACAGAAAAAGGGTTCCGGTATCTCTGTACAGATTGGCACTGTTCATTGCCGGTGAATCCCCCGGAATACAGTCGCACTGCAACCAGGCACCAAGCTGACGCATTTCCCGGAGGACTTTATTGTTCAGCGTATATTGTGTCCGATCAGTAAAGTCCCTGAGTCCGGAAATATTTTTTACTGCTAATTCCTCATCATGCGTAAGCCAGCGGAACAGGCCTCCCCGGGGATTTTTTTTACGGACCAGTTTCATCGGCATAAAGAACGAACTCCCTTTCAGCTCAGAAGTTATTCAAAATATACAGCGAATGTTATTCAGAACGAAAGCCCGTACTGGCCTGAGATGTGACATTGCGGCATAAAAACGTACTGGTGTTACGCTGTCGGTAACTGGCAGCGAGGCCCGCCAAAGCCAGAAGCTGCAGGCAGTTCCGTTCCGGAAGAGGTTTATCCACAGAAATGGTGCACAACTCTGTGGGTAAATGAACAGAGCATAATGTACGGCCGGGCCGGAATTAAACGGGAGGCGTTAAAAAGGCAGCCAGCGGGGCATTATGTCATGCCGGACAGAATGCAGAGCTTTTTTATGTTGCTGATTTGTCGTTTGCCCCATTATTTTTGTCTTTACTGGCCAGCTTTGATGCCAGAAAGGCACGGGCATGCCGGGCTTCATGTTCAGAAACGACACCGGCAGGCAATCCATCGATGCCATAACGTAAAGTACCGGGAACAGAAATTCGCTCCAGGTATTTCCACCTGCGGGTGATAATCCGGACAGCACACTGCCATTCCGGGAGGGTTAAACCGGCACCGGGGTTCTGTGCAATAAAGTCGGTAACATCCCTGGTGATACCAATTTTCAGTGGCCGGAAACCGCCTTCTTCAGCACGCAATAGTGGAAATAGCGCTTTAACCTTTTCGAGACTGGTGTTGATGAATTCCGGTGTCCATTTTCTGTTTTTTTTCGCCTGATGTGTCGTGATTTCCTTCTCCACAGTTCCGGGAGGAAGCTCCGGAGGTGGAGGAGTGATTACATGTTCCTCAGTGAGTGGAGGAGAAATAATGTGGCGTTTTTTCTTCATCACAATGACCGGTGTATTTTTTTGTTTACCTGCCGCCATAACCTCCCCCGGAAAAATAAGCATAATGCTATGAAATAATAGCATAATTTCATTACAATAGACATAAAAAAGAAAAATCTTAACCGGTGTATGGGCACACAGGGGAATTGTCAACTGCTGAATCGTGGGGGCCCCTTCGGGGTTCCGATTCAGTGGTTGACAAGTGCACATAAAATACCCTGCTGGCGGGGTGATGGTTCACGGAGTGGGCCATCGCCCTGCAAAGCCAAAGGGGACCAAAAGCCACTCAGAAGTTTAGTTACATCATCCATCATTAAAAGCCACTCTGTTCCGGGCCTTCGGCCCGGGGCGGCGCGGCTTTTCAGTGGTGGGTTTCTGGGAAGTGTTTCGTGGGTGCTTTGTCGGGGCCCGCCGTTTCGGCGGGAGGTACATTTTAATCTGAGCGGCGCGGCGTCAGCCGCTGCAAGCGAAGGCGTTATTGTGATTTGTGCACAGTGGTTTCAAAGACAAAGGATCTCCCTGTGAGGGGGACTTATTACTTAAGGGGTCTGGAATATATTGCGGATTTGCTGATATCCGGTTGCGGGTTCCTGAAGTTATTCGTTTGCGGGTTTTTGTGGATAACTGAGAAGAAGGAAGTGCGGTGGCATCATTCAGGTACGGTTTTATGGCCGGAAACGGGAGGCATACGGAAAAACGGTGATTTTATGTGCATCTGCGGGCAGGCGGAGCCAGCGCCGGAAGCCCCGGAGGGGCTGGCGGTGATGTCTGTTTATGGCGGTTCAGAAAAATGGCGCTAAGCGCTAATGCGGGGGCGGCGTGGCCAGCTCCAGTTCAAGCTGGTACAGTTCCCGGATGGCCAGCTGCTCAAGACGCTCAGGCGTGCACCAGTACGCCTCATCCGGGGGCATGCACTTCAGGATATGCTGTGACATTTCATGTATCTGTCTGTCGCGCGGCAGTTCTGCCAGCCGGTTGGCCCGTTTACGGGCGGCCGCTTTCTTACGACGGTATTTCAGTGCCTCCTGGCTGCGCTGCAGGTACCAGCGTTTTCTCGCAGAATGCACTGAAATATCTTCGTCCTCGCCCAGAACGCCCTCGCTGATGAGCTGCCGGCGAACCTCACTTTCACGCAGCCGCTCCTCCTGCTGCTCCTTCAGTTTCATCATGTCGACACCCAGCATCTGCCAGCCGGCCGTGGTTATCCAGACGTAGCGCGGCAGACGCTGGCGGGTTTCCCGGTCCCACAGGGTCTCTTCTGACAGGCCCAGTGTACCGAAACGCACCTGTTCGGCCAGCAGGCGCGACAGACGGGAGACCGTCACCGCCAGTTCCGGAATGACGTTCCCTTTACTGTCTTTGGGGCTGATTTCTTTTGCCAGGCGCGACACGGACATGCCGACCGTGTGCGTGCCGGCATCACAGAAGGAGACCAGCACCGGCCAGATGGCATCGAGCAGCTGACGCTTCTCCGGCCGGAAGGCATACTGCCGTCCCGCCCGTTTACGCTCTTTCACGTACAGGGGGTGCAGGGACATATGCATGCGCAGGCTGCATTCTCCCGTGACAGGGTCTTTTTTCACCAGACGGTTGTAGGCATAGCCCAGCTGGCCCCCGAGCTTTTTATAGTGCGCAGGGCGGAACCATGACGGGTTTTCGCATTTGGGTTTAGTGGAGTGTTCACCCCGGCAACGCCGGGTACGCTTTCCTTCCGGCTCGACCAGGAAAGACGTCGTCCTCCCCGCTTCATATTCTGCCCAGAATTTCATCTGGTCTTCGGGGGACAACTGGCTCCAGTGTATTACGGTATGATTTGTATTCTTCAGACCCGCCATAAGCTGTCGCTTATGGCGGAGCGATTATACAGTGCGTTTATACACTGCACAGGGTTGATATTCAGGAACGGTCTCATGTATACTTATTCCGTATTCTGTGAGGCCCCCACTATCTTTCGTTGATTCCGCCAAGATTCATGTTGAGAGATTTTGGGGGTTTTCCTTTTTCTGGCTCCCGGAACCTTTCTGTCTTCCGACCCCGGCTTAACACCGTCAGTTCCTGCCATCTATTCTGAATGCCTTATGGCGCATCCTGCCGTCCGGCTTATGCCGCTTCGCTCTCC
Source organism: Salmonella sp. SG203 (assembly GCF_013350575.1). Classification (NCBI taxonomy): domain Bacteria; kingdom Pseudomonadati; phylum Pseudomonadota; class Gammaproteobacteria; order Enterobacterales; family Enterobacteriaceae; genus Salmonella; species Salmonella sp. SG203. The sequence continues at coordinate 19,243 of NZ_SNMT01000024.1, forward strand.
AGCATTGCCACTGCCAAAAAGCTTTGTAACAGGCAGGAATATACCTGTTTTACATTAATTTGAAAAGCACAACAACGATCGCGCAGGTATCAGACAGAAGTACATTTTCTGTTCATCTTGAAAATTTTTGATACGCATCAAAAAAATAACAATTACCTTGTAAAGCAGATGTTTCTGAAATAGATCGGTCTTTTGGTTGAAAAGATCGACAAACCCCACACTAACGATCGATTATGTTATACCAACGTTTACAAAAATAATAATATTCTGTTTGTGTGATTATTAACGATCGAAAAATCTCATAAAAAATGATTTCATAGATCATTAGATCGAAAATATAATATTTAGTAGTTAATTAAACCTTTTGTTAAGTGATCCGCCATAAACGTAACAACTGGTCAAAAAAGAGCATACTGACTCATATGTCTGTCAGAACTGCAGCCGGTCTGGACGAGGGCCAGACACTGCTTCAGGGATATGGATTAGCATGTTCGCCCCGTGAATAGCAGAGGAACCGGACATGGATCGCCTCGGCGCGGAGCGTTAAATAAAATTCGGGATTTGTTTGATTTTTGAGCGCCCGGTTGACTCAGCTTGCTATAGCCAGTAACCTTCAGTCGTCGCAGTAAAAACTGCGATCGGGCGTAGGAACCCGTATAGTCATCGTCGACATCTGAAGCCATTAATTTGCTTCGTGTCATGTTTACCTTTTAGATCTTAAACAGGTGTATTCATATTCCTGTTGTCTTCAATGGTAGCTCAGGCGGGGCAGGCTTATTGCCTGGCCGGTTTCCGATGACGCCGGTATTCCTACCCCCGTCTGGGCTATCGCCACGAGTGTAGGAACTCAGACGATAGCATTACAGTCTTGTCATCGGAGACCCGCTATGTCACCTCAGTTTTTTCAAAAATTAGCATCAGTCAGTCTGCTCGGCGATATATTTCCCGAACTCTCCGACAATCAGCTGAAGGTATGTATTCTGTACGCAATGGGAGCTTCATATGACTCTATTGCGCAAAACTGCCATATTTCAACTGAAACAGCTCGAACCTACTTAAAAAGAAGCATCAGGAAACTGAATCTTGAAGGTTATGACGCTTTACGTTCCGCCGTTCTGATGCGAACTTTCTTCCTGATGATTAGTAAAACGATAAAAGAAAGTTAATTTATTATTTCAAACTGTCCCCTTAAAAGGGGACAATTTTCAAAAAATGGGATTTTGTTCTTTACAGACAGACACAAACTGGTAAACATAAATGCCATCAACATTAGCTGTATCGCTCTGTTTCAGGTGTATTCCTTCATGACTGTGGGATCATTCCTGCCGTTATTGATCAATACATCTGATTTATTTACCGGGCATTATTTTCATTAACTGCCTCAATGTGCGCCACACATTGATGATATTTGAGACTTTACGTGTAAAAATCAGTGGAACCGCCAGACTGCTGAAATACACATCCGGAGTGGGTTATTCATATGCCTGTCAGAATTGCGGTATGGTCAGACGAGGGCTGATCACCGCTTCAGACATATGATGTAGCCTGTTTACCAGATAAACGCAGAGTCATCCCGGATGGATCGATTCTGCGCGGAGCGTTGAAATTCATGAATATTGAAAGCCTGATAAACCGGCACTGGTATCTTGCACAATACATTACTACCGGTAAAAACAGGGAGTCTTTATTTTCATGGCTAAGCAGTCAACATGTTGTGCCATGGACTCCATTAATTAAAAGAAAAGTCAGACGGGCTGACTCACCCTCATGTTACCGCCAACGTGTACATGCTATATTCCCGGGATATTTCTTTATGCGCGCTGATTTCAATATACAGTCCGCATCCAGATTACGGCAGCACAGTGCATTTATAGATTTCGTAAAATTTGACGGCACAATTAAGCCTGTCAACAATGATATTGTTGATGGGTTAATGAAGATATATCCGGACCCTGTTTTAAATCCAGGAGCCAGGGAAGAGCTGGACGCTGCGTCCAGTATCTGGCTGACAAAAGCACAGTACCAGTATCTCCTCAGAATGGAAAATAATCCCCTGCCTGAGTCGAGGATATCCCTGCTTCTTGAACTGGTATCAAATGCGGCAAATCATGGTTTTATTGAGCGCCTCCCATAGCCAGTTTTCCCGGCCTGAGGGCCGGGCTTTTTTTCGACAACAGATGATATTCCGGAGTGAAGCCTGTGCTGGCAACCATCCCCACCATAGACCTCCTTTCTGTCTGATGATGGATATCAGTAACTTTTCTTAATGGCGAAAGAAATGAAGGCTTCACTCCGGAGTATTGATCTTATTTGCATGGAAGCGATAACCAGACCAACATAAAACCAGGACCGGTCCGTGCCACAAGGTGGCGGAGAGAACGGCACCGGTCTTTTTTACTGACAGGTACATCCACATGAGTACTCATGAACATCCGGTGCGCCAGTTACTCTGGTGTGCACTGACAGCCCTGCGTACGGCACAGGAAGAACATCACATTCACGCTGAAGCACGACTGCGTCGATATCTCCGGGAATGGTTACAGGGGGCCGCGAGACTCCATCAGTTCCGGAGTATCCCGGAAGAAATCATGACACTGAAAAGGCTCCTTGATGAAGACAGACACGTTCCCATAATCAGCACGATCAATGCCCTGTTTATGAGTTCGGTTTCTGCTGATAACTGTGATCTGTTTAGATTCCGTGCGGCCCTGAGCGCAATTTCCCGCAAAGGCTGGCGCTGTAGCGTTTGTCCATGGCCGGAACAGGTTTTTAGCGAGACGATTACCCAGGCCTGTACCGGACGGGAAAGCCTGCTGCAGTTGACACGTACCGAAGAGTGCTTCTCATCGGCCGGTAAAATGACCGCGCCTGTTACCCTGCAACTTATCTTCCCACTGGATAACGATAACACGACTGCTGAAGATCTGTTTTCTGACGAGAGGTTTCAGGTAGTACATGGACGCGAAAACCAGTATGGTATTGCCGGAACAGAAATATTAGTCAGAACACTGTTTCTTGGACTACCGTCCCTGCCTGAAGAATTATGGGCTCTCCACCAAAGTCCATTGAAGAGTGATCTCAGGATGTCAGAGGAGAAGGCTTCCGTTATTCACTAATAATGTTTGTAGCCTGACGGAAGAGGACTAATACTAATGCAAAAAAAACACATTCCCTTTTGCATTTGGATTACCTGGAGCCTTATTTGGTTATGCTTTTACTACCCTGTGCTACGTTACAGCTACTTTTATAGCGAGCACGCAGGATCTGTTTGTCTTTCTTCAGTAATATTTATCGTTGCAGGAACCTGTCTGGCCCCTCTTACATTTAGAGCTGGTCTGAAGATTATGCGTCAAATATCTGATAATCCTTTCAGTTTCTTTATAAAAAAAGCAGGTAAAAAGGGCCGGTGTATTATCCATCTCAGTCCGTATGCTGACACACGTACACATGAGGAGATAAGCAAGCACTGGAGTATATTGATCGAGCTAATCAGCAATGCCATGACTCATCATGAAACCGTCATAATGCAGTCACATTTATTGACTCCAGCCAGAATTAAAAAATTAAAGAGCAAACTGGAATCGCAAGGGGTTTTTACATCCTTTAAAGTTTATCGGAGAAAAACCACTATAAATGAAAAATTGTCAGTTCCGTTAATATATTTATTGCTTCACTGGTCATTGCCTTTACTTCCTTCAGAAGGTTCTACAGTAATTATATCAGCAAAGTGAAACCATTGTTCATTTTTATCAGGACGGGCATCTCCGCGTAAGTATACCGACAATTAAACAGGTAGGCGATATGATGAGTATTTCTGCTCCATCTTATTCAGCATTAAGAATTATTGTCATCACAAATAATTGTGAACAACGAGTTCATAAATACAAATCAGATGAGTATTTAATGGATCATCTGCAGAGTTTTTGCATGCCAGAAAACTGCATGGTGTGTGTATTTGAACGACAACGACCATTATTCAGACTTGAGCGCGTACCAGGCAGCACAAATCAGTGGAGCCAGGTAGAAATTCATAAACCTCGTCGGCTGCGTTCATATCGTCTTCATCAGCATTAAATTGTACATGCCAGATCAGGCCTGACTCTTTTTAAACCGCACTTCCGGAATCATATCCATGAAAAAAAGCTATCTTTCATTCATTCTGCCGTCGTTATTATCCGGCTGCACAGGTATTTCAGGCAGTAATAATATAACTGATGCAGACACACCGGCGCTGGTTTTTGTCGATGGACAAATAAGTGACAGTGCAGCCGTACTGGCACACACTCAGCAAAGACTGTCAACGCCCGCAGAGGCTACGACACCACAAACGGTGTCTTCACCGGGCACAATTAAAACAATGGAATCATTCAGTGAATCACGTCCGCTACCATCTCCATCGATCAGCCAGAATTTCTCCAGACTTATTATGACAGGGACGGCAGGTGCTGTACCGGTCACTTTTTTGCCGACAGTTCGTAATCGTACTGTCAGTCAGTGGATCAAAACGTTATTGCCTCCTGACTGGCAGTTCAAACAGGAAAATGCCGCAACACCAAAACTTAATACCCGGTTGGCCTCATGGTCCGCCAATGACCAGTGGACACGTTCTCTGAATCGCTTACTGGAGGAACAACATCTGTGGGGACATCTGAACTGGACAGACAAAACACTGATTGTAACCACATCATCTTCTGTACCTGCGGTCGACAGTTCTGGCGTACAAATATCGCCACCATCCGTAACTGTTATAACACCGGAGATTAACCAGTCCTCCCGGACTCACTCTGACAACCAGATAAAACCACGGAATCCTTTCCGCGTCAGTACCAGAACAAACACAGACGACACCACAGGTCTCCCCGGAAATAAGCCTGCTCAGTTAATTACGGGTACACCGGTAACCCCTGTCGCTGAGGGCAAGGAATGGCGTGCTGCAGCAGGGACCACCCTGAAAGAGAACATCACCAGATGGGCCGAGGAGACAAAATGTGAAAGCATTCCATCTTCCCACTGGATGGTGTTATGGCCATCATCCGTTAAGGATTATCGCCTGGATGCACCTCTTTTTTTCAGAGGCTCTTTTGAATCTGTCATTGGAGAGGTGTTTGAACTCTATCGCACGGCTCAGATCCCCCTGTATGCCCAGGGCTCCCGCATACAATGTATCGTGACCGTTTCGGACACCAGGGACGGGCAATAATGGGCTGGCTGGTTATGGTCGCCAGCCTGACCATTCTGATTATCATCGGGGACTTTCAGAATCAACAACTGGCGGCAACAACAAATGCCCAACAACAGGCAAGCGGTTCTGTATGGGCAAGCCAGATGTTAATGATTGCCAACAGAATTAATGATATCAGATATGTATCAGGCCAGCAGAACGGCACAATTTCCCCGGATCAACTGGCACTCCCTTTCACACCTGATTCCCGCATCAGGCATCAGTTACATCAGGGTCGATTATGGATCTGGATGCCGGAATTGCCCGGACTTATTGATGCACTTCGTTCCAGAAGCCGGGGATCTGCGCTTATCGGTATTTTTCAACACGGACAACTCACCTGGTTATCAGGAACTGTTCCAGGCCTGACACCTCCGGCAGGCATTACAGAAGACTCTGTCGTCTACGTTAACTAATCTGGATATATTCATGAAAAAATTGCACCAGCGCTCTATGAAACTGGCGGCGTTACCCTGCATGATCGCCCTCGTACTGACAATGTCTGGATGTACCTTCAGCGAAATAAACAAAATGCAGAAAAAGGCACAGACAGACTCAGCCAGTGCCAGAGAAAAGATGGCTGCGCTTTCAGAACACAAATCACAGGCAATGACCTGGCTCGATCGCCAGTGGATTAATCCGGTTCCGCTCTCCCGTATAACCCGGGAGAAAAAAGCGATCGCACCTGACTGTTACATTACCCAGGCCAGAAAAGGTGAAATCACACTTCAGGAACTGGGACAGCGTATTACTGCCGTCTGCGGGCTACCTGTCATCATTACTCCTGATGCCACATCTGCAACCCTGGAAGGTGGGGTAACCCGTCAGATGACAGGGACTCTTCCGGCACCGGACGAAAATGGACGTCTCCCGCTGAACAGCCCTGGCTATACTTCCCTGTCAGCTTCCAGCCAGCCACTTACGCTAAACAATCTGATGTGGCAGGGGGATATCAACGGACTTCTGGATCTGATGGCCAGCCGGAGCGGTCTGTACTGGCGTATGGATAATGGCCGCATTGTCTTCTACCTGACCGAAACCAGAACATACCCGCTTTATATGCTGAATACCAAAACCAGCAGCAGCTCCAGTGTCAGCTCTGGTTCAACCAGCACAATGGGTGCTACCGGCGGCCAGGATAACTCGGCATCCGGAGATGCGACCTCATCCCAGAGTACCACCGTTGGACAGGAATATGACCTGTACGAGGACATCAGGAAGACAATCGAAGCGATGTTAACGCCTGAAAAGGGACGTTACTGGTTATCAGCATCCAGCTCAACACTGACCGTAACAGATACTCCGGCTGTTCAGGAAGCCGTGGCAAGATATGTTGATGAACAAAACAGCATTATGAACCGGCAGGTTTCGCTGAATGTACAGGTTCTGAGTGTGAGCCATACCAGAAACGAGCAGTTCGGTCTTGACTGGAATCTGGTTTATAAATCCCTGCACTCTGCAGGCGCAACACTCAACAATGCCAGTGGTGATATTACGGGTGCCACTTCTGCAGGCGTATCAATTCTCGATACCGCAACAGGGAATGCAGCCAGGTTCAGTGGTTCCAGCCTCCTGATCAAGGCATTAAGTGAACAGGGGGATGTTAGTGTCGTTACGTCTCAGGAAAGTACCGTCACCAATCTGACACCGGTTCCCATCCAGATGGCTGATCAGACTGTCTACGTTGCACAATCGGCCACAACAACGACAACAGATGTCGGCGCCACGACGACATTAACACCCGGGATGATCACCACCGGGTTCAATATGACCCTTCTGCCGTTAATTCAGAAAACAGGCAATCTCCAGCTGCAGATGAATTTTAACCTGTCAGATCCTCCGACAATCAGAAGTTTTACATCAAAAGACGGCAACAGCTATATCGAAATGCCCTATACCAAGCTGCGATCGCTAAGCCAGAAGGTCAACCTGAAAGAAGGCCAGTCTCTCGTTGTTACGGGCTTTGACCAGAACAATACGACCACACGAAAAGCCGGTACATTCACCCCGTCTAATCCACTGTTTGGTGGTTCGCAGAACGGGAAAAATGAACGCAGCACTCTGATCATTATTATCACCCCAACATTCCCGTCAGGAGGCCATAATGGCTGATGAAGATATAAATCCGGTTGTGATCCTTGCTGACCCACAGGTAAGTAACCGAATGTGGGTGGGAGGGATGAGATGGGCACCGGAGAGAACAGGCCGCCGCAAACGCCCCTCGTTAAAAAGTTCAGAACGTCACCGAACGGCTAAAGGACGGTTAACCTGTCTGAAGGTAACCATCGGCTGCAGGAACGCAAAAGGGAAAACCAGCAGGCTAACCGGAACGGGAATACTGACCATGCCGGAACGTCACCGCTATTTTTCTCTTGCACTGGGTTTTAGTTCGTTGGTCCATAATGGTTATGGTATTTTCAGATATGACAATGAAAAACTTTTATTTCTGGCCTCAGTAGATGGTCAGCCTGCCGTTATGGCTGACCAGTCAGGAAGTCCGGAGGACATCGCTAAGAAGATAAACCTTTTCCTTGTGATGAATGAGGAGCCCACTGAAAAATGGCAGGTTATTTCTTCTTTGGATAATCCGCATAACTGGCAGACCATTATTGAGAAATTGTCACCTGCGGACATACGTCACTGTAAATTAACAGTTGATACCCGTCAGCGATTTATACTACCCGTTGCTCTGTTGTCTGCTGTGGCCTGTGCCGGTGTGATTTTCTGGCTGACACAGCCAGAACCTGATACTGGCCCTACCGCAGAAGAGATTGCAGCACGGGCCAGACTGCAGTTCAGTAAACCGGCCATACCACCTGAGCTACCACACCCATGGGCCACACAACCCCTAATTAGCGATTTACTGAAGGCCTGTGCCGACCTGAGAAAACCGTCGCCGGTTGCACTGGGCGGATGGAAGCTGGCAGAAGGCTTCTGCACGCCGGAGTCATTCACTCTGGTTTACGAACGGCAGCCCGGAGGAACAGTCCAGGGCTTTCTGACCAGAAGCAAAGAGGTTTTTGGCATTATTCCTGAATTCAACCTCAAAGATGGTGCCCGGCTGGCTTCTGTTCCCCGTCCACTACCTGCTTTACCTCACAGAGATGAAGCTGTACCGACACCTTCTGAACAGCTGATGCGTGTGCTCACATGGTTTCAGGAAAGGCAGATAACGCCGTCCGTTAACGAAACAGCAATACCTGAACCGCTGCCAGGTAATGACGGCGAACCCGCACCTGTTCAGAAATGGAGAGAATATCAGTTCAGCGTATCGACGCCGTTAAATCCTGATGAACTATTCCGTGTTTTCCAGGATACAGGGGTTCGGATCAGCAGCATTCATTTTAAATTGAATGGCGGTACTTTCAGCTATACCACAGAAGGTCACGTTTATGCATCTAAGTAAATTACTTATAATACCCTCAATTCTTCTGCTTCCTGAATTATCCTCCGCAACCACTCAACAACTGGTTACTATTGGAGAACTGGAAGCCCAGCAAAACCAGAATATATTGTTACAGGCAAGAGTACAGGGCGCACAATTACAGAAACAACTGGATGGCTCTGATGTTGATTCGTCCATGACAGCACCTCCGGATGCTGGTCAGTTCACATCCCCCCATCCGTCTGTCTCCGGACCGGCTCAGGGCAGGGCCCCAACAGAATTACCTGTTATCCTGGAAATTAATGGCAAAGACAAGCGACTTCATGCCGTTCTCCGACTGGCCGACGGGCGGCAGACCCGTGTTACAACCGGAAGCCAGCTCCCCGGTACAAAAGTAACGGTTAAATCAATCTCTCTGTCGGGCGTTACGCTGAGCGACGGTACAACGCTGACCTTCTGAGAAAGCAGATATGCATGAATATAATATAAAGGATGCACTCCTTTTTATAACTAAAGAGGATTCTTATGAAATTCTTATTGAAAATAACCAGCGAACACGACCAGATATACAAAGTAATGTACAGGCATTAATGCATAAATATCCGGGTGCTACAACCAGACTGGTCAGCTTATCGGAAATGCAGGAAGCCGATCAGAATGAAAAAAACAGAATACCCAGAGAACGAGTTATTCATCTGCGTGATTTGGGAGACGTCAGTGAAAGTGAAAAAAAGATTCTCAATTACTTTGAAGTGGCCAGAGAACTCGGTGCATCAGATATTCACTTTTTAATCTCCGAATCACTTTTCAAGGTAAGAATGCGTATGTTCGGTGAACTCCAGACAGTAGATGAGGATCAGCCATCCCTGGGGTATTCACTTTGTGCGACAGCCATTCTTTCAATAGCAGATGTCACCGAGACCAGCTTCTTCCCACAGCGAGAGCAGGACGCACGCCTGTCACCTCAACTGATGCGAAAAATTGGAATATTTGGCGCGCGATACAGCCACAGGCCAACAGGGGACGGGTTGCTTGCTGTTATGCGCCTGATACCTGATGACGGCGACAAGGTTCCCACTTTCACTCAACTTGGTTTTCTCCCTGAGCAAATCAGGTTGCTGAACATCATGCTGTGCCGTCCGGAGGGAAAAATAATCCTGTCAGGGCCGACTGGTTCGGGTAAATCAACAACGTTACGCAGTGCCTGCCGCGTGTATCTGGATGAGAACCCGGGGCGACATCTGCTGACTATCGAAGACCCCCTGGAAGGGCAAATTCTGGGGGCGACACAAACCCCTATTATCTGTGACAAATCCGACGAGGATGCCGTTAAGCTTGCATGGAGCCGGGCAATCTCATCTGCAATGCGACTTGACCCGGATGCCATCATGGAAGGGGAAATGCGCGATCTCGTCTCAATGATGTCAACAACCTATGCCGCACAAACCGGCCATCTGGTTCTGAGCACGTTGCATACAAACTCTGCGCTGGGTATTCCCGAACGCATGATTACGATGGGTATGAATGCTGACCTGATTTGTGATGCACAACTACTGATTGGAATGATAAGCCAGCGCCTTGTGCCAACCCTGTGCCCTTCCTGCCGTATTCCATGGGCAAAGCGTGTTCCTGAACTTAGCGATGATACCCGAACTTATCTTGAGCGCTATTGCAACAAAGAATCGGTCTGCAGTACAGAAAATATCTGGTTCCGTAATCATGAAGGCTGTCCTGAGTGTAATCGCGACGTCATTATTAACGGAAGAAAACGCGGTGTAGTTGGTAAAGGCCTGACTGGCAGAACGGTAATCGCTGAGGTGATAGAACCTGATAACCGTTTATTTCATATCCTCAAAACGCACGGCAAGGTTGCTGCCCGTAAATACTGGCTGGAACGTATGAACGGGATCAGTCGTGTGGAGCACCTGCTGCGTAGTATTAATGCCGGTCTTGTGGACCCCCTGGAAGCGAACAGGATTATTCCTCTCGACGAGGATGAACGTCTCAATATTGACGATGTTTAACAGGAGAACGTCATGCGTGAAATGAATTTCGGTCAACGGCTGAGACGTTTCATCGTCAGAAAAACATTCACTGCGCCCTACCGGGTACAATTCTATGAAGCCCTGCGTTTTCTGCTTGAAAATAAACAGCCATTAAAATCAGCACTGGAACAGATGCGGGATGCCTGGACCGATTTCGGTCGTCACTGGCATCCTTTTGCTGAACTCGCCACAGACTGTATTGAATCCCTGCGGGAAAATACAGAACAGAATTCACTGGAATATACTCTCAGCTTGTGGGTACCACAGGAAGAAGCCGCCGTAATAAGTGCAGGGATCAGGAGTGGTTCCATTGTTGATGCGCTCAAATTTGCCACTACACTGACAGATGCAAGGAAACAAATCCACAAGGCTATATGGCAAATGGCCATTTATCCGGCAGCATTGTTAATTATGATGGGTGGCACATTATATGTTCTGAATACAGAGTTAATTCCCGTGCTCAGCAAAATAAGCCCTCCGGATTCATGGAGTGGAGCACTTGGGTTTCTTTATGGTTTATCGGGTTTTATCGATAACTATGGCGTGTTCTGTGCAATTCTTTTTGTATTGTTCGTCGTTCTTATATCATGGTCACTGGCTAACTGGAGTCGACCGGATAGTATCCGTTCTTTTGCAGATAACCTGATGCCATGGAGTATTTATCAGGATATTCAGGGCGCAACGTTCCTGCTTAATATGGCAGCACTCCTGCAAGCCAAAATGACCACTCTTAATTCATTGACCACCTTGCAGGAATTTGCTTCACCCTGGTTAAGTGTTCGTCTTGACAGTATCATTTACCGTGTACGCCTGGGTGAACACCTGGGACTGGCTTTGCGTCAGTGCGGTTACCAGTTCCCGTCAAGGGAAGCGGCCAACTTCCTGTCGTTGCTACAGGGTGACGGCGCAACAGACCTTATCAGTAATTATGGGCAACGCTGGCTTGTACAGACACTGGAACGTGTAAAAAAACGAGCAGTTATTGTCCGTTTAATTATGCTGGTATTTCTTGTCATGTCTCTCCTGTTACTGGTTCTGGCCATAATGGATATTCAGTCCATTGGTGACAGCAGCATGGGTAATCTCTGAAATTAACGAGGAAATTTATGTTTATTCAAAATGTGAATGGTAATTCAATGAAAAAAAACGGAAATAATAACGCACCTCATGCAAAAGGATGGGGGATTATGGAACAGGGCGCAATTGCACTTGTAGTCATTGTTGTAATTGCGCTTGTTCTTGGTGGTTTATATATGCTTCGTTCAAGAACCAGCGTTGCAAATGAAAGCGCAAATATACAAACCATCATTACAAGTACCCAGGGACTGTTAAAAGGCAGCGATGGATATACCTTTACCAGCGCTGCAAAAATGACAGGAGCTCTTATTCAAATGGGAGGGGTTCCCAAAAGTATGACCGTTCGGGGGACGCCATCATCCGGAACAGCAACCCTTTATAATTCCTGGGGTGGTGATGTAACTGTCGCTCCGGCATCAACTTCCGGATTCAATAATGGTTTTTCGGTTACGTATGAAAAAGTACCGCAGGATGCCTGCATCCAGATAGCCACTCAGATAAGTCGTTCCGGGCTGGCTAACGGCATCACGCTGAACAGTACCGCCCATAATGACGGTAAAGTCACTACTGAACAAGCCAGTGCGCAGTGTACGGCTGACAACGGCAGCACCGGTACCAACAAACTGATTTTCACTATTAATGGTTAAGGAGTTTTAATGTCCGGGGGTAAAAAGCCCCTCAGACTTATTTCATCCATCCTGTTTATTACTCTTCTGTCCCCCGCGCGGGCTTCATACGTTGTTCCTGCACAAATCTGGACTAACAAGTGGGACAATTGTTTTGCAGCTGCTGGCGCACGCTATCAGATTGAACCGTTATTGTTAAAAGCTATTTCTGCCGGAGAGTCATTACTGCAGCCTGGCGCAATTAACATAAACAAAGACAGAAAAACAGGAAAAGCAAGCAGTACAGATTATGGGTTGATGCAGATCAATTCAACCCATATTCCAAAACTTGTAAAAATGGGTGTAATTAAAAAGTCTGAGGAATTAATTACCAGACCATGCCTGAATATTCAGATAGGTAGCTGGATATTAGCAAGGCATTTCCAGATATGCGGTATCAGCTGGAATTGCCTGGGTTCATATAATGCCGGATTCCGCAAGGACAGGCACGAAACGAGGGAGCAATATGCGAATAAAATATGGCGCATCTATCGTGATATGAAGGGGATATGTCTGCCCGGACAGGGAGGCAGACAATGCACACAATCATAAGCATTAGTTTTTCCCCGTTTTACCTGTTTCCGTTAATACTCATATTTTCAATAGTTGGGCGAACCCTGTTATTCAGGGTCCGTCATTTTTTTTCATACACAAACTATGTGTGGCAGGGAACTCACCCTGCCGTCCTTTCAGGGATCTGGCTGTATGGTATCACTGGGGGGGTAATTGTTTTATCGTCATCGACACTGATCTGCCGCATTCATGCCATTATTATTCTGTCATTCATGCTGCAAATGGCAGTAACCGATGCAGTAAGTGGCTTATTACCGGCTACATTCACCAGAAGGTTTTTGATTGCCGGCGTCCTTATTAATATTACAACCAACACATGGTGGGCGCGTACAACCGAAACTCTTATCGCTGCAATTATTCTGTTTTGTTTTCACATAATTCTCAATCGTCGGCGTCCTTACATTGGTACAGGCGATTTGTGGCTTATAGCAGGTATTACGGCATGGTCAGGGTTGTATAACGCAATCTGGAGCGTTCTGCTGGGCCTGGGGGGATTCGTGTTATGGCATTCAACCTGGCGCATTAAAGGACACATAGAAGGCCCTCTTGGACCATGGATCTGTATCGGTCATGTTCTCCTGCTACTGGATAATCTCTACCAACCACTATGGGTAATCTGATGAAAAAACACGATCGGGGCTGGGCTTCCCTGGAAACCGGCGCGGCTTTACTAATTGTCATGTCAATAATCGCCTGGGGCGCAGGCATGTGGAAAGATTACATTGAAATGAAGAGCTGGCAAACGGAGGCTCGTCTGGCCAGCAACTGGGCCAGTGCAGCCCGTTCCTACATTGGAAAAAACTATGCCAGCCTCCAGGCCACCAGTTCCACGACCACACCGGCTGTCATTACAACAACCATGCTGAAAAACACAGGTTTTCTGGCCAGCGGTTTTACCGAAACCAACAGTGAAGGACAGCGGCTACAGGCATTCGTCGTTCGAAACACCCAGAATCCTGAGCTGCTGCAGGCGCTTGTTGTGTCCGCAGGTGGAAATGCTCTGCCAGCAAAAGCCATTATTCAGATAGCAAAAGATATTACAACCGGGCTTGGTGGATATATCGAGGACGGGAATACAGCGACTGGCGCATTGCGCTCCTGGAAAATTGCTTTAAGCAATTATGGCGCAAAAAGCGGTAATGGTCATATTGCAATTTTGTTGACAACAGATGAACTAAGCGGCGCTGAAGAAGACACAGATCGCCTTTATCGATTTCAGGTAAATGGTCGCCCTGACTTAAATAAAATGCACACCTCAATTGATATGGGTTCAAATAATCTGAATAATGCAGGCTCTTTAAATGCCCAGACAGGTAATTTCAGCGGCACCGTTAATGGTGCAGATGGTAATTTTAGTGGTGTTGTTAAAGGGAGTAGCGGAAATTTTGATGTCAATGTAACAGCCGGTGGCGATATAAGGAGTAATAGTGGATGGTTGATAACACGTAGTGGTAAAGGCTGGTTAAATGAAAGCCACGGTGGGGGTTTTTATATGTCAGACGACTCATGGGTACGCAGTATTAATAACAAAGGTATTTACACCGGCGGACAGTTAAAGGGCGGTTCAGTCCGGTCTGACAGCGACCTTTCTGCCGGGGGGATCTTAAAGCTCGACCAGGTGAACGTTGCAGGCGCCTGGTGTCCACAGAACGGGGCGATAAGCCACGACAGCACTGGTGGGATACTTTCGTGCCAATCCGGTGCGTGGCAACTTTCAGGTAAAACATACTGGCGTGTCGGTGGAACATTTCAGGTATGGCCCGGGCAAACAAGAGATTTGGGGCGTTTTAAGTTGTGCATCAACACTTACCGGATTGATGGACGTGAAATGGCATTAACACAGCTGGTTCCTACTGACAATCCGGATGCCAATGGCAACATGAACTGGCGTGCATATAACGGTACGCAATACGCATCTTATTATATGGGTATCCATTGTTTCATTTAGCGACATGCAGCCCATACTTTGAAGCATGCCTGCGGAGCGCCTCCGACACTGAGCGTACAACCGGTGCCATTTGCAAGAGGAGAAAAAGAATCTGGTGCATTTGTACCTCCCCAGATACTTTGTAAGGCGTAACCACAACCAGTGACCTGAGTTCCAACAGGACAACGAGTTCCTTCTCCGGGAGACCTTCCCGTAAATGACCCGGACCACATTATGATTTGCCCTCTCAATCCGCACGGTACGCCATCCTGAACCAAAATTTCTGAAAATACCTCATGGCGAGTGGTCATCACTCGCCAAACACACTCGATCAGAATGATCGAAATTATTCATTTCACCACACAAAAACTAACAGTTAGAATAACCATATGAACTGAAAGATATTTTTCAGTCGGAGGAGTTATGAAATTAAACAAAACCGGCATCGGTGCCCGGCTGATAAATTCTCTGGACCGGAAGGCGATTGGTGAACAGCTTATCAACGCACGCCAGATACAGTCTACCCCGCTACAGGTACGGTATCCACAAGGAGTCAGGGAAGTGCTGGGAATAATGAGCGAACAGCTTTCCATATCAACCTCAGATTTAACCCGAATACTGGTAGAAGATGCGCTGCGCGAAATGTTCCTGCCTGCCAGTAATGCCACCGGCAACATTATTGACAGGGTAGAACATATTATGCAGCTACATGATATCACTGCTCCGGTTCTGGCAACTTTGCTTGCGCCATGGAATATCAGACCAGGCGTCATTCAGGACCCGGCAAGGCTGGTCGACTACTTGTCGGCGGACGCACTGCAGAATCTGGCCGACTGGTTTCACGTCAATCCGGACTGGCTCGACGGCAGAGAGAATTTCCCGGTTTCATGCGCGGGAGAATGGCCTGCAACATTTGAAGAATTTAAAATGCTAATCAATACAGAAAATAATACCGACATTATCTTCTGGCATGGTTTTCCATTTTCAGGAAATAATAAACGTGAATTCTGTGGAGTTATTTTACGCCAGAAACGGGTAATAAATGGTGCAACAATATATCCGGTTCTGTCTTTGTTACCTGTATTACTGTCAGATGAAAAGAAATGCTGGTTCTCAACCATTTACAACGAGTGCAAATTAAGCGTTTCTCCTCGCCGCACTCTTCTGAAACCAGCGCTTGCGGAATCACTGATCGCAGGAAGAGTCTTACCTGCCGTTTGTTTTAATACACTTTTATTACCCTGGTAGTTTTCAAGCCTCACAGTAAATAAGTTTTGGTGGCACTTATGTGCCATGGAGTTGTTTTATCTAAATTCTGGAAAACAGGAAATTAAATGATGAAGAAAAAACAAATTACCCGCACACTGGTTGCATCAGCTGTATTATTTGCCTTTAATGCATCTGCTGCTACTTCATATTTTGAAGCCCGAAACGATGCAATGGGAGGAACGGGTGTTGCATCATCCCATTATGGTGTGGCTCCTTTGGCAAACCCGGCACTTCTGACGAAGCATGACAGCAGAGATGATTTCAGCCTGCTTTTGCCGTCCGTCGGTGTACAATTTTCCGATCCTGATGATATTTCAAACAAAGCGGACGATATTAAAGCTGACTGGGACGCTTTTGATCGTGCTGTAGACAGCAATTACGGTGTGAAGCAGGCTGCCGGGAATCTCAAGCGTCGCCTGCAGGAATTTAGGAATATCCACGCTGATGCCCAGGCAGGTGTTTCAGCTGTCGCCGCCATGCCTAATGACACGTTGCCGTTCGCACTCATGATCAAATCATATGGCACTGCAAATGTGGATGGAAAGGTCAGCGACGCCGATCTGGACTATCTGGAAAAAGTCGCCAACGGCACAATCACGAATGTTGATAAAAACGCCCTGACTTCCCGCGCATATGGTCGTGCTGCCGTCATCACTGATATCGGCATCTCCTTCGCTAAGGAGCTGGAAACCGCAGGACAGAAATGGTCCCTTGGCCTCACACCCAAATACCAACGCGTGGATCTATTTAACTACAATGTCACGGTTCAGGACTACGATAAACATGACTTTGACAGTGACCAGTACCACAGTACCAAAAACGGATTTAACGCAGATATCGGCGCATACACCGACCTTAATGCAAACTGGACACTTGGTCTGGTTGTCCAGAACATCGTGCCACGCAGCATTGATTCCAAAGAAGTGAATGGTGTAACTGAAACCTTTAAAATCCGTCCGCAGGCCACTACCGGTGTATCCTGGCACAATAGTCTTTTCACTACCGCACTGGACGTAGATCTGACCCCGGCCAGCGGATTTACCTCCGACAATAAACGTCAGTTTGCCAGCGTGGGCGCCGAGTTTAATGCCTGGAAATGGGCTCAACTACGTGCCGGTTATCGTCAGAATATGGCATCAGACAGTGGCAGCGCATTTACTGCAGGTGTCGGAATTTCTCCGTTTGATGTTGTTCATTTAGATGTCTCTGGCCTGATTGGTACCGATCATGACTACGGGGCCATCGCTCAGCTACAGTTTACATTCTGATTTAAACGGTATTCCCCCGAAAATTCGGGGGAATATAAAATCGATTATAATTTAACATAAGTCACTTTTTCCCCTGAGAGTATATTCAGTATCCTGACGGATATAACCTGAAAAGGTCGCAGAGGTTATTTGAATTTCAAAAAAATCTGATATAATCCCTGCGAAACAAGAGTGTACTTGTACACGCGTCTGTCAGAATTACTGTTGGTTTGAACGAGGGTCAACCACTGTTTCAGGCGCAGGTACCAGTGTATTCGACTCCTGAATATTCGAATCATCTGTCATGGATCGATTCGGCGCGGAGCGTCAGAATTCCACTTATTTTGTGCTCGCTATCTGAATATCGACTCCGACATACGGCCAGTTCCGGCAAATATCTCTCTCAGGTTCGGCATGCTTCCTGACTGAAGATCTGGCACTCAATTTCATATTCTCCAGGGAATATGAAACTCTTCCTGTATATACAAAACCATCCGGTATCAACCACCTCGTTTTTTCTGCCTCTAATCAGGAATAATTTATGAACCGTATTATACCTGCGGGGTGTCTTGTCGCCCTTCTGCTGGCTGGCTGCAATACCTTCCCCGAAGCCACATCCCATAGCCGTAATTATGGCGCTGCCTCTGAAGTTGCTGTTACGCGTCATAAACAATACAGACTACAGGATCAGGGAGTATTCTCCGGTCAGTTAACTTCAGCACCGACAACACTACTCATGGCCAACAGTGACCGTTTATCATTCGACTGGGAGGGCGATGCCATTGAACTGCTGAATGAGCTGGCCAGAATTCGTGGCATGCAGTTTAACTATAGCGGCGTTCGCCTGCCGTTGCCGGTAAACCTTCATGTCAGGGATATGACATTCTCAAATGCCCTGCGGCTGATAAAAGCCCAGACAGCCTGGAGAGCAAACATTCATCAGTATCCGGGGCTTTTGCAGGTCAGTTTTATGCCGCCGGAGACACGAAAAAAATGAAAGTGCTCATTCCGCTCATGCTGCCGGTAATGTTACTGACCGGATGCGTCGCAAACACTGTGGTATCCCCGCAGAACGTCAATGCTCCACCGCCAGATATAAATGCCTGGCTGAATCCGATGAATGAAAAACCCGAAGGTATATCGGAAACCCGCTGGAAAATGTTGACTGATGCAGGAAGAACACTGGGATTCAGGGGAGGTAAAGCCCGACGCTCATGGGAATTGATTCAGGCTCTGAACTCCCGTGAAAGCACTCTCAATGCCTTATACGATTTCCGACCCCTTATAAGCCCTGAAGGATGGCTTCCTCCCGTCATCGACGAAGCACAGGATGTCGCACATATCACACCAGATCAAATTCGAACATCGTCTCATGTCTGGACAATTATCAGACCTGAACGCTTTGTCAGTAACCCGCCGGGATGGCGTGACTGGCTACTTAAAGGGTTGTCCACAACAGCCACACCCGGAACAGAAGGCAGCGTTGTCCCGGAAGACAGAACCCAGCGTAAAGTCTGGGAAATGGCATTACGGCAGGGCTGGCAGGAAGGACGACAGAATGCTGACCTGACACTGGAGGCGAACCAGAAACGCCTTACACGCGACTTCAGGGGAATGATGCTGTACTCACTGCTCTGGCGACAGGGCATGATCACCCGACCAGATGTGACCGATCAGCTGCAGACAATCACCGGTAACGGACAAAAACTGGTGACGGGTGATCGCGTCCGCCGTCTGAAAAATCACGCCGAATTTAACCTGCAGAAATCGCACTGGCGTCCCCTCATCACAACCGAAAGGACAAATAAAAATGCGCAGACACCATAGCATTTCCCTCCTGCATATGGTCCCCGGGCTCACCGAATCCGGAAAGACCATCCGAACAAACCAGGTTCCGATACGACACGCTGAACGTTCCATCAACACAGATATCCCCGTGCAACATCTGTTCACGGGCAGGGGATGTGCCAGTGAACATGCCTGATGAATTCGGAACTTTCCCGTTCTCGCGGTTCTCCGCCGATGAGTTCCGCCATTTCTATGCCTGGTGCGCCTTCCACCGTGTCAGTGACATCGATTTGACCGGCGGTTCCCCTGTCTCTGTCAGTCGGTTTGGACGCAGGGTTCGCTGTTCGTTACATACATTGCCATCATCGCTGATGATGCCACTCATTGATGAGCTGTTTGGTCGTGAAGTTCTCCCCCGGGTATTATCAGGTAATCCTGCCGACCGGACTATCCAGATAAACGGAGATGCTTCCGGTCGCTATGGCCTAAAACGTGGTGAGCGCGTCCGGTTACGCTCCCATCTCATCCAGGGAACATCCGGTGCGGAAGAAAAGGCCATATCGATAACAATGCGGGTAATACCGACAGCAATACCAGATATCCGGGCCATGAATATTGAACCGGATCTCCTTACAGCGATGGTCAGTAAGAACGGTCTGGGGTTTGTCTGTGGCGAAACCGGTTCCGGGAAATCCACGCTGTGCGCAGCACTTTACCGTTACATCATGGATAACTTCCCCGACCGTAAAATCGTGACATACGAAGATCCAGTTGAATACATCCTTGGCCGCGAAGGCGATCTGCTTCCACCACACCAGGCTGAAATAGGTCGTGACGTTGTCAGCTTTGCTGCAGGACTTCGTTCTGCCGTGAGACGTAATCCTGAAATTATCGGTGTTGGTGAGATCAGGGACAACGAAACCGCAGATGCTGCGGTACAGGCCGGGAATACAGGACATTTATGCCTCAGTACCATGCATACTAAATCGCCGGGGGAAACTTTATCCCGCCTCCTCGGCCTGTTCCCTTCCATCATTCGTGACGCAATGGCCTGGTCTGTTCTGTCGCTGCTGCAATTCATTCTGGTTCAGGTACTGGTCAGAACGAATGACGGTGGTCGTCGCGCTGTCCGGGAATACATTGTCATCGACGATGAGCTGCGCAATAAGCTCACCAGAATGCCGCATTCTGAGTGGGGTTATCACATAGATGAGATCATCCGGACCGAGAAACGACGTATCCGTGATTATGTACTGGAAATGTATATCAAAGGTGAAATTGACCGCAGCGAGGCGGTTATTTTCATTCCTCCGGGAGAAATGCGCCAGTGAAAAGAGAAGGCTTCTGGCGGTATGCAACGCCACCAATAAACATACAGGGGGTTCCCCTGCCGTTTACCATGATTTATCTATTGATCTTCCCATTCCCTGCCAAAACAACCTTCTGGATTTGTACCGGCATTATTTTGTTTTTCATCATTCTTGATCGTTCTGGCTGGTCCGTTCGTACTCTCTGCACCCGTCTGTTCTGCATCCTGAGGGGGGCTGTAGCTTCCGGTCGTCCATGGTGGTACCGGCATTTTACAGAATCACCGAGAGACTGGACCGGATTCAAATAATCGTTGGAGTCGTTATGTCAGGAAAAAAAAAGCTTATAACCCTGCTTCAGGTATCGTTGCTGGCGTGCCCGCTATTGTTCACGTCTCCTTTGTTCGCAATGACCGACACACCATCTGTACAGGTCGGTTTCTCCCCCGAAGGAAGTGCTTCCGCACTGGTTCTGGACACCATTAACAGTGCGGAAAACTCCATCAGAATGATGGCTTATTCGTTCACTGACCCGGATGTAATGTATGCGCTTGCCCGGGCAAAAAAGCGCGGAGTGGATGTCAGAATTGTTGTTGATTACAGGGGGAATACCAACCGGGCAAGTCGGGAAGCGATGAAATATATCAACCTGCTTAAGATCCCCCTCCGGACAGTGGATGTTTTCCCCATACACCATGACAAAGTCATTATCGTCGACGGCAATACGGTTGAAACCGGTTCATATAATTTTAGTCGGGCAGCGGCCCGCAAAAACTCTGAAAACGTCGTTGTTATTAAAAACATGCCTGACGTTGCCGCACAGTATCTTGAGCACTGGCAGGATCGCTGGGACAGGGGAACTAACTGGCAGCCTGTGAACTGAGCATTTGTTGCTTTACGCTGACGTTAAGAACGTCTTACTCCCCGGAGAAGAACGCTGCGGAACATCACCATGTTTCTGGCAGATACAACCGGATATGGATGTTCACTATATTCAGCGGACGTGATTTCCTGATTTTTGACCGTATTTCAGAAGCAAAACTCCATCTCTTTTTAGCGGATGGAACCACACTGTAAGTCCCTCTCATTTACCTCCTGATCGTGTACAGCCTGCCGTTCCTTCGGCCTGCCAGCTCTCGATCATTTTTCATGGAGTACTGACATGAAAGCCCGTTACAGAACCTGGCTTGCCGTGCCTCCTGATGAGCGCGAGCTCGCCCGCAATGCCCACCCGCCGGTCAATGGACAGAAAGCGGTTGCCTGGGACAACGAACATAAGCTGTGGTATGCCCAACCCGGCGTGGAACTCTCCCTGCTGGATGAATGGCTCCCTCGTCCACAGAATTTTTCCACGAATGACAGTGATCCTGTCACCGAGTTTGCCCAGGAACTCGAGAAAGCCGGTCTGATTATCAAAGGGCTTCCCGTCATGGACGGTGCCCTGCACCGGGTACCTACAAAGGCCGATAAAAAGGGCGTGAAAAGCGGCGTCTATAAAGCATTTCTTGATGGCCAGCCCGCCGGCTGGTACCGGGATTACCGTAGCGGCGATACGGAGGTGACCCGCTGGGTATTTTCCGGCGGTGACAAAATAGATCCGCTGGCCCGCCTCCATCTGAAGGCGCAGGCGCAACAGAACCGGGAGGACAGCGCGAGAGCACAGGCACAGCAGTATAACCGTCAGGCCGGATATGCTGCCCGCTACGTCTCCCGTCTGCCACAGGCTACCACCAGTCCCTATCTGACACGCAAGGGCGTCACGGCAGCGCCGGGCGTACGTATCAATCCCGGAGGTGAACTGGTTATCCCGTTCAGCAATGTACAGGGGAGAATCCGTACCTACCAGCGCATTCCGGAAACGGGCGGGAAAGATGCCCGGCTGCTGAAAGACGCAGAAAAAACCGGTAACTGGTTCACCCTGGGTTCTCCCGTAAACGGTCAGCCACTGCTGTTTGCCGAAGGCTATGCCACCGCAGCGTCACTGCATGAGTCCACAGGCCTGCCGGTACTGATGTGTATCGATGCCGGCAACCTGATTGCCGTTGGCCAGAATGCCCGAACCGTCTGGCCTGACAGTCCGTTTATTTTCTGCGCCGATAACGACCATCACCTGCAAAACCCACAGACCGGAGAGCCGGAGAACAAAGGCGTTCTCAGCGCAATAAAGGCTGCTGAACTGAATGGGGGAGAGGTCATCATCCCGGCATTTACTGAGGATGAGAAGGCACAGAAACTCACTGATTTCAACGATCTAGACACAGCCCGGGGCCGTGACACATTCCGCCGGATAATCAACGTACAGTTGCGCGAACTGGGCGTCAGAACAAATTTCCAGGACACGCACGACGTACGTGAGGCATTCACTGTCGGCCCACTGACGTTCACCCCCGTCCAGTCTGAGGAGCAAACCATGGATAACCCGACGATAACAGAATCTGAAACGCCGGCACCGGCATTAACGGAACCGACGGCAGAACCACAGCCACCTGAACCGCAGCCGGAAATACAGCCCGCTCCCGTGGCTGACAGTACAAAACCAGACAATGCCGCCGGGGAGACACCGGCTGACCCTGCCATGGCTACCGCAACCGCCGAAAACGACCAGACGTTTGAACATATTCAGAAACTACCAGAATCGGGCATTACTGAACCAGTCCGCTCATCAGAAACCTCCCCACTCCCTGACGCTGGAACTTCACCTGCAGGACAGAGTGAGAAAGAGGGTTCGCCATCAACGACGGCCACCGCCTCACAGGAAGAGATTGTGGCACATTCTCCTGAAGACGTCCCGCTTCAGCCTGAGTCGTACCTTCCTGTGTCTGAAGCCCCCGATAACCATGAAGATTACCGCGCATATCAGGAAATGATGATGACCAGCGAATCTCCTGAGCAACTGCAGGAAGCCGGAGATTTCGCCACTCAACCTGATATTCCTGATACAGCTGGAGTACAGACAGAAAAACCTTCAGACCGGAATGGCCCGGCCCCCGAACAAACCAGCACTCCAACGAATTTAACGGAAACACAGGAACCCGGAAGTGCTCCTTCATTCATGGAAAAAGCACGCGGTTTTTTCTCACGCAGGACGGTGAAAGCTGAGGCGAATGAAAACAACACGTCAGACATATCATCTGAATCTGATGTCGAGTCATCAACACAGGAAGCGGACAGTATCGTCTGTGGTCCCCGTCGTCCTGATGCCCCTGTATCTCCCGACATGGCCGAAATCCTTAAAGAGCTGAAGTGGGAAACGCAACCGGACAAAACAGTTCTGTACCGTCTGGATGATACCCCTGCATTTATTGACCGGGGTAACAGGCTGGAAATGGTCAATGGTGCCAGCGAGGACAACCGATGTGTACTGGCCGCACTCGCAGTAGCCACAAAGTTTTATGGTGGTGTTATTGAACTGACCGGCAGTGACGCCTTTAAGAAAAAAGCGATGCAGTTGATCATCGATAACAATATCGATGTACGGATGAAATTACCGGATCAGCGCGCTGAACTTGAAAAATTACGTCAGGAGGTAGCCAGCAGCCATGATACGATCGTCACTCACCAACCTACTCCTGATCTTAACCTGAACACCCCCGCACAGCCGGCCATGCCAGAACCGACTCAGGAGAATGTTCAGAAAACTGCGACAGGGCCACAACCGACTGCTTCTGCAGTAAAACCTGCTCCTGCATCGGGATCTCTGACGACCTCTCCTGCAGAACCGGACCAGCCGGATACTCAGGTGCCAGCCGAAGAGCCGCCAGGGAAACTTAACCCTGGCGAAAGTGTCACCGCCGTTCTGAATAATTTTGGTCGTGCCGAATACGCCCCGGGCAAAGGTGAAAGTTTCTTTGTTGAACTGAAAAATCGCAGTGGTAGCAAAATCTACTGGGGACAACAACTGGAAGACCTGGTTAAACAACATCAGAAAGGTTCTGTGGTCACCCTGACACTTCAGAACCGCGAGCAGTTCACGCTCCCTGGCGAAACCAGGGTACGCCTTCGTAATAACTGGCGCATGGAGTCAGTCAATAACGGTATTTCAGTCTCCCATGATAATCCTGAGAGCGGTCAGCAAATTCAGGCGTTTCCGGTAGAAACCTTCAGGAGTGTTATTGAGCAGATGCGCCAGGGATGGCCGGAAGAAATGAAAGAACTACGGATGCCTGAAAATACAGAATCACATTTTTTCCTTGGTCCGGACAGACACCCTGTATCTGCCTCACTCGATTCAAACAGGGTAACAGAGGCAAATGGTGATGCACCTGAAAAACTGATCCCGGTACTGGGATCTGTGGATAAGGAAACCCGTCAGCTCAATCTGCTACTGGTACAGAGCGCAGAAGATAACCTGCAGGGAGTGGTCCGCCTTAACGGTACGCTGTATCCCGCACTGGCCACACCTTCTGCTGATAACAGTCAGTTGGTTATCAACGCGCTGACAGACAAAGGCTTGCGGTTTGCCGGCTATGGTGAAGCCGTAAACCATGATGCCGACAGCACATCCAGGCCAGCACCGGAACTCATGCAGTTTCATCTGAAAACCCGGGAAGAACCACTTTTTGCGGCTGTATATAACCCGGATCAGCAACCCAACGAACTGTACCGTAACCTGGGTTTTGAGCAGTCATGGCAACAATGGTCAGACAGCCAAAAGCCGGAGGGCAGACAGGAAAAAACTCTGCATCAGGATCTCTCCCACAGCCCCGGTCGATGAACCGGTAAGGAAGCTATATGAACATGCATAAATCTATGGTTGCCGTGGTATCCGGCCTTATTCTGATTTCCTCCTCAGCCGGTGCTGCTACCTGTCGTGCGGGAAACGCGGCACAGGCCGGAAGTGATACAGGATATGAGCGAGCACGAGCAGCTGCGGATGCATGGTCACAACGTGAAAACGATGTTTCCTCATCCCTGCAGTCCTGTCTGTCCAGAATCAAAAAAATCAGTGTGAATATTCCTCAGTTTCCCAGCCTGGACGACATCCTTTCTCAACTGGAAAACCAGGTCTGTGATGCTGTCGTGGACAAAGTTAACGAGAAACTACCAGGAAATATTGATCCCTGGAAAGATCACAACATTTAACTGAGAACCCCATGAGCGCAGAAAATCAATCTCCTCCGGTCCTGCAACCTCAAGAGCCTGATCAGGCCACACTGATGAGAACCATCAGAGTCATGAAGCAGGCAGAGCAACGTGCCAACCTGGTACCCGGGCTGCTGAAAGCGCTGTTATGTACAGGTACAGCGCTGCTTATCAGCCTTGCCGGCAATGGTGTGCAGTACTTGCGTTCCACGAACGTTGAACGTGAATACTTTGCAACAGATAACGGACGTCTGGTGCGTCTGGCACCGACAAGCCAGCCAGGATGGAGCCAGAATGACGTAATGTCTTTTGGCAGCGAAACCCTGAGCATGGCTTTTAATCTGGACTTTGTTCATTACCGCTCACAGATATCTGCGTTGGCCCCTCGTTTTTTAGATAAAGGATTTGCCGGATACGTGAATGCGTTACAGGCATCTAATATTCTTGACACGATCAAGAAAGAGAAAATGAACCTGACAGCAACTATCGGCGCCGGTGTACTGGTCCGCCAGGGACAACTGAACAACGGCGTCTGGTTCTGGACTTTTCAGTATCCTGTAAAAATGCGCCTGGTTGGCCAGACTGTCAGTAAACCGGAACAGTCCTTCATTTTTGAAATGACTATCCAGCGAGTTGACCCCCGCCTGAAACCTTCCGGTATGGAAATCAGACAGATGATCTCCCGTAACGCCGGTTAGAACTGAGAAAACAATATGCGATCACGCCATATTCTTAGCGCACTGCTCCTTGTGTGCGGCACTGCCGCATCTGCAGATAATGCCGGGTGGCAAAACGCCCGAACTCCCCCCCCGAATAAGACCACCGCCAGCGAAAATGCGCCACCGGTGGCGAATACAGGCGGTGTTCCTGCCACGCTGGTCAGGGGAGAGCTCCCTGCTCCCGAACAAACCAGCCCGCTGGTTAAGGAAACTGCCCGACTGGACTCTGAACTGTCAGCGAATGAGATCCGCGAGTTACGCAGCCTGATGGCTGACAATGAAAGAGCCATCAGCGCCCCGGTGACAAGTATCGTCCCCCGCATCAGTTCGCTGACGGTCAACCTGTCACCGGGAGCCAGTCTTCCGCTGGTTCGTACAGCCATGAATAACCTGAGCGTGGTGACGTTTACCGACATTAACGGCTCTCCATGGCCGCAATCAGACCCACCCTATAATGCGGCACCAAAACTCTTTGATGTGCAGTACAACGGGAATATGGTCACAGTCACGCCACTGCGTCCGTGGGCATCAGGAAACATATCAATCTATCTGAAAGGCCTGTCGGTCCCGGTCATTCTGAACGTAACCAGTGGCGAGACAGATACACAGGTCGCCAGCCAGGAAATGGACAGCCGTCTTGATCTGCGTATTCCACGACAGGGACCGACCAGACCGGTGGTAAACGTTCCGGCAGACAAAATAGCTCTGCATGATGCCACACTACAGGCATTTCTGGATGGTGTACCTCCCCGCGATCCGTCAGTAAGAAGGCTTAAATTTACCGGTAACGTCCCGGATACAACAATCTGGCAACAAGGTGATGATCTTCTGGTTCGCTCCCGTGCGATGCTACGGGACGAATTTGAGCAGACATTGTCCTCTGCGGACGGTACACATCTCTGGAAACTTCCCGTCACCCCACTACTGACTTTCTCTGTGAATGGCCAGTCTGTTCACGTGACACCAGAACTGGAGTAATCATGAGTGCTGAACAGGATGCCGGTAAATCCGGCAAGAAACTCTTTGCTCTGTCGGGACTGGGTGCCATCGTTTTGTTTGGCGGTGGCTATTTTGCCCTGTCCTGGTTAACGCAGAGTGACAGCGACGTGCAGTCTGCCGTGAACATTAACAGCACAATGAACGGCGGTGGACGTCATGTGACAGAAACACCACATTATCGTGAATTATTACAGGCTGATAATGAACGTGGCGCTGCAGCTGCAATCCGTAATAATCAGACTTTCATTGCCAGCCTTCCGCAGGGGCTTGATGTACCGGACACATCAGAAAAACAGCAGTCACCTGTGCACGAACCGGAAAAAAACAGACCACAACCGCCAGAAAGGCCTGTACCGGAAGATCGCACCGCCGGAGAAAAACGTGTTGAGCGACTACAGAAACTGATTGCCAGAATAAATGCGCAGCAAACCGCCGGTAATGCTCCTACCACAGCAGCGGCAATGTGGAACAGACCACCTGCAGAAACAGCGGAACAAAGTGGCAGACAACGATTCGGATTACAGAATGCCAGCCTTTCAAGGTCTGCTGCTGACCAGGGCATACAACTGATACCGGCATTAACCCGCGTACCTGCCTATATCATCACAGCCGTGGATTCTGATAATCCATCATCCAGGGTTATTGCCTCCATTCCTGCCGGCCAGTGGGCTGGTGCCGTACTGTACAGTCCGGGCGTAAAACTGGCTGGAGATGGTGTTGAGATCCATTTCGACCGGATGAGCTGGAATGGCATGAGTCTGAAGATCAATGCGTATGCTCAGCGGGAGGATAACCTGATGTCATCTGTTGCCACCAGTGTAAACAATCGCTGGTTTAAACATATTGTTCTGCCATCAATTCTGGGGGGACTGGGGGGAGTAGGCACCCTTTATAAGGATGCCAACACACAGGTTATTCAGGGAAATTATGGCAGTGTCACTGGCCGTGTTGGGATGCCGGACGGTAAAGCGGTTACCGGCGTCATTGCCGGTGGTATGGCCGAGAAAGGAAGTCAAATCCTGACCCGTCAGGCAGAAAGTGAACCTTATAAACAGGTGACGGTGTCACAACACGAAGTGGTTTCAGTTTTGTTTGTTGATCCGGTCATGAGTAACAGCATCCAGGCTGATGCAACGGGTACTCCTTCCTTTCAGCCAGACAATCGTCCTGCCACACTGGCGGAAGCAGAGCAACAAACCCGGCACAGGCTGGAAGCAGCAATAGAACGCAGAAGAGCAGAAATGCAGCGCCGTTATGATGAACCACAGGAGATTCCGCAATGAGATCTGAAACAGAGCATGATGAAACAGGCAGCTTCGGCGAAACAGATGAGGTACGGCTTCCCGTCTGGAAACGCCCGATATGGGGAATAAGCCCGACAATGTGGGGATTCTGTGCAGTTCTTCTTCTGGCCGCTATCTGGTATCTGTTTCTGAATACGCCCACAGCCGGTCAGCAGTCAGCCCCGCCGTTTAATGATATGAATAACAACATGCAGACGTGGCAGTCCCCTGCGTCTTCCGCTTCCCCTGTCATGGCAACGGACCTCCCGCAGCCACAGGCTTCTGCCAGTGATATGAATCAGCTTGCCCGGGATCTGAAAACGGAACTGGATAATCGTGACGAAAAAATCCAGGGAACACTGAATATGCTCCGGGACAGTATAAACAAACTCAGTGAGGCCATAAAAAAAGACGAAGACTATGCGCAGGAAACGCGGCGTCAGCTGGATGAGATCCGTACCCGGCTGAACGGCGTAATAAACCAGAAAACCACGGCAGAAACGACCAGCGTTTCACATTCCCCTGTAAAAAAAGTCCCTTCTCCGGTTGCAGGAATGAAAATTATGTCCATGGAAAACGGCATGGCATGGATTCGCTGGCAGGGAAGTACATGGGCTGTACGCGAAGGAGACAAACTTGGGAAAGTGACCATCACACGAATTGACCCTGGCTCCCGAACCATTATCACCTCCGGCGGGACATTACGCTGATGAATACAGATGCCCTGACCGCGATAGAACACTTTGCCAATGGCATCTTCAGTGCCGGAATGGATTTTTTGTTCACATGGGGTGAATTTCTGGGGGTTATTGGTTTAATTGCACATCTGGCCAGATCCCGGGTTGACGGTCCCGCCCGCATGACTCCTGGCAAATTTATTGGAGGGCTTTTTACCTGCGCCATGCTGGTCTCACTCCCGTCCATTATTAATGCTGGCGGGGTTCAGATGGGGTTTCGTGCCGATTCTTTCGGCCCCATCGCTTACGTTCAACCTCAGTCATTTGGTGCCGCTGCAGGTGCTGCTAACGCTGTATTGTCACTGGCAAAGCTGGCTGGCGTGGGATTCGTAATGAGTGGCATTTCAATCTGGCGTAAAGCCGGGCTTGACGGGCATACATCACTGAGCGCCAGCGAAACCATCAGCAAAGGAAACGTTAAGTTTATCGCCGGTGTTCTGCTGGTTTTTATTGATCGTGTACTTGATGCCATCCTGGCCAGTATTGGCCTTGCCTTCTGAGTTTTATTAATTCCTTTTAATCAATCTATCTAGGAGATACCTATGTCACGTCTTCGTGTCATGATGGCGCGTGTCTGCACCGCTTTTATTTACGTACAAATCTTTCTGATGAACTGCCGCGACAAAATTATCAGTCTGTTACTACTTCTTCCTGCAATGCTGTTACCCCGTACTGTTATGGCTGATGGTGATCTTGTTGACATGATCAGAAACGTGGGGGATGGAGCAAAAGGTGCCACAGGCTCCACCCTGAACATTGCTCAGCTTATCGGTGTTGTGATGTTCATTGGTGGCCTGCTTGGATTCAAAAAAGTGGGTAAGCAGAATGGACTTGGTCTCGCCGGCTGCATAGTGTCCGTCATCATTGGAGCGATACTTGCTGTCGTCCCTGAAGTGATGAACCGTTCACAGCGTCAGTTGGGCATATCTCCGGCCACGATAAATTAATCTTCCAAAGGCACCGGTAAACCACTGGTGCCTTTTCATCCGAATCCCAGTCCCCCCCGGAGCAACGTATGCATACCAAGAATCTGGATAATTTCACATTATTGCGAACTGAAAACGGTAACGTTATTGCCCGAGACAATCGGGACAATCAGGAGTTTGTCTTTGCGGAGTGTTACTCCCGTGAAATCGCTTCAGTCATTATGGAGGCTGTTAAGCGTTACTGCAGCGCGGAGATCCCCCATGCCACAAAACATTAAGGACTTATGGTTATTCCCGTTTCCGGTCCCCGACGTGGTACATACCCAGGAACCACTGTTACAGGCCCCGGAGTTAACAACACCAGGACGCTGTACCTGCTGCCGTCAGACCGTCAGACACCGCTTCCGGCTGGATGAATCCTGGCCTCTAAGACAGCTTTCCGACAACATCCTCGATGTGACTGCCCGGTTGCACAAAACAACAGAAAATCTGGAGCGTTTACTGAAACGCGGAGAACCCGCCCCAAAAGATGAAAAAGAGAAATACCTGACAGCACTGATAGCAGCAGAACAGTCGCTTAAGCAGACACAACTATCTGCCAGAAGGCTTGCTCTTCGTCACGTCCCCAAAGCCGAAATCACCCGTACCGATAAACTGTCGGAAGATGAACTGAACCTGTTGCATGAAACCAGCGCCCCCTATGAACTGTGTGCATTCTGTCATGCCTGGCATGCTCTGAATGGTTATGCCGCTGCACAGGGAGTAATAGTCTGGTTCCCTGATCTCCATCCTTCAACTGTCGTTGCCCTGAACCGCCGGGCATTACAGGAAATTTTCAGTGATGATAAAACTCGTGTGCGGCAGGGTCGTGAAATACTGACCGCACTTATGCAAAACAGGCTGGCTGTTGAAGATAAATTTTGTAGCTTCCGGCCAGCAGACTTTGCAGATGCTCTTCGCCGTTATCCTCCTTCCCGGCGTTCCTCACTCAGGGAAAAAATGAACGGAATTGCGCTGATTCTGACACCGGATTCATTTCCGGAAAAAGCCTTTGTTGATTGATTTTTCTTCATGCCACATCGTCATGATGTGGCATTAAAAAAAATCGGACTTCCTCCCTCTTTTTTCTCCGCCCGTAATTCTGGAGCACCCCACTCACATGAACATTAACCGTATCATCTTCGCGATAGAAGACTGTATAAACACGTTATCCCGTTTTTCCGTCGCGACCAGTTTTGTGGACTATTGTGATTTACGCACCGTAATCGGTCTGGATAAACAGGATCATGAACGACGCCCATGGCTTGAGGCCCCCTATATTGCTGTTACAAAGCGTGGTGAATATCTCTCCGTCTTTGAAGTCAGCGGTGCCTTCAGGGAAATGGATGAAGATCCTGGCCAGACAGAAAGTGGCACACTGGAATGGCTGATTGCCAACCTGAGTGACAGCCTCAATACGGCATATAAAAACAGTGGTCATAAAATCAGTTTTGTTTTTGAGCGTGATCCTGAACGTGGAAAGGACGAGATTGTTGATATGATCGCCCTCCAGAAGCGTTCACTTGCCAACACCGGTATTCAGTTACAGGATGTACTGGATGAGAAAATAACAACGCTTTCCCCCTGGCTTGTCAGGGAACGTTGCTGGCTGGCTATCTGGAGCGCACCAGACCTTGTCAGTAACGGCGATCGCTCCGCCCATGATGAACATATCAGGAAGCTGGCAAAACGTGTTCCGAAATCCAGATTTGCCCAGTCACCATGGCAATGGACATTATCGGCCCTGAAAATCCGCCATGATGCCTTTCTGGATAACGTGGAGCAGGCCCTGAGACATTCATCTGATGGCCTGCTTCTCAGGCTGATGGATATACACGAAGTCGGACAGGAAATACGCAGGGAAACAGAGCGGGACAGCACACCACGTAACTGGCAACCACATCTGCCCGAAGACGCACAACCAGCAGGATATCACTGGGGAGATGATGACTCCATACTCCACGCCCCTTCATTACATCTGCAGTTATTCAGCACCCAGGCTGAAACAATGGGCAACCTGGTACGCGCAGGCGGACTCTGGCACGGAATGGTCGCCATCACGCTTGCACCGCAAAATCTGCAAACTTTTAACAAACTGGTCCATGCTGTCCCCCGCGCCGTCCCCTGGCGTATCCGGATGGATTTGATGCCCGGAGGGATGAAAGCCCTTGGACTGAAGAAAACTATTCTGACTTACAGTAGTTTTATCAGTGCCGTTCGCCCGATGTACGACTCCGTGATGTCCCTGTCCGCAACGGACGAAAAAGACCCCGTCTGTATTATGACCATCGTTGCTTCCACATGGGGAAAAACACGTGAACTCTGCGTACGAAACCAGGCTATCCTCAAATCAGCCATAGAGGGCTGGGGCGTATGCGGTACCACAACTACGTTTGGCGATCCCCGGCGTGCCTGGGTAAATACCATTCTTGGTGCATCCGCAGGTTCTGGTTCCGTTCCACTGTATCCTCCTTTATCACATGCGCTCTCACTTTTCCCCCTGAACCGGGCAGGTACGGTCTGGCGTGGAAAAGGAAACCTGATGCTGCATACAGAAGATGGTGCCGCGTTTGAAGTGGGTCTGGCATCATCCCAACAAAACAAACATACAGAGCTGGCGCCGGGTGATCCCGGTCTGGGTAAATCTGTTCTCATCAATACGTTGTCAGAAATACAGGTTTCGTCCGCGCAGAAAAACCTGCCCTTCATTGCGTATATCGATAAAGGATACAGCGCTCAGGGGCTCGTTCAGCTTATTCGCGACAGCCTGCCCGAGGAAAGAAAGGACGAAGCCGTTGGTATCATCCTGAGTAACGATCCGGAATACACCAGAAACCTGTTTGATGTAATGTACGGGGCTAAAAAGCCCATTACACCAGAAAAGAACTTCATGTCTTCCGTTCTGTGCGCCCTCTGCATCGATACCAGCACAGGACAACCCTGTAACCCCGGAGATACCCGGCAGATCATAAATCAGTTAATTGATCTGGCCTTTAAAGAATATGGTGAAAATAATCCCAGATTATATCGCGCCGCAACCGAGGAACTGGTGGATACGGCACTTCAGGAATCTGGTCTGTCTGAAAAATATGACACTGAATGGTGGGCAACAGCCACCTGGTTTGAAGTCCGCGATATGCTGCACAATGCCGGTTTTATTGCAGCCGCCCAGAGGGCACATTATCAGGCTATGCCCCAGTTGTCAGAAATGTCCGCCTTGCTGGGCAATCCAGGCATAAGAGATATTTTTGCGGCTGTTCAGCGTAATGGCTCCTCTGAACCTCTTCTGGATTATATCCGACGTTCTCTTGATCAAGGGCATAACGACTACCCCATGATGTCCGGGCATACCCGATTTATGCTGAATCCGGAAACAAGGATTGTCGCTGTCGATCTGAACAATGTTGCAGGTGACAAGACACCGGCAGGCAGACTGAAAACCGGCATTATGTATCTGCTTGCAGGACAGATTGCCGGTGGTGATTTTACCCTGCCGCAATATAAAGATGAGGTGCTGAAAAATCTCCCACGAACATACCATGACATCGCACTTAAACGTATTAACCAGCTTGATCAGGAAGTTAAAACTAAAGTTTATGATGAACTGCATAATGCGAGAGGTGTTGACTTCATCTGGGATGGTCTGGATACCCAGGAACGTGAACAACGTAAATTTGGTATCCGCACTGTATTAAGTACGCAATATCTTAAAGATTACCCGGAAAGTATTCTCAAATCAGCGAACACACTCTGGCTGTTGCGTTACCGGCCAGAGGACATTCCGTTTCTGAAGGATAACTTCAACGTGCCTGAATTCATGCTCAGGCGCTTCCTGAAAATGCCGGAGGGGCCTGCGCCAGATGGCAGCGGTGTTCCTGTACTGGGGGTATTCAGGGTTAAAGGCGGCACGCTCGCGCGCATACTGAAATTTACCGTCGGTCCTCATGAATTATGGGCGCTGAATTCCTCACTCAAAGACAGTGCATTACGCAAAATACTGACCAGAACGTTAGGCTCTGTTCGCGCACGCAAAATACTGGCTGAGAACTTCCGACAAGGCTCGGCAACATCGTACATTGAGCACAGGGCAGAACAACATAACAGTGACAACGTCATTGAAGAACTGGCCACTGAGCTCATCAGACAACAGGGATACAACCTCTGATGTGTACAATCCATATCACGCCCCGCTGCCGTCGACCAGCAAGAGGACAGATATTCCTGAAAAAGCTTAAAGTGGATGGGGACAGCTTTTCATTCTCCCTGCCATCCCGGCACTTCAGGTTAAATCCAGCCCCCAGTCCCAGGGTGATGTATGCCACTGATGCAAGAGCGCAGGCGCAGGAAAAGGCTTCCGGAATCCGCCTTGTTCTGCCCGGGAAAACAGAACGTCTGATTACAACGGCCATCTGGCAGGTCACTATCCCGGATATTCCGGAGTTTGACGCTCTGCATGTCATTCAGTGGATACTACCGTCTCCACTGGCCCCACTGATGTCTGATAACACCTGGCTATGGCCAGCCATACCTGGCGCCCCGGCTCTGAGCGCCGGAGACTGGCCCGTAATGGATACCGATTCGTCAACCCTGAGACGGGTCAGACGTCGCTCATTCAGCGTTATCGATACCAGAAACAGGAGGGGCTACATCACCCGACGGTTCCAGTGTTTCCCTCTCGCTCCCCTTCCTCCGGAAGGGAACTACGACAGTATTCCTGACTTTGTTATCGATCCAGGACAGGAGAAAACAAGATGCACAGAAAACATTTACTTGCCGCGCTTATCGCAGCCATAAGCGGCGCCACAATTCAGGCACAGGCCTACACGGTCACAGTGGTGGAAAGTCGCCCGGTAACCACACAAATTTTGCCAGAAATGGCTGCTATTCAGGGAGTTCTGGGGGAAATACTGACCATGCAGACGGCCACAGGAACCGCCATAAATCAGAATTCTGAAAAACTCGCAACGGTTATCGCGCAGGATGGACAGGCAACCCGCCAACAGATGATATTTGGTAATGAAACACAGCGTCTTGAAGACGCCAGACAGAGCTACTCCGTACCTGACTCTATCTGCAGTGAATCTGCATCCGGGATAGCAACAGAGAGTAAAAACACCTCCATGTCCACAGCGTCAAAGCTAAGTAAGGGAGGCGGTATCAGTAATCGTAACATTCGGGAGCGTCTGGCTGCTGCTGCCACCTCCCCTGCGCGCGAAGCTTATGACGGTGCATCCATACACGCTGGCTACTGTACCGAAGCAGAATATGCCCGTTTTGGCGGTACTGCGGTTTGTCCTTCTGTTGGCGAACTCCCCGGTGGTGACAGCCAGGTTCGATCAGTCTATTACGGGGCAGGAACAGCAGACACGCCGGCAGCCCTTACATGGGCTCAGAAGCAGATCGACGCTGCCACTGCTTACATGAAAAATACCGCCCGACCGTCAGCTGGCCGGGCATTGGGGAAAGGAGAAGTAAATACCCAAAGCGGCCGCACTTACGTTGGTCTCCAGAATGAATATAACGGCATCATAGATGCTGCATCGAACCCCCAGCTGTCGCTGATTGCTGACAGCGCACCGAATGAGTCAACCCGGAAGGCACTGGCGGAAACCCTTCAGTCCGATTCCGCGGCAGCTTATTTCGACCAGGTAGCATCAAAGGAAGCAAAATCGCGTGGATATATGAGCACCAGGGAGTTTGAATCCTTTGAGGCTGGCCGCCGCTACGCGAATACGGCATACCTCACTGACCTGCAGGAAATGCAGGGGGATAACCTGTTACGCGAACTGGTACGAACCACATCTCAAATCAACTGGCAGCTGAACGATCTGAAAGAGCAGATTCGCCAGGGGAATGTGATCGCCGGTCAGCAACTGGCACTCACGGCGCGCCAGTATTATGAACAACGGCTGAGTAGCCTGGAAATGTCCGTTAACCAGGGAAATGCCAGATGACAGCAAAAATTAAAAACAACATAACGACCCTGCAGAACGCAAGGTACATCATGCATGAGTTATGGATCATCGGTATCAGGATGCCAGCTACAATCGCCGGTCTCTTCCTGTTTGTATTGATACTCACCCTACACGATAGGGCAGGATTACGGAACTGGATGGTGCTTTCCCTGCTTTGCCTGATTCTGCGATTCGGACAGTTTATTTTCTTTCACTTCAAAACCCGGAAAGGCATCAGAAATGAGTAAATTACCCGGCGATACAGAGCAAGAAGCAACTGTAAAAAAATCACCGTCTATAGCACGCCTGGCGACGCGTGGCGTGGTTAATATTTTCGTTCCGGTAATTGAAACCCGCTGGATTGCTCGCTCATGTCGCCACATATTGAGTCAGCAAATACGGCGGATTAAAGAATTAATCCGGAAAACACACGAAGTGACTTTCAGTAGCCTGAACTGGGAAGAAGCTGTACAGACAAGCGGTCAGCCAGTTACTGAACTGAATCGCTGTTTCCGTCGACGCAGGTTGTTCTGGCGGGCGCTTTTCTGGCTATTACTGCTTCCTGCCGTTTTCCTGTGTGGTATGGCTTTTGCAGCTTCAACGCTCCCCTTAATTACACTACTACGGTTAATCACAACGATCGTACTGATGATTACAGGCGCAGCGCTCTGCGTTTCAAAAGCACTGATCACCTCATACCGTCTGTGGCAGTTGCATGAGCGTAAAGTCAGTGAGGCAGAAAAAGGGACTTTCCTGGACTTTCTGAATGAGCGAAATGGATGGTGCAACGCCTCATGGCTGGCAATAACCAGTAAGAAATACTGACAAGCAGACTGGTTCTGGCTGGTCACCGTATCCCTTCGAATTAAATCCCATGCAGGGCGTCGAGCTGCCCATGCTTCTTATCCTATTCCGGAGTTACTGTGAAAATTATACTTCGCGCACTCAGTGCAGGCCTCGCCGTATCTGCAGTCCCGGCAATGGCTTCAGTGACCTATCAGGATATTGTGTCCGCAGCCACCAACCCTGACGATCTGTCACGTCAGGCGCTGGTCACAATATTTGGTGATGTGGTCACGAACCCCCTGTCGACCAGCAGTCCTACCCTGATCGGCAATATGTTTGGTGTATTTAACGGCATTATTGCCGTACTTGCCGTAGTCTGGTTTGCTTTCATCGGCATACGGCATGTTGTTAGATCCGGACATCAGGGCCAGGTCTTTGATACCGGACGTGACATCGTTGGTACTCTCAGTGTCGTCAGTGGATTTCTGATGATCGTACCTACAGGAAATGGCTGGAGCCTCGCCCAGCTTATCATGCTGTGGGGTGCATCGATTATGGGGGTTGGTTCCGCCAATATCATGGTGCAGCTGGCCGCTGATAATATTGCAAACGGTTACTCTATGACCGTGCAACCAGTTCAGGTCTCAACACGCACCGCCGCACGCGGCATCTTTGAAATGGAATTGTGTAAGTATGCCATCAATTCCGGACTGAATGACTTTAACCAAACGGCCAGGTCCTCCACTTCACTTATGACCGAATCAAGTAAAACTGCCGGTGGAAATTACACCGTTACGGTATCCAATGGCAGCGGCATTTGTGGTACTGCCAGCCTGTCTGTTGAAGGCAACGGTACAACCAATCAGTCATCCATCAGTAAGTTTTTTAACCCCTTCAGCAGTACCGAATATAACAGCGTTATCGCTGCTCAACGTACAGCCATGGATAACATGATTCGTGACATGGACAGTACCGCTAACGAGTTTGTGACGACTTTTCTGGAAAAACGCAACACAGGAAACGGTACTTTGCCTGATATCGAAACCCGCATACAGCGGGCAGCTGACGATTACGAGCGGGCAGTACAAAAAGCCCTGCCTGCAGATAACAACGAACAATCCAGGAAGGAGGCGCTGAAATCATATCTGACCACTTACGGGTGGGTGGCTTTAGGTGCCTGGTACCAGACGTTTGCGACAGCCAATCAGCGTCTTGCCGAACTGGCCGACAGGGCGCCAGCAGTAACCTCGTTGTCATCACTGGGTGAAGTAGGTGATACAGATTTATTTGTTGCAGTGACGGGGGCATACAAAACTCAATTGCAAAACACATCGTACACACCATCCCTTGGTACAGTCACATCAGCCGATGAGCAATTACTCTCGAATACCAATACACCGCAAGATGCATTAATCAAACCTACAGAAAAATTCGGTCAGTGGCTCACTAATAGTCTGGCAACTGAATGGAGTGAAACGGGTACAAGCAGCAACCAAGTGAATCCACTAATAAAGATGAAAAATATTGGTGATCGCACGATGGTTGCTGCCGAAGGAATATGGGTGACTTATACTACGGCCAGAGTCCTTGTGGCTGGAGGGGAAAAGTCCTTTCTGGGAAAAGTTCTTAATAACTTAACCTCAGTTCTTTCTACAGCAAATGCCTTACTTGAGGCTCTTGCCCCTCCTGTTTATTTCCTGTTGTTTCTGATGTTCTGTGCAGGTTTTTCATTATCCATCTATCTACCCTTTATACCTTTTATTTTCTGGATGACCGGAATAGGTAACTGGATTAGCAGCGTATTAATAGGATGTACCGCTGGACCTCTTTGGGGGGCTACCCACCTTGGTACATCGCAAGACAGAGGAAGTCGTGCTGCCTATGGTTATATTTATCTGATCGATAGTATGATTAGGCCACCGTTGATGGTGTTCGGTTTTTTCTTTGCATCAGTAGCCATTATCGCAGCAGGAACTATCCTAAATGCACTTTTTGGTCCCGCACTTACGAATGTCCAAATCAACTCTTTCACCGGAATATTTAGTCTTGCTGGTTTTTTACTAATTTACGCACGGATTTGCACAACAATTGTTGCAGCTATATTTGCGTTACAGGCATACCTTCCTGACCATGTTATCAATTTTCTAGGAGGTCGGGATGGTGCTAATACTCTTGGGAACCTTGCATCTTCCGTGAAGGATATATTTGCAGGTAGTAGCCGAAATATCAGGCATGCTCCTGGTGTTAGGGAAGAACGTCTCAAAAACATTAAGAGCGGCGATAATGATAAAGATGGAATAAAAGGATAATAACCTAATATATGACTTGCCATAGACACTTGATGATATTAAAATATCCAAAAGTGTTTATGGAGGTCATGGATATGATAGGGGCATATGCAAAAAGGGGAGAGACTCTTTCAAAAAGAGAAGAGTATGTTTTTGCTGCTGTATTATTATATTTTATTTTCTTCTCCCCCTTACTAATGATTTTTGGTGGGGTAATCGGATGGGGATTAGCAATAATACCTCCAGCATTATACTTTTACTTAGGCTATAAAAAACAAAAAAGAAGAGGGAAAATAGTTAAAAACATAGTGCAATATATAAAAAACCAAAACAGTAAGCTATTCGTTCCAGAGGAAGCTTACGAATATAAATCAATACCATCGTTATATTTTGGCATTGATGTAAAAAAAGGCACTATGCTGTATGTCCGATTCTACTCAAACAACACTATGGACATAATTGGAATGAATATTCATAACTTCACCCGTACAGTTGTCACGAAAAATCATCTGGAAATTTATACGAAGTATGTAGACATGCCGATGATTGAATTCAGTATAGGTACTGATTCGGCTCGAGCCCTTGCGAACACCATGCACGCAATGGCCGAAAGAAGTTATGATTACCCGGTAGACTTCCCCCGGATGATTCAGGAAAAGCGTAAAGAGTGGGAGAAGGTGTCTGGCATACCCGTTGCAGAAGTATTTTGATACAACCAGCCTCCATGAACAATCACCCATCAGCCGGTTCAGATAAACCGGCTGTTTCTTTAACAGAAAGATTTAACCTGCCGCCTCCTGTTCAAATAATGCAATATCTGCATTAAAAGGCGAACCTCTCAGATTGTTCCGATTATCACTCATCAGAAGCTGTTGTATTAAACGAACATCGTTATATCAGTTATTAATAAATTTTAAGGATGCTACTATGGCAAAAACAAAACAGGAATGGCTATATCAACTGCGTCGTTGTTCATCACTAATCACACTGGAAAAAATAATATCCCACCGTCGATATAAGTTGACAGCAGATGATATTGAAACATTTAATTCTGCCGCCGATCACAGACTGGCAGAACTCACCATGAACAAAATTTATGATAAGGTACCAGCTTCAGTGTGGAAATATGTCCATTAATACGAACCTCTGGATTATTAAAGGGCAGGAAGTGGTAACTCCCTGCCCTTAATTACGTTTCCGGGCTTATCAGTCGATAAATTCCCGGATCAGTTCCAGAATGGCAACCAGCGCGTTTGCAACGGCTACTACCGCTCTCAGAACGATGATTAACAGGTTAATCATCCGTTTTCCCTTATGAAGGGAGTGAAACACCACTGTTTACTCATGGGTTGCCTGTCACAGCAGTGGCCTCTATTGTTAGATACAGACTGCCTCACTCCGGCCAGAGCACCAGGAGCAGCACCACCTGTTATCCAGGCCAGGACTTAATGAATCCGTCAAGCGCCAGACTTCAGCAGGCCGCAGGGCTAACGGCATGGATTGTACCTGATTGTACAGACTTTTGACATAATGGGGTGTAAGGAATAGAATTAGCGATGTTAGATACAGATTGTCTTCTTCCGGTTAGAGCAACTAACTTAGTCCCGGAATCGTAAAAAAGCCGACCTCACCAGTCGGCTTTTTTACATCCATATCAATCCCCGGCCATTATCTAAGGTATCGCTTAATTGTTAAAGCTGAGCAAGAGCATTTAAAGTTTCCGGATTCTTCTGCACCATCCGG
Source organism: Salmonella sp. SG203 (assembly GCF_013350575.1). NCBI lineage: Bacteria > Pseudomonadati > Pseudomonadota > Gammaproteobacteria > Enterobacterales > Enterobacteriaceae > Salmonella > Salmonella sp. SG203. Next base: position 60,303 of record NZ_SNMT01000024.1, read on the forward strand.
ATCAATAAAACTGCCTGAGCGTTAGGTTTAGCCCTGCCCTGCTCCCAGTTCTGGTATGTGGTTTCACCTGTGTGGAGATAGTGCGCAAAAACAGCCTGTGACAGGTTAAGTTTTTCACGCACAGCCCGCAATTCCTGCGGTGCAATAGTGATGGGCACTCGCTTACTGACCTTGTAAGTCTTGAGGGTAATTTTCTCCTCCTGATGCTCCTTCAGCTCCTGCATACCCGCCATCAATTCGCTGAAAATATCACGCTTAGTCATGTCTCAGCCCCTTTTTAATCACATTTAGCGCCTCCGCCAGGGCGTCGCGCTGTTGTTTGGTCAGATCGTCACATTGATCTTTATCGTATATGGTAAATAGAATGAATTGACCTTTTTCATTCGTCCAGTAATAGATAACTCTGACCCCACCTCTTGCGCCTTTATTTCGGCGCTCATCCCTGAAACGAACCTTTCTCAGACCTCCTGTGTCAGGGATTAGATCACCCTTTTCAGGATTGGCCAACAACATATTCTGAAACAACCTGAATTGGTCATCGTTCAGGTAATCCGCCCGGTATTTCTGAAAGCTGGAAAGCTCAATAAACGTCGCGTACATGTATCTTCCCCGCTCCAACATAAAGACAGTCTATCCCCATATTGGGGATGCATCAACATCTGTTTTTGCTGATGCTTTATCAGCCTGACAAAAAAACAAATTTTAACCTTCCCGTTTGATTTAAATTCCAGAGATGGAGACTTTGCCATGTCTTACAATCGACAGCCTGTCGCAGAAGACCCTGTGCAGATATGGGGCGCTGTTGGTGTCCTTTTTATCCTTCTGCTATTCGTAATATGGTTATTTTTACCGGACGTGGTGTTCGCCACCTGCCTGATACTCCATACCTTATGGGGATTTATTGACTGGGGACCATTTCACGAATACGCAGCACCCCGCTACAACCTTCTGGCCATAACAGGTAACAACGCCACCAACATCAGCTACAGTCGGTGGCTTAATGTAATGGAGCAGACCATCGGTATTCTGTGGATATTTCTGCTTCCGTTAACAGCATGGTCACTGTGGGAATGGTATCAGCATCCCGGACAAAGCCGTTTCACCCGCAGGCCTGTTGATATCACCAGATTACCGCATATCTTTGCCTCTCTGTCCCCGGCCATTACCCCAGTTATTACTGATGGTGATCCCGGAAAACTCCTCCACGGCGGAAAACGACCTGAACGGAGAGTTGCGCTTACACCAGAGGCTTTTGTCGAACAACACAGCTTAATCACCAGTATGCAGCTCGATGTTGCAGCGACAAGACAATGTTTCATGGCACAGCTGGGTCACCCACTGACATCATGGAAGGACATGGCGCCACACGAAAAAGCCCTCTTTGCCATATTTGGCCTTCAGTATTTTCTGGATGACCGCAAAGCGGCATTGAATCTCATGGATGCCCTGAACCGTTCCTGCCGGCTCAAAAGCAAACGGGATAAAGGAAAATTCTGTACCCCCGTTTATTCGCTGGCCAGAACAGCATTCAGCAAAGTGATCAAAAGCGAGGGCGCACAAAAGTGGCTGAAACAGCATCGCTACGTCCGGAGCGGTCTGGTCTGGCTTTACGCACATGATCTGCGGCTTACGCCACCTAACTGGCTGTGGCTGAAAGGTGTGGACCGGACGTTGTTTTACGCATTACACCGCGCCAATACCACGAAAGGATTTATTGAGGGTGCCGGTGTGGTGGCGGTTGCCCGTACAGAAAATGAAGCAATGCGTTTTGGTCTTCCCTGCCCTGAGCCCTGCGTTGATGAGGCAGTGGAAGGTCTGCGACGGGATATGCTTGGTCTTGGCCTTATCTGGGATGAGCCACAGCCCGACCGCGACAGAAAACGCCGCATCCTGACCAACTGGTCCCTCACCGACGACGTACTGTTCCGTACACCTGCAACAGATAACGAATTTTGATTCCCCGGAGACTGACTATGACACCCCGTTACAGTGCAACCCGTACAGCTAAAAATATCATCGTATATGCGCAATATGAAGATGGACGTCAGGAAGTTCTGGCCATCCTGCAAATTAAGGATGGCGTCAGTATGATATCTGACAAGGAAAAACTTTTGCTGGTATCTCCGGAATATTCGTACAGGGATACAGAGACATCCCTGTTCGCGTGTTCAGGCCACAATGTCAGTGATATTCTCGGCGCTGTCGCGGACTGCCTTGTAAACGACACCAGACGACGTAAGAAAAAACTACGCGGTATTATTTACTGTGCTGTCAGCCTGGCCCTTGGAGCCCTCATCACGTCCTGTGTTTTCCTGACAAGAGTCCCTGTTCCGTTTAATCAATCGCCGGCTTCTGCAACCAGCCAGGTGCTACCGGCACAGAATCCCGTGGATGATGATATTCAGGCGTCCGTTTCTGCGTCACGCAGGCCGCTGCCGGCTGCTCTGGAGAACATTCCACAAGTAAATAACAAGCCCGGAAAAACGATTTTACAGGCAGCGGCAACAAAAAAAGAGACGCCGGAGGCCACCAAAGCCCGACATAATCTGGCTACTGTTCTGAAGCGGAACGCCGACCGGGGAATGTTCACTGTCAACTTATCGTCAGGTCATGAAAGGACACTGTATGCCTTTCTCGATCCCCGTTGTCCGAACTGCCGGGCACTGGAGCCGGCACTGAAACGACTCTCTGCAGACTTTAATGTGGTGGTCTATCCGGTATCTGTCATAGGTGGCGATAAGTCAGCATCCCACATGGCACCGTTGCTGTGTGAAAAGGACCCGCAAAAGCGCGCAGAAGGATGGCACCATCTGTATTCGGCGGATGCCGGCATGATGGTGCCGGGAAGTACCGAAGCACTCCCTGATAAAACATGCCTGAAAGCCGCCAGGGCAGCCATCGACGTCAACAATCTGGCTTTCCGCCAGTTTGGCTTTGCCGGCACACCATGGGTGCTGTCCGATACAGGCTGGCACCTGCCGACAGGACTTCTTCAGGAGTCCGGCACCGTAAAGTTATTCCTGAAAACCACTGACAGTGAGTCTGACCATGAGTGAACATCGCGTTAATCCTGAACTCATACACCGTGCGGCATGGGGAAACCCGCTCTGGAACGCGCTCCAGACCCTCAACATCTACGGTCTGTGTCTTGCAGGAAGCCTGGTGGTCAGTTTTATCTGGCCACTTGCATTACCGGCATGTCTGTTGTTCACACTGATAACGATGCTGGTATTTAGTCTGCAGCGATGGCGCTGCCCCCTTCGTATGCCCATGACGCTGAAATGTGCTGACCCGTCACAGGACAGAATGATTAAAAGAAGCCTTTTTAGCTTCTGGCCAACCCTGTTTCAGTATGAGGTCATCAAAGAATCACCGGCCAACGGCATATTTTATGTTGGCTACCAACGCGTCAGGGATATTGGCCGGGAATTGTGGCTGAATATCGACGATCTGACCCGCCATATAATGTTTTTCGCCACCACCGGTGGTGGTAAAACGGAAACCATCTTTGCATGGGCGATTAATCCGCTTTGCTGGGGACGAGGATTCACCCTTGTCGATGGCAAGGCACAGAATGACACGGCAAGAACGATCTGGTATCTGGCCAGACGCTTTGGCCGTGAAGACGATGTGGAAGTCATCAACTTCATGAACGGAGGAAAATCCCGCAGTGAAATCATTCTGAGTGGTGAAAAAACTCGTCCTCAGTCAAATACCTGGAATCCCTTTTGTTACAGCACTGAAGCATTCACAGCAGAGACAATGCAGTCAATGCTGCCCCAGAACGTCCAGGGGGGTGAGTGGCAGTCCCGAGCCATTGCCATGAACAAGGCACTGGTATTTGGTACTAAATTCTGGTGTGTGCGGGAGGGCAAAACAATGTCGCTGCAGATGCTCCGTGAACATATGACTCTCGAAGGGATGGCCAAACTTTACTGTCGTGGCCTCGATGATCAGTGGCCGGAAGAGGCAATTGCGCCGTTACGTAACTACCTGCAGGACGTCCCCGGCTTTGATATGTCACTGGTCCGGACGCCATCAGCCTGGACGGAAGAACCCAGGAAGCAGCATGCTTATCTTTCTGGCCAGTTTTCTGAAACCTTCAGCACATTTACTGAGGCTTTTGGCGATATCTTTGCAGAGGATTCCGGCGACATCGACATTCGTGACAGCATACACAGTGACCGAATCCTTATGGTGATGATCCCCGCCCTGGATACGTCCGCACATACCACATCAGCCCTTGGCCGCATGTTCGTCACCCAGCAAAGTATGATACTGGCCCGTGACCTGGGATACCGCCTCGAAGGAACTGATTCCGATGCCCTGGAAGTCAAAAAATATAAAGGGCGTTTCCCTTATCTGTGTTTCCTTGACGAAGTGGGGGCATACTATACGGACCGTATTGCAGTGGAAGCCACCCAGGTGCGTTCACTGGATTTCGCTCTGATTCTGATGGCACAGGACCAGGAACGTATTGAAGGACAGACAACAGCCACGAATACTGCAACACTGATGCAAAACACGGGGACAAAATTTGCCGGCAGGATTGTCAGCGAGGGTAGTACGGCCAGAACGCTGAAAAGCGCCGCAGGGGAAGAAGCCAGGGCGAGGATGAACAGCCTGCAGCGCCAGGACGGCATATTTGGTGAATCATGGATTGACAGCCCACAAATCAGCATCCTGATGGAAAGTAAGATAAATGTTCAGGAGTTGATTGAACTTCATGCTGGCGAGTTCTTTTCTATTTTCCGGGGAGACACCGTACCATCAACATCATTCTTGATCCCTGACGGTGAGAAAAGCTGCAGCAGCGATCCCGTTGTTATAAACAGGTACATCAGCGTGGATGCACCACGCCTGGACTGTCTCCGCCGCCTGGTTCCCCGTACTGCTCAACGTCGAATCCCGTCACCGGAAAATGTCAGTGCCATCATTGGCGTACTGACTGCAAAGCCCTCCAGAAAAAGGCGCAAAATCCGCACAGAACCGCACACGATCGTGGATACATTTCAGCAACGAATTGCAGGACGTCAGGCGGCTATGGCGATGCTGGAAGAGTACGACACGGATATCAACGCGCGTGAAAGGGCCTTGTGGGAGACAGCGGTGAACACGCTTAAAACGACCACCCGGGAAGAGCGACGAATTCGCTATATCACGCTGAACCGACCAGAAACGTCAGCAGCAGATGTGGAAAAGAAGGTATCTGTTATCACAGAAAAAGCAGGTATCCGCCTGTTATCACCAACTGAAGGAGATGGCCTGTTTAACAGAATACCGGACAAAAAAAACTCACATATTTCTACAATCCACCGAAAGGGATGGAATAACCGATTTTAACGAAAAAAGCGCCCGAGCCTGTACACGAGATTGTGTAATCGCCTGATTTTGATATGTTCAATCCAATATCAAAAACAGGTTAAATTATGGACAAAAAACAGTTACAGGCTCTGGCTAACGAGCTGACCAAAAATCTCAAACCCCCTTAAGAACTCAACCAGTTCGATCGACCACTGAAAAAAATCAGCGTCGAAGCAGCTCTCAATACCGAAATGCCCCATCACCCCGGCTACGATAAAAATCAGCCAAAACCGGGAACCAACGCCCGCAACGGCTACACCCAAAAGAACGTTATCACTGGCGATGGCTCACTGAAACTGCGTCCCCCCGCGATCGTGACGGTTCTTTTGAACATCCGATGGTGAAGAAGAACCAGCCCCGGATCACCAGGTGCTATCTATTGGCTGAAATAATCACAGGAACAGCCTCGTGTCGTATCACAGAATGATTGACAGTGCGAAGAAACCAGTTATTTTTCAGTAGGCTGTGTATCCTGCTCTTTCACACTCAAATCCTGATCTCCAAAATAGTGTTTCTGTATTCCGGAATAGATTCCATTGTGGATAATAGTTTCCAGCCCCCGGTTGATTAGTTGTTTCGTTTCACTGTCACCCTGACGGATACCATAAGCTGATCCCTTGCTGAACAGGTCCGCGTCCGTCACTTCCGGCCCTTTCAGCTCAAAATCTTTACCCTGCGGCGTTTGCAGGAAGCCATACGTTACTGCAACGGAGGGAGCCAGGGCCCCATCCACGCGACCGGCGTAAAGATCCTCATAAATGGCCTCCAGGTCAGGGTAATTTTTTATAGCCACTCCCTCTGGCTGCCAGTATTTTTCGGCATATATTTCCTGAATACTTCCCTGCTGTACGGCAATACGCTTTCCCCTTATACTTTCCGCCCGGGGCAGAAGATGGCTCTCTTTTCGTGCAACCAGGCGGGTTGGCAAATGAAACACGTATCGGCTGAAGTCGATAGCGTTTTTTCTTTTCTGAGTGACCCCCAGTGGCAATATCACATCGACTTTTCTTGCCAGCAGAGCCGGGATTTGTGCATCTAACGTATTGATAACATAGGTGCACTTGATGCTAACGGATTTGCACACAGCATTGGTGACATCAATTTCAAATCCTCCCGGTTTTCCGCCCTTACCACTGTACTGGAAAGGTGGATTGCTCAGGTCAGCCCCGATGCGAAGCATATCCCGGGCGGCATCCGCCCGGAATACCACAAAAAAGATGATGACCATCAGCAGTTCTGTTTTCTTAAGCATGGAAAGCCCACTCACTTTTAGTCTGGATCTGAGAAATACTTTTCTCATGTTGTCACCCTGTGACCAGCAGGATGCCATGCCGGTTGGCACTGTTGCTACGTTTCCTGGAGCAGATTTCCGGCAGGAACTCAAAACCATCTTTTGCGTTGTTTCGTCTGTCTTTACCACTCCAGGCCTCTTTATTGCCATCAGGTGTTTCACCAGCTCCGCCTGCACAAACACTATACTGATATAAAGAAACTTAATTGATTAGCAATCATGCTGGAAAAAACAGTTGCCCCCCGATAAATCACTGACGGAATATAAATATATTTACAGATGTGTCCGGCTGCTAACGGACATCTAAGTTACCAACTCTTGTCTAATGGCTACATACGGCGGTCGGTTCTCGCTTACACAATGACGCAGCCCGGATGGTTCAGGGAACGGGGGGTGGGATATCACCGGTTCTGGTGAGGCGCTGGTAACCGCTAATAGAGCCCCCCGCCACGTTTTCCGTCAAATGCGGCATCGAGGCTGGTTCGGGAAATACAGATGCCGTTCACAACGGCATTTAAGTGCTACAACATTCCGCCCGCGTCATTCCCGATCGCTCTACTTTTCGGGGCGCTTACCCTTCAGCGGTAAGGGACCCGGAGTAAGTTCTCCGGCTGAAGTGCTCTTTGTTCCTGAAGCTCACACTGGCGCAGTATTTCCGGATGATCACCGCTGTATATAGCAAACCAGCCTGTTGTGTTTTTAACCTGAAAAAGCCGATCTCCATTGCTGAAGCGCCAGACGGCCACTGATCTGCCTGAAGGAAGATGTTCATCCTTCCCGCGGGTTCCTGTTTCGAAAGAAGAGGGGGACCATGACTCGGTGACCAGGCCATATTCGGCAAATACCACAGAAACCGCCCCCCGCCCCTCACACTGCAGGGTAATTTCAGTATCAGCAGCAACGGCTGACAGCGGGAGCATCAGTGCAGAAAATAACAGATTCAGCAAAATACGGCTCATTCCTGACCTGAGGTCCGTACCGCTGATGATAAACGGGTACTTCATCCCGTATTATGGACGAATATAGATCCATCCATGATGCTGAAGATCTGCCAGAGTGACAACTGCTGCCGGGATAACATTAATGGTATCAATGAGTTTCTCAGGAGAAAGAGAGTATCCCTGTAGCGAATTATTACAGACAGAAAGCTGAATACAGGCATATTGTTCACACAATATACGCCAGCGCTCAGCACTTTCCTCACCCCGGACCAGGCTCATGACAGCATCAGAGTTAAAAATAACCCGTACAGACTCTTCCTGTGGTCTGATGGCCTGCTTCAGATAATTTTTCACGTTATTCATACAGGGGATACTGCGCGAAATATCTGGTACATGGAAAACGATCTTCATAACTAACTCCCGGGTTACGTAATAATTTAAGGTCAGGGCTTACCGCTCATTATTGTGTTCATCGTGTCACCATCCGGAGGAAGTCCCGGCTGCTGTTGCAGCTGGCCATCCGGAGACAGGTAATAGATTGCGGGTGTGGCATTACTGTCAGGTTTTTCCATCAGTAACAGATTAGCCTGCAGGGCTGCTGTAATATCAGCGGGAACAGAATCGGGCTTATCCGGTCGGGTTTTCCAGTGAGAACTCTCATAGTCATGAAGCGTTTTAGCCGGATCTTTTGACATCATGATAGCCGCAGCTTTCAGATTACTGTCCGGCCGCAGGATCGCTACAGGGATAAGCCTTAACTGAACCTTACCAGCATCAACCCAGGGGCGGGCTTTCTGCCAGAACCTGGTGCAATAAGGACAGTACGGATCAAAAAATACATACTATTTTCTTCAGTATCGTCGGCAACCCCCCTGTGTCAAAAAGCAAACGTAACAACGTTATGCATTCTATTGCAGATTTTTGTGATTGCAGGGAACAATAATAACATGCGTCACTGCTGCCGCCTTTTACACCACCCATATTACTCATTTTTCCTGATATTTTTGACTGAAAAAACATTCTCACCACGGTAAATAAAATCCCTGTCTGTCGCTGCACTCCACCTGAGAAAAGGCGCTGATGTCCTCTCTCCCGGATACAGCCAGTCATGCAACTCCACCATACACACATAAAAATCGTCTGCCTGGCTGATATCGCCGGAAAACAGTTCCTTCTCCCCGCCTTCAATATCCACCTTCAGAATAAACAGACTCTCCGGCTGATATGCTTCCAGTATTTTAGTCATTGTGGTGACAGGCAGACTGACCGACTGACCGTCTGTAGGCAAAGGGCTCCCCCGTGTCAACCAGCTCCATCATCCCTTCTGATGACGACACCCCCTTTGGTATCAGTTCCACATCCAGACCCCGCGTATTCAGCTCCAGAAGCGCAAAATTATCCGGCGCCGGCTCCAGCGCCACCACACGCGCCTGTGGATATTCCCCCAGAAAATGCAGAACTGACGTCCCGATATTCGCGCCACAATCCACTATCACCGGTTTCATCCCCGCGGCCAGAATATCCCTGTAACGCGCCTGTATATCACGGTCACGGGCAAACATCCCCGTCGAATACTCTTTGTTAATAAAATTCTGCTCAATGACACTCCTATCTGAATGAATATCCCGGTAAAAAAAATCTCTTTCCTGTCCATTCAGCGTGATACTGATGCTGTTCACTGCCGTCATATTGCCTCCTGTACGCTCACCTGACCCTCCCCGGCACACAGCAAGTCTGCCGTACCCGTCACCGGGTATCGCTGCAGTCCCTCCCGTACCAGCACACCGCGGTACAGCGGCATTCCCCTCACCACCGTCTCCATACCCAGCGCCGCCAGCGCATGACGCCGGTACAGACTCACCGTCTTCTCCTTCAGCCCCGTCAGGGCCGCCACCTCTCCTCCCTTCATCCCCTCCGCAAGACAGCACAGGATAAACCACTGCCGCGCGTTCACCGTCCCCGGCAGACGCCTCAGCGCCTCCTGACGGATGTCCCTGACCAGACGTGCCGTCCGCGACCGGCTCATCAACCCGGGACTGGCATTCTCCGCCGCCGTCACCGCCCACTCATCTCCGTACACCACCACCCGGGGACTGTTACGCCCGCTCATGACTTTCTTCCCCGCTGCAGGCTGTTCCAGATATCCCTCATCTGTGCCCTCACGCCCTCATCCGCATTCCCCACCCGGCGGGTCTGCGTCGTCCGGAGCGCGGAACGCTGTTTCTCCGTCACCGGCCTTTTTCCGGGCTCATCCTTCACGTCCAGCACCCTCACCTCATAACGCGCCACC